>CAZZYO010000008.1:0-63015 GCA_964658255.1 Candidatus Babeliales bacterium
CGCGGTGCTCCGCGTAGGACGGGATCAGGATGTCCGTGCCGATGTAGACGCGGGCACGTGAACCTTCCTTGAGCGTGATGATCGGAAGCCGATTGAGAAAGTGATGGAGCACTTGTTCTCCCTCGGCTGCGGACTGCTCCGATATGCCGTCACGGATCTGCGTCGCAGGCGACAGGACGCTTCCACTGTTGCCGATCTGTGCGAGGCCACCCAAGCCGCCACTGCTGCCGCTGCCGCGAATGCCTGCAAGTAGCCGTGGTCAACCTTGGTAGCGAGACCCGTCGTGCCTAGCGGGCCCTGGCACATTTTGCGCGGCTTGGAGTTGCTGCATCTCGGCGGCAAGCTCCTGTCGCCGCTGCTGATCCTCGGAATCTCGTTTCGCCTCGGTCGCCTGCTGCGTCTCGAAGCTGGAGACCTGCTGCGGATTCGCAGTCGCGGGACGCATTGGCAAAGCACTCTGCGGCGCGGTTCTCTTCTTGCCGCTCACGAGGCTCGATATATTCGCGAGTCCTATGAGGCCGACGATCACGACAAGCGCAATGATGACGGGCGTGCTCTTCTTCACTGGCCCCACAGCTTCACGCTGCGGGGGGACGGTAGCGGGTGGGTTGGGATTCTGATCGGTCATGGCTAGTTTTTCTCCCCTGTTCCATTGGAACTGCGATGGAAATCCACTCGCTTCTTGCCGATCGCCAGATAGCCCGTCTCCAATTGCTTCGGTACGGTGTACAGGCCGGCGTTGTAGTCGAAGTTAATGAGAGATCCTTTGCCATCCTTCAGTTCGTACAGTGCAGGCGTCTCTTGGAACACACCGCGCAGATAGGTGAACTTGTCGTCATGCCATATCTGCTGTAGCCCAAGCTCTTTGCCTTTCTTCTCGTCCCAGGTGAAATCGAAGTGCAGACTGCCCGGATATTGGCTGCGATAGGTCTCCGCTTTGGCCTCTTCCGACTTCAACTCAGCAGCTTGCACGGCCTTGGCTGCGGCGGCTTCCTGCTTGGCCTTATCCAACTCGGCTGCGGGCACGAAGACGGGCATGTCGGTAAGCCTGTCCTTTGCAGCTTTGTCACCGGGCACGATGAACACCTTGGAATCGAAGTGCGCATCCGCGTCTCCGGAGATCTCCTGAAGTTGCAAGGTGTATTCGTTGCCGTGGTCAGACACGATATGAATGTCAGTGGTTGTGTTCGCGAGCTTTGGCTTGACGCTGATGAACCGGCTGGCCACATGGCCGCCATCGAACACCCAGTCCACTGTGTCTCCACCGAAGACGGTCGCAATCTTCTCCTCGGCGGGTAGACGAATAAGGGTGGACTGCAGCAGCCCGGCCCGTATGACGGGCGGCGTCTGCGCCTCGGATACGGTGACGGAACGCGGAGCGTTCGGCTCAAGGCGATGCGGCAGAGTCGCAGGCGATGCCTGAGCAACGCCACAGGCGAGTGAGAGGAGAGACGTGACAGTTAGGATCATCGGCGGTTTCAAAGGGGCCCTTGGGTTGTGAAGTGGAGATACGGGTTACACAGTCTCGCCCTGGGCAAAGCGGGAGATGCCCTCAGAGAGTCCGTACTTTTCGATCAGCTTCGTCCGGCGTACACGGTTCTTGGGCTTGGTCGAAAATGTTGCATAACTGCGGCTGTCGAGATTCAGGGTGACGACCTTCGTCAACCCATCGCGCCGCATGTAGAGTCCTTCGCGGTCCTGCAAGCTTTCGAAGAGAGCGGGCTGCTGCTCGTTCATCTTGAAGAGCTCGGCGTAGCGTTTCCGGTTGAAGGTGGCATCTTTGATGAATAGGAAAGATGTGCAGGAGTTCACGGTGCTGTCCGCATTGGCTTCCAGGTCATCGGCGGACTGGCCGATCATGGTGACGCCGCCGAGATTCTTGCGGACGGTCTTGATCGAAGCTAACGCTCCGTCCAGAAGCTGCTTGTTCTTCGTCGAAGAGAAGATCTCTTCGATGAGCATGTGTTTCGGAACACCAAGATTGGCTGGGTTATAAAGAACGTCGCTGATTCGGCGTAGCAGCCAAACAATCAGGGGCTCGATCAGGTCGGCGTACTGCTCGTTGTTAACACCCTGGAAGTCGAAGCATTAGAGGCGCGAGAGCGATAGGCTGTCTTCGACGTTGTCGAAGACGGCGTTGTAAATGCCTTTACCAACCCACTTCGCCAGATACCTGTCCAGTTTCCTTGGCAGGAATAGGTTAAACAGCCGGCGATTCGCCGCGTCGAGGAGATACATATCCTGCATGGCCTTATGGATCACGTCGTCATTTTCGGGCTCAAGCTCCGCGCCGCCATTTGTCAGCAGGAGCTTCACAAACGAGTACAGGAATTTGATATTGCTCTCGGTCGGCTCCAGGGCGAACGGGTTCACTCGCGGGCCATCTTTGCCGACTCGATCAACCTTGCCGCCATACAGCTCAACGACACTCTCATAGCTGGCACCGATGTCGAAGATGTAAGTGAATCCGCCATATTTTTGCTCAAGCGAGATGATCTGATTACCGTGGACCGACTTCCCGGTTCCAGTAGGCCCGATGATGAGCATGACCCGGACGCCATCCACATACACGTCCTGAAAGAACGGCGTCCGTGTGCGCGTCTCAAAGATGTTGAGGTACTCGGAATCGAGATCTTCAGAATGAGGATGTCCGAGATGAGGAGCGAACACGGAGGAGAGGCGAGCATGATGGTCTTCGGCCAGCCACAGCGGGAAGACATTGAACTTGTGATTGCCTGGGAACATGGCATAGAAGGCGGAGAGATTGCCCAGCGTCTCCTCCATCACTTTAGCCCTGGCATCGACGAAGATTCGATGCACGGTGGGGACGGTGTCTCGTAGCTGCTCCGGACTGCGCGTCGCCAGAAGTAAACGCAGCGAGAACTCGCCCTGGGCTTTTTGTCTAGCGACCGGATCACGTCGCTCAAGTCATCTACGCTGTTGTTCGTAGCCTTCGCACCGGCTCCCGTTTCGAGCGATGCGGTGTCCCGACCGCTCATCACTCGGGTCAACACGCCGACTTTGAAAAACGAGATGAACTTTTCCTGGGCGTCGATCTCGCTGCGCGCGGCCGATGTGGACTTCACTCGCCATGTCGAGCACACCACACTGTCGCAGTCGAGAGTCAGAAGGCCGGAGAACAGGCAGGGCCGCGACGCCTCTGGGGTGGTCTTCAGCGAGAACATCTGAACGTGCCGCTTGCCGATTTGCACATGATCGCTATGCCAGGCAACCGGGCTCGGCACAATCTGGCGGTCCACTCCCGTGTCGGCTCGAAGCTCACCTCTGCCAGTCCACTCCTCAAGATTGAAGAGATAGCTGAAGAACTGGAAGGCTTCGTTCTTCCCCAGCAACCTTAGACCGAGAGAGCTGCCGAGGTGGCCTTCCAGCAAAGTCGCCGTCTTCTCAAGATCGGAGAGCACCCTTGACGTGTCAGCGACATTCTCGTCTGGCTTGCGCTGGAATGCCTTCGCCTGGGAGGGCTCCAGCGTCACGCACCAGTGAAGGTCGATGCGCCGAAAGGCCGCCGTGTTGTCGAGGTGTGCAAGACGGTCGCTCGCGAATGTCTCCGTCACCTCGTTCCTGTATTGCTTCTCTCGAGGAAGATCGAACCCGGACATCACTCGTGTGTACTGATAGAGGCACGACCCTTCCGGCATCCCCCGCAAAGCGCCTTCGATCTGACGAACGCGGGCCTCAAGCTCTAAGTCGGTCAGGGCCTCTTCATCCAAGCCAGTAAGAGAGAAGAGGCACCCGTAGCCTCCACCCTTCAGCGCGAAGATGTTCGGCCCGACAAAACGGGAGATCGGGACGATGCTGCAGGCCGCTCCCGCTTTCGCAAACCACGGGGTATGTTTGATCTGTTCAGTATTTGCGCGGGTCATAGTAGCTCTTCTGGCCGAGGCTGAGGCCCCAGAGTTCAAACATCTTTGGGTGTTTACGGACGATCAGCCATGCGCCGCCCGCGAGGGTTGGAAAGCTGAGGATTGCCAGCATTCGGAACCCGACGAGGAAAACCGTCACGCAGACAAACACGATGGCCATCCATGCCGAGAGTTCAAGCCCTAGCTTGGCCCTCGGCCTGTTCAATGCCTGATTGATCGGTAACGGTTCTCCCCGCATGATCGTGTGCATGGCACCCTCACATGGATTGGCCGGTGAGAGAGCCAATCCAGCCTGCACCCCATCCAAGAACGCCGGCACCAAACAGCGCACCGAAGAGACCCGGAATGGCGTCCTGAAAGCGACCGCTCATCATCCGAATGCCGGCGAAGATCAAACCGCCGAAACAGATGACTGCGCCCGCATAAACCGCGAACGTTTTGAATGTCCCCATAAGCGTCTGAGCGCCGGAGAAGTCCATCGTTCCTTGGGCATGGGCAACGCTCGCGAATGTGAGCGCAAAGAGGGCGGCATCATTACACGAAATGCTTGAGCAAGCTTCCGGCTCAGTAGTTTGAGATTGTGACTAAGTGACATTCTGATTTCTCCCGATGGCGTGTAGTGGTTGCCATGTCAGGAAACTAGGTCACTTGGTGTCGCTGAGTCCAAGTCTTCTTTTCTAGATCAAGCAAAGTTTCGCTTATAGAAGAGGGCTATCCGAGCAGTTCCAACTGCTTCGGTAAGGGGCGTACTCCGCGGGGTCGTTTCCGCTGAACAGTAAGACCTTCCTGTCTCAGGAATTTCTGAACAAATGGGAGGGCAATGTGTTGTCTTATTCTTGCTGGCAACAAAAGCCGTCTGAGCCGACCAGTTCCCCCCCGCAATTGGCCGAGTCGTCAAACCAGATTCGAGAGGCAACGCTTGATCAATGAGGGCAAGCCCATAGTTCTCTTTGACCATCCATTGAATGTCCGCAGGATTCGTCACAGAGTTTGCAAGGCTGATTGGGATGCCAACCTCGGCGAACAAATTGACCAGATGCGCATGGGCAGACGGATGGAGTTCCGGATCACGAAAGACTCTGATACGCGGAGCTACTTCGTGGATATCGAGCTGTGTCTGCAACGCCAGTGGGTCATCGGTTCTCATGCACACGACAAGCTGAGAATGTGCGATGGTGATCACGTCCAAAGTCTCGCTGTCGATGGGGCAAGGCAGGATGGCGCAATCGAGCGCATCCGATCCAAGCCGCTGCATAATTAGGGCCGAATCACCGCCTGAGAATACGACTTCGCACTTGGGGAAGAGATCGGAACAGCACTGACGGAACGTCGTCAAAAGTGTTGGGTTTACGAAGGACGAAAATCCCAACCTTAGCGTCGGAACTTCGCCCCTATGAATCGCTCGGGTGATGGCGAAGATCTCGCGCCGTTCTGCCAGGACTGTGCGAGCCCGACTCAGAACAAGCTCGCCGGCGGGAGTCGGCGTGACGCCATCTCGATCTTGCCTCAGAAAGATGGGGAATCCGACGTCGCTCTCAAGGCCGCGTATCTGCTGACTGATGGCTCGCTGGAAGCGGTCCATCTTCTCAGCAGCCCTCGTGAAGTTTTTACCTTCGTTGATAGCGACCAGATATTCGAGATGGGCGAAATTCTACCGGTTCTGACATGGCCTTGTACTCCGCTGGTGTGGGCCTTGCAATCCACACCGCTCTGTGGAAAAGACATAACTGATACTTGGCCGCGGGTATCAAGACTGTCCACGGGGCACCTCAAGGTGCCCGGTTACCTGTAGGTGCTCATCAGTTTCGGAAAGCAGCTGCCCTTATAAGTTTTGCCATGGGTGGCATAGGTAGGAAGGATTGGACTCTTTTAGAGTCGCGGGGCACGCTGAGTAATCGTCTCTCGGGGACGAAACGAAGCTCAATCAAGGAGGCACAATGCTGCGCTGGCGGCGTTCAAGCCCATACCCGATGGAAGGTGACTGGGTCTTTGCCAGTCCGCGCGTGAAGGGCAAACAACCCTACTGGCCGGACAATCTTATGAAGCGGTATATCAGGCCGGTGGCACGTCAGGCCGGGATCACCAAGAACATCGGTTGGCACACCTTCCGTCATTCCTTCGGAACACTGCTGAAGGCGAACGGGGAAGATGTGAAGACGGTTCAGGAGCTCTTGAGGCACGCCAACAGCAGGATCACGCTCGACGTGTATACGCAGGCCGTGAACTCGCATAAACGAGCCGCACAGAGCAAGGTTGTAAGGATGATGGTGCCCAACGTGGGTCAGAGAGAGGTTGAACCTGACTCGCTTTTGGTACCTCGGCGAGCGTAATGGACCTTAATCGGACCCGGATTTACTTGTCACTTGAGGTCCCATACGAAGCTAAGTACTTTGCTTGGTATGGCGGGGACGACGGGGCTCGAACCCGCGACCTCTGCCGTGACAGTTACGCTAACTGTTTGTATCTAAATGATTTCATGGGCGTTGATGGCTAATCAAGGCACCCAAAGGCACTCAAAAACACTGGGAAATACATCGGTTTCAAATTTCAGCACCCTCACCGACACCCTCGCAATTTGAGGATTCAGCGCCAAAATCGCGCTCAGACCTCTGCCGTGCCACGGCATTTCGTCTAAAAATCGCTTTTGATTTCTGCCTTGTAGCAGCAGAGGTTTTGCCTCAAAACGTGCAAATCGCCGCCTTCCACATTTTCCCGTCGAGGGTGCTGGAGAGGGTGCTGGACGATAAAGCGAAGGCGCAACAATTTCGTTCCAAATTGCCTCTGCCTTGTAACGGCAGAGGCGCTCCCACCAAAAAAGGCTGATCACCAGGTTCGATAGAACTGACATCAAAACGTAGAAAAGACCCTTACTCAGGGGCTTTTCAGAAGGGAAAGGGGCTTGTGCTCCAGAGGAGGACGTGCCCCATATATGTTTAGGGTATCTCACACCAGATCTAAATTTGGGGCGTCTCATTGAGAGAGAATGGGTGCGAAAAACAGACGCAATTCTTCCACGACTTCGGAGAGCTTGGCGGGCGCTTCCGTGAGCCTAGACCGCTTTACGAATGCACTCCATTGCATCTGCTTCGCAGGATCATTGCCGAAAGCCGATGAAAGTCCAATCGGATCAAGGTCGAGCTCCATCCCTCGGTTTGCAAACGTCCGCTTGATCGCTTCGACCAGAACTTCCCTGCTCAACTCCGGTTGACGGGTCAGCAGCCAAAGGTCGAAGTAGTCCTTCATCCGTGTGTTCAGCATTCGGAGCTGGACGAGTGCTTGCAGCTTTTCGGCCACCACAGTCTCTCGGCTGTAGCCAGAGAGTGTCGGAGCGGGAAAGTCGAGTATCGTCGGATACGTCAGCGTCTCCGGTCCCGGTGTCATCACATCCCCGAATCCGATGTCGATTTGCATGTGGACTCGCGCGCTATCAACGCGCCCGACAAACGTCGTGCGGACACCCGCATAGTCGGCATCCTCTCGAATGACTTCGCCGGCGAAGGACGACGGATCGAAGACGATTCCGTCGTCGGTGACTTCTGCTTGCGAGACCTCGCGCATTAGGGCGACGATCGCTTCCACAGCGTTGTCCGTTCGGCCAAGAAGATCAATGTCCATCGTTGGCCGGGAGATGGGCGCTTGCCAAGCGGTTAGCAGCAACGCACCCTTCAACGTAAAGGCTTCGACGTGCGGGGACATCGAAAGACGGTAGAGGAACCGCTCCATCGCGTAATACTGCAATACCTCCGCAAAGGGCCTGCTGTTGGCCTTCGCATAATTGAGCAAACGTTGCCGCACGGACGCGCCCATATTCTTTACAACATCGACGGTCACAGAATGGCCTCCATGTAGGGCCTCATCACCCGTTCGATGCGGCACAGCTTGGCATAGTGTTCCAGCTTATCGAGCTGCATTCGTCCCCGACGCCGGTACAGATTCAGCGCCTCGACACAAACGTCAATTCCAATCTTGTTGCGGTACTTGAAGCAATCCGCCAGAGTCCTTTCCATCGAGTAGATGCGGACCTTTGTGCCGTCGAGTTCAACCGCTTCTACCCCATCCTCAAACCCAGCCTTTGAATACCAGAACAGCCGGAGCGGAGGATAACGAAGAGCTGGGGCCTGATCGCTCGCCTCAATCGCCAAGTAGACGGCATGGGGAACCTGCGCCGTCATGCGATGAAACGCGAGTGCCGAGATGAGGCATATGACTCCCTTCGGAACCTTGAGGGCCACGGTAACGAGATCAGGGTTTTCGAGCGGCCTTCCATCGGCAATCCTGTAGAGGCCACGATCCAGACGTTCCAGCCGACCAGCGTCTCGAAGCGCATAAAGCGTTCTTGGATGTATTCCCAGCTCCATTGCACTCTTTGTCTTGAGCACGCCGCCGTGCGCTCTAAAAATGCTCAGAGCGTGTTCTGCGGTCGGCGATGGAACTGAAACAGGCACGGGATACTTTCCTCGGATAATGATATTGCTTTCCGAGGATTTTATCCATCAGCCTTCAATCAATCGCAGATGGACTTTGCTCACCTGTCGGCTCACGGGAAGTTTGCAAACAGCTCTCTCGGCGGCACTGAGAGTGCCCGAGCTAGCTTGATGATGTTCTCCAGGGCTACGTTCCGCTCCCCACGCTCCACACCGCCCACATAGTTCCGATGCAGCCCCGCACGTTCGGCCAATTCCTCTTGCGAGTATCCGCGTTCGTCGCGGAGCTTTCGCAATGAGGAGCCAAACCGAGCTTTTACGGAGGGAGAAGTCACTCTCCCATACTTGGATCGTGACCACTATGAGTCTACACACGATGAGTGTGATATTCATTGATTGGCGCAAGGGCTCAGTCTCGTAGCGCAGCAGGCAAACGATAGAAACTGCCAAAATGACAGCGTTTGTCAACAAATCGCTTGCACTTCTCTCTGCAACTCAAGGATGATTACCTCGTCTTTTACTTGTAGAAAACCTGCGGTGGTTTCCGCTGAGCTTGACCAGTTGCAGATCGCCCGAGTTCGGGCGCGGCCCTTGCAGAAATTGCATTTGAACGGCCACTCCGCTTCGTATGAGGTCAGCAATCATGTCGGACGACTACATTGAGTGTCCCCAGGTATCGGGAAAGACCATCAAGGCTCTGCGTATCTATAAGGACACTGGAGACGGAACCGAAGTTTTGATCGACCTGACGGACGGTACGAGCTTCACGTTTTCTCTCTCGATTAAGCCCACCTTGGAAGCAGCGGTCATCCAGCCCGGCGTAGGTGAACCCGAGATCCTTCATCGTTACGATCTGGAGTAAACACTCCCCACCACAAGCAATGCACCCGGCAGGTATTCCAACCCGGAATAGTCGTCCGCCAAAAAGTCATTGGACTTGCTGCGATAGCCAGCCGTAGGTTTGCGCCATACCCGACACGATTCAAGTCGGATGGAGGTGCAAACATGAAGATGCTCCATCGTATAGCCCGAGTTAAGAGGCCGGAACTTCGGCCTTCTTTCTCGGGCTTTTTACTGCTCACCCTTCTCCTGTTTCCACTGGCGGCTCATGCGCAAAGCGGGAGTTCGCCTTTTGATACAGGTCTCACATCCATTCAGACTCTCTTCACAGGAACGATCGCGAAAGTGAGCAGCCTGATTGCGATTGTGTTGGGCGGGTATGCGTTCGCCCACGGAGAACCCGGCGCGAAGAAGACTCTCGCCGGAGTTGCGGCTGGCACCGGAATCGCGGTGATGGCCACCAACATCCTGACCTGGCTTTGGGGTTCCTAGCCCCTTGGTCTCGTCATTCCGCTCACGCTTCACTCACCCGCGAGGGGCTCTATGACAGAACTCACACCAAGACGCCGAAATCGGGTCTACAAGGCTCTGCATAAGCCCCTCACGTATCTCGGGGTCGAGCGCACCGTCTTCTACTTCGTTTGCGTTGGAGCAGTGGGCGCGTTCAACCTTTTCAACTCGCTCCTGACTGGAGCCGCAGTCTTCATCGGCGGGTACATCTTCGGTCGTTGGATCACGACCACTGACCCGGCATTTCTCAAGATCATGGGCAAGTCCGAACGCTTCAAGTTGCGCTACGACGCTGCCAAGCAACAAGTCCCGAACGTGGAGATACGCTGATGCTGCGAATTGCCAAGATCATCAAGCCGTGGACTGAGGCCGGTTCGCTCAACGCGAACATCAACCTGTACGGCTTCTGGGATGAGACGACCTTTCTTACCAAGAGCGGCGACCTTGGCATGATCCTCAAGGTTTGCGGAGTGGACTTCGAGAGCCTTGACCAGGCCGGACAAGAGTTCGCGGTCAAGAGGCTGCAAGCGGCCCTCAAATCTTTCGGGCCGGGATTTCATGTCTATCAGTACCTCTTCAAGACCAATCGGCCAGAGATGCCCTTCGCTAGCTATGGCGACCCCCTGATCGACGCCGCCATCTACCAGCGCCGTGAGTTCTTCGAGTCGAAACTCGACCATCTCTATGAGATCGAGATTTACTACGCGGTGGTGCTTGAAGGAGCAAGGTCGAAGACTGGCATCATGGCCGCTTTGGGACGACTCCCAAGCGATCCAGAGGGCGCGGTTCGAGAACTCAAAGCGCAGTTCACCAGCAACGTCATGAAGGTGTTGCTCCGCTCTCAGATACAGCGCGATCTTCTTCGACTCAAGCAGCGTATGGAGGCCTTTGAGCAGCAACTCCGAGACCAGGTGGAGATTGAGATACTTTCGTCCGACGATCAGTTCCACTTCCTTCGCCGTCTGCTCAACTTCGATGCGTGGCGTATCGCCGGCAGACCGCAGACATCGCAGTATCTCGACTTCCAGGTAGTGAACTCCGATATCGAAGCGGAGCGCGACCACCTCCGCATCGGCGATCACTTCGTCCGCCTGCTAACGATGCGAGAGGCCATCACGGAGACACGCCCGCTGGTGCTCGACAAGCTGCTCAAGATCGAGGCGAATTTCTACGCCGTCACTGAATGGACTCCACTTGCTACCGACGCAGCCAAGAAGGAAGTTGTGAAACGGCGTCGTCACGCCAATATGTCGAAGGCTGGACTCATCTCTTCCATGAAGGATGAGAGCAAGGTCAATCAGCGTGACGTACTGATCGACGAAGGAAAACAGGCCGACATCGAAGTTCTCGGGGACTGCCTTCGCGCCCTCAGTGACGGACAGACTCTAGGCGACCTCTCGCTGACCATCGTTCTCTATGGCAAGGACAAGGCCATCATCGACCGCGAGATTGCCGACTTCGCTACTGTCTTTACGAATGCGGACGGCTCACTCTTCCCGGAAACCTACAACCAACTCAATGCACTCTTTGCCGTGGTTCCCGGCAACTACGCGCAGAATCTCCGCAAGATGTTCATGCTGCTCAGCAACTACGCCGACCTCTCGTTCTTCTTCACCATCCTGCAAGGCGAGAAACACAACCCGCATCTTGGAACGGAGTACCTGGCTGTCATGGAGACGGACAACGCCACGCCCTACTACCTCAACCTGCATAACGGCGAGGTTGCGCACACGCTGATCCTCGGCATGACCGGCTCAGGCAAGAGTTTCCTATGCAATTTCCTGCTCACGAATGCCCAGAAATACAGGCCGCTCACCTACATCTTCGACATCGGCGGCTCGTTCCAATCGCTCACCGAAATCTTCGGTGGGAGCTACCTGAACGTCGGCCAGGAGTCGCGCGATTTCCGCATCAACCCCTTCTCTCTTGAGCCGACCAAGGAGAACCTGCAATTTCTGTTTTCCTTCTTCCGTGTCTTGATCGAAGGCACCGGCCAGCGTTATCGCCTCGATTTCAAAGAGGAACGGAAGCTTTGGGCGGCCATCGAGAATATGTACGTCATCCAGCCTGCCCAGCGCACACTATCGACTTTCGCCGAGATCATCGGCGAGTTGAAGGAACGGCTCCATCGTTGGACGGCTGACGGGCAGTACGGTTTCCTCTTCGACAATTCGGAAGACACGCTGACGTTTTCGAGCTTCCAGACTTTCAACTTCGGCGGTTGGGGCGATGCGCCGGATGTGTTGGAGCCGCTGCTCTTCTATGTTCTGCATCGGGCCTCGCTTGAAATCGGCAATCCGGAGCGGCTCTCTACCTTCAAGCTCTTCCTGCTAGATGAGGCGTGGCTCTTTATCAAGAACGAGACGATCAGGAATTACGTCGTCACCGCTCAGAAGACATGGCGCAAGCACAACGCCGCCATGATCCTCGCCACACAGTCCATCAAGGAGCTTGAGGAGTCGGGAATGCTTCAGATCGTATCCGAGAGCTGCCCGACCAAGATCTTCCTTGCCAACCCGGAGATGAACCGGGAGGTATACCGCGAGGCATTCCACCTCAACGATACGGAGCTTGAAATCATCTCCGACCTTACACGCGGACAGATGCTCATCCGTAAAGCCCAGACCTCCAAGAAAGTCCGGCTCAACGTCGATTCGGTCTCCTACTGGATTGCGACGAACAACGCCAAGGACAACCAGCTCAAACGCGATTACTTTGCCCGCTACGGCGTCGCCGAGGGCGTCCGCCGTCTAGCTGAAGACCACCCCTTTCCGCCCAAACAACACGCCACGGAGAAGAAACCCGCAGCATCCACCGCAACCCCCAACCGCAAAGGAGCCGTCGCATGAAGATCACCCTTCTCGCACTCGCCCTTGCATCGGCCCTGTCTTCGACTACGGCCTTTGCCCAGGCCGCACCCGCCGAGCAAGCCCGGACGGTGCAGTACCACTCGCAGGACATTCTGCCCATCCGCGCCAAGGTCAAATACACGACCCTGATCGTTGTGCCCACGACCGAAAAGATCATGGAGGCCGCGACCGGCGACAAGGACTTCTGGATCGTCGATGTGGTGGGGAGCTTCTGCTTCGTTCACCCGGCCAAGCCGGGGATCAGCACGAACCTCAACTTGATTACCGACAAGGGCAACATCTACAGCTTCACCTTGCAGGACATCTCCACCCAGGGCGGCGACCCCGACCTCAAGGTTATCGTCCAGCCCGCAGATCAGTCTTCGATCACAGCGTCGGCGGGACCGGCGCAGTACGTTCCCGCCGCGCAGCTAGAACAGGCCAAACAGCAGCTCGCTACCTTGCAGAGTCACGTCACCCAGGCGGTAGATGAATACAAGAGTGTGTATCCGCTGCAGCTCAAGTTCGACTACACGTTCAAAAACGAAGACCCCTTCGCCGTCCAGTCGATCTACCACGACGACAAGTTCACCTACATCAAGACGACGGCCAGCGAAAAATTCAGCGTGTACGAGATGAAGGACGGCAAGCCCGACCTCATCAACTACGACCTGCGCGACGGCACCTACATCATCCCGAAGATTGTGGACAAGGGATACATCGAGATCGGCAAGAAGCACATGGACTTCTCACGGAAGGGGTAATGTCATGACGGATCAGACACCGCAGCTCTCGCAGAATACCTCCGAGCCGAAGGGCGTGATACGCAAGAACATCAAGATGTTCGTCTATCTGGGTGCCATCCTTCTGCTCATCACGGCGAGCCTCTTCAGCTCCAAGAAGAAAACGCCGAACGGCACTCCGGCCAAGGGAACGCCTCCGCAGCCGTTCGTGCAGGACAACACCGCCAACAACATCGCCGACCTCCAGAACCAGCTTGCGGCTGAAAAGCAGAAGCAGCAGCAGGACGCACAACTTGCGGCAGCGATGGCGGCCAGTCAGACACCGGCACAACAACAGGCGGCGGCGATGTATGGCCCGAACGGCCAACCCAACATGCCACCCCCGCAAGGCCAGCCCCAGAACGGCCAACCGCAGCTCACGCCCGAGCAGCAGCAACAGCAGCAGCTTGCCAACAAGGAACGAGAGCTGAGCTTCGATTCTCGCTTCGCCTCGAATCTTGCTTACAGTCACAGCAAGGAAGAGGAGCAACATCAGGCGCAACCACAGAACTCGCCTCAGATGATGCCGGTGTCCTCTGCGAACCCTTATGCCGCCGCGCTGGCGGGCGGCGAAGGCTCCAGCTTCATTCCAAGCCGTGCGGCAGGAGAGAAACCCGATCCAGAGCCCACCAAGAAAGCTCCTGAAGTGAATCTGAATTCAGCCGTTGGGCAGCCTTACGTAATATTTGAGGGCGCAGTGCTGGACACGGTGCTGATGAATCGGCTGGATGGAGATGCTGTTGGCCCGGTCAAGGTGCTCGTCTCCAATCCGTTCTACTCGCACGACCACCAACACGTCCTTATCCCGGACGGGACGGTTGTGTTGGGAGAGGCCAAGAAGATCGGCTCAGCGGGCTTCGGCCAGCAACGCCGAATGGCCGTCGTGTTTCACCGGCTCATCATGCCAGACGGCTACTCCGTGGACCTCGACCAGTTTCACGGTCTCGACCAGATCGGCGAGGAAGGCCTGAAGGATAAGGTGAACAATCACTACCTGCAAATCTTCGGCACCTCTATCGCCCTTGGCGTGATTGCCGGCGCGGGGGAGATTGAGTCGGGCGGTGGCACGATCACCACGTCTGGCACCCAGGCCTTCACGAACGGCGCAGCGGCCAGCGTCTCGCAGTCCTCAACGACGATCCTTGATCGGTTCATGCAGATACCGCCGACCATCACCATCCGCGAGGGGCATCGGGTAAAGATCTACTTCACCCAGGACATGCTCCTCCCGGCCTATACAAACCACAACATACCCCAGACGTTCTAGGAGAATCCATGCGAACAGTTCGCTATGCCTCATTCGCGCTTGCTCTGCTCACGCTCTCAGGCTGCGCCGACAAGAAGTGTCTTCCCGGCGACTCCGCGACTACCTGCAAGGCTCTGACCGAGTGTTTTGACCGAGGGAATACAGCCAAGGCTTGCCGCCAGATCGAAAAGGACCAGGCGGAGTACGAGAAGAACTTCCAGAAGAACATTGCCCCCGCATACACCGGAGCCGGTTCGGCCCTGAGCTACGACCCCAACAAGGCGACTCAGAAGCCACCGGCCAAACCACAACCGAAACAGTGACCAACCCAGAGATAAGGAGACCGGCCATGAAACGACTTGTCTTGCTTGCAGCATTCCTATCCGCGACCCTCGCCTCCACTGCGCACGCGCAGTTTGGTGGCGTGGTCTTTGACCCAACACAGTCGGGCCATGCGATCCAGCAGCTCGTGCAGGAAACGGGTATCAGTGCGAATACCTTGCAGGAGATGCAGACCGCGATCAAGGCTTACAACTTCACCCGCCAGATGATGACGGCTCCGCAGACGCTCTACCAGCCGTTCATCTCGCCGTACACATGGGAAGCGGCGATCAATACCTCCGCCAATACCTACAACAACACCTCGTCATGGACGAACGCCGCCAACACCGGCAGCGGCGCGTCATTGGCGACGCAAGCCTATGTGCCCCGTACCGGGTCGCAACTCCCCGGATACGGGAGTCTGACCACCCAATCGCAGCAGCAGATCGCCGCCCAGGGCGCGACAAGCGACCTGAACGACTCTGTGAATGCAAGTACGCTGCAAACCCTCGGCACGATCCGGTCGAACGCTCAACAGCGCGCGACGGACATTGCCACTCTGGAGGCAGCCAGCCACTCGGCTGACCCCACCCAGCAAACCGAACTCGCGACGCTCCAGCGGATCAATCAGGCACTCCTGCTCATGCTCCGCACCCAGCAGGAGACAAACTCCATCAGCACCACCCAATCGCTCCAGCAGATGATGGCTGGCAAACAGCAGCAGGACGCTCTCAAAGCGAGCTTCCAGAACGCAACCAGCTACCAGAACAACTTCCAGACATCCGTCGCACCGGCTTACTCCGGCGCATCGTCCGCAATGCGGTACTAACCGCCTCATCCACTACGCGGGGGTTGCAGTATGGGACTACTGAATTTCATCACTCAAGGGTGCGACTCTCTCTCGGCGACAGCCGCACCCTCCGTTACCGCAATGGGCCTGCGTATGTGCATCGCCCTCGCCACGATCATGCTCGTCTGGTTCGGAGTACAGGAGGCCCTTGCATCCTCGCAAGGCGGACCGGGATTCAGCATGTCGCGCTTCTTGAGTTTCTTCATGCTCATCACGTTCGCCTACGTCATGGTGAAGTATTACGACTCGTCCATTCCGGGACTGGGATCTTCGATCAAAGGCTACATCAATGGCGGCGCTCAGAACCTCGTTCAACTCATTGGGACGGATAGCACCGACCAGATGATGAACACGCTGTCGCAGGCGCAACAGAACGCAGGCCCCGGCATGGTGGCGAGTTTTGAGCAGCCGTATCTTGTCCTGATCTTCGCCATCACGCAGGTCTTGCTTGGACTGCTGTCGGCACTCATCGCCGCCATCGTCGGCTACGGTGCCATCGCCAGCACAGTCGTTGGGCTACTTGGCCCGGTGTTCATTCCGTTTCTCGTCTTCGACAAACTCGACTTCCTCTTCTGGGGCTGGCTCAAGGCGTTCATCAGTTTCAGCTTCTACAAGGTTGTTGCCGCCGCCTGCCTGAGTGTCCTCAGTCACATCCTTACCGCGTACTACACCAACTTCATCAATGCCACCGACCCGGCGACGATGGTCAAGAACTTTCCGCTGCTCTTGTTGCTCATCCTCGTCAATGTCTTTGTCCTGCTCAAGATTCCGGCTCTCACCGCTTCCATCTTCTCCGGTTCGAGCAGCGGGCATGACGGCGGCATGGGCATGATCACCACCGCGATTATGGCACTTGGATAAGGAGAACCGTCATGCAGGAATCTATGAAGTCTGAAGTCACTCCCGACATCAGCCGCGCGGCGGAGCGTTATCTCGAACAGTATGGCGATCCACTGGTGACGAACACCTACCTCAAGATCGCCATGCTCTGCCTCGCTGAACTCTGTGTGATGCTTGGATTGCTCGTTTTCAAAAGCCAGAAGGCACTCGCATCGGCCAAGCCGTTCATCATCCGCATCAGCGATGTCGGACACGCCGAAGCGATCGACTACCGGAACTTCGACTACCGGCCTCAGGAGGCGGAGAACAAGTATTACCTCACCCGCTGGGCGAACCTGTACTTTGGCCGCAATCGCTATACAATCGAGCGCGACCAAACGCAGGCGCTTTACTTCCTCAACGCCGACGTACAGCGGGCCGTCATCGAGCAGGAGCAGAAGAACAACACCATCGCCAACTACGTCAAAGACTCGACTCTGCCGTATGTGGACATCGAGGTCAAGAACGTCATCCTCGATGACTTGCGCCAGTCGCCCTACTCAGCCCGGATCGAGTTCGACAAGGTGTTCACCAACTCCGGCGACCAGAGCGTCTTGAAGCGGGAGAAGTGGACAGCCACCGTCACCTATGTCTTCAACCCGCAGGTGTCGAACGAGAAGACCACGGTTGATCCTCTCGGCTTGACCATCATCCGCTTCCGCGTTGACCAGGCGTTCAGCTAGAGAACAGACTCACCCATCCCACGAGGCTTTCCGATGTCCAGACTTGCTGCCAATCCGGCTGCACCACCCCACCTGTGCCTGTACAGGGTGTTCGCGGCGAACCGAGGCCAGAAGCCATGCAACGACGGTTGCGAGTGCTCATCCTTCCTGAGAGTTCCTGGTCGCTCGAACGACGCTGCAGTTGAGGCAAACTTCCGCAGCCCAGATACAGATGAGAACTCAGTTCCGGCATGTGTCTTCCGTTTTGTATCCCGCCTTTTGCACGGTCACTGCTTCGGGGCCTATCCGGCGCCCTGCGGCAGCTCGCTCTTCTGCTTCGGCTACGCCGCCCTGCGGGTTACGGTTTCCGTTCCGGACCCTCCGTAAATGCAGAGCTTCGGCACTTGGGAGCCGGGCCCACTTCGCTTAATAGTGACCCGAGCAAGTTCGGGAAATTCAACAAACGGAGACACGACCATGTACCAGAACAAAGTAACCCTCATCGGCTTTCTCGGCAACGACGCGGAAGTTCGCACCAACAACGACCGCAGCTTCACAACCCTCTCGCTGGCAACCAAGTCCTCCTACAAGAAGGATGGCAAGTACATCTCGCACACCGAGTGGCACCGTTGCATCGTCTTCGGCAAGCTCTCGGAGTTCGCCGGCACCCTCACCAAGGGCGCACATATCCAGGTGGAAGGCGAGTTGCGGAGCCGGGAGTACGACAGCAAGAAGACGGATACCAAGCAGCGCATCTGGGAGATCAAGGTGAAGTCCATCCTCAAGCTCGACCGGGCCGAGCAGGCCGCCGCCGAAGAAGCGGATTACGAAGAGCACGAGGAAATCGCAACCGAGGATGCGGCCGCATAGGCCGCTTTCTCCTACCCAAGCGGGCGGCCCGGTATCTCTGGGCTGCCTACTTCTCTGAGGACGCTATGAGCTTCGAGTTGATACTTCCGTTCCTTCGCCCCATCGAGTCGCTGCTCTTGGACGACACCGTGAGCGAGATCATGGGCAATCCCGATGGCGTGTGGTGGTACGAACGCCGTGGCAAGCTCTACCCCGCACCCGAAGTGAAGTTCGAGACCAGGCAGCTCTTGACCGGGCTTGATGTCATCGCCAACAAACTCGGTCGCAAGCTGGGAGCGGACAAGCCGCTTCTCAATGCTCAACTCCCGGACGGGAGCCGTCTTGCCGCCGTCATTCCTCCGGTTGTCCGTCCATATCCGTCTGTCACGATTCGGAAGTTCGCCAGAACCCGCTACACGCTTCCGCTGCTCATCCAGGAGGGTGCATTGGATGATTCGCTGGGGGAGTTTCTGGGCCGTCTGATTGCTTCCGGCAAGACCGTTCTCATCAGCGGTGGAACTGGTAGTGGGAAGACCACGTTGCTGAACGCGCTCACTGATTTCATCCCTGAATCAGAGCGAATCGTCGTGATCGAGGACACTTCGGAGCTTCGCATCGCCAAGCCGAACTTGCTACCGGCAGAGTGCCAGACGGACGGACACACCGGCCAGGTGAGTTTCAACGACCTCTTGAAGGCCGCTCTACGTTGGCGTCCCGACCGGATCATTCTCGGAGAGGTCCGAGGAGATGAAGCCCGGACTCTACTCGACTCTTTCAATACTGGCCACGCCGGTTCGATGGCAACGATTCACGCCAGTTCCGCAGTCAAGGCACTGCGTCGCTTTGGCGAGCTTGCGATGCGGTCGCATCAGCAAGCCAACCGCGACGACATCGCCGCCGAGATCGCGGACTCTGTGCAGTATGTGGTGCAGGTACAGCGGTACGCCAATGGCCGCAAGATCAGCGAGGTTGTCGAAGTTCTTGGCTATGACCGCACAGCCAAAGCCTTCGAGTTCGACACCAAGTTCAATCGCGCTGACACCGCCGACTCTGCCCAGCTTGCACTACCGGCTGAGTGGGCGCAGTTCGATAGACCTGTAAGTTCAGCCGCACCCATTCATCACTAAAGGAGAAACAGCATGGCACTACTTGAAGTCCAAACCGTCAACAAAGTCACCGCCACTATCGCTCTTGACGAGTCGATTGCTCATCGGACCGACCAGTACGCACTCTTCATCAACGCACCTTCGGACGAGGTTGTCTCGAAGGCGCTGGAGTACGTGTTCTCCAAAGACAAGGACTTCCTTACTTTCGCTCAGACGGCGGATGGGAAGAAGCCCGAACATCCGCTCCGTATTCGCAGACCGATGGAGGCAGCGGAGAGAGCCAAGCGCGGACGGCGCTCGACTCCCCCGGCAACTACTCCCTCAACTCCAGTGACTACTCAGGGGACGAAGTAGTGGCTTCCCTTGGCAGTCTCGGCGGGGTGGAAACGGTGCTACGCACCGGAAGCATATTGACACTCCACCCCTCCGAGGGTCGTGCAGGGTGCCGCACAGCAACCTACGCGCGAACGTTCAGGATCAATGATTTCCCAGAGCTAGGTTGCCCTGCGATAACCCAGAGCAACTTGGAGTAACGCGAGAGAAGACATCCAATGGCGATTCTCGAAGATAGCGAAATAGCAATGAAAGCGGAGGAACGAACCCGCTTTCGCCTCAAGAGCGCGGGAACGAAACTCAATCAGCAGGAGCTTCGCAATCTCACTGCATTGGCAAAACGCCGGGGTGTGAGACCTGGCGAGCTTATCCGCAAGCTCATCCTTGACGAGCTTGCCCGTGATGCCGGTGTGGTGGCAGCCAGCACGGAGCTAACGGAAATCATGGGCATCCGGCTCATGCTCACCAACCTCTTTCGCCCGCTCGCCACGGGTCAAAAGCTCACACCCGAAGCCTTCGACAACATGGTTGCCGAGGTCAAGAAACGCAAACGCAGCGTCGCGGAAGACGCGATGCAAGACCTGGAGCGTGCATCATGAACACCACACAATGGGGCCGCAAAGAGACCATCATTTTTCCACCACACTCGCCCATCTACAGTTACGGAGCGATCTTCTTCGCACTGATACTGACGAGCATCTTCGTCTACCTCCGCTTCAGCTACGGGCAGACTCCGTTGCAGCAGTTCTACACACCGATCTACGCCAAGAGTGCAGCGGGAGGAGCACTCAATAGGAAGGGCAAGTACCAACTCCTCTACGTCGGAGATGGAACGAAGTTGGGTCGCCTCGCAACCGAGTCCGACGTTCAGGACGGAGTGACTGCCACTCCAAACGGTAAGCATATCCCGCTCGCGGTATCGGCCCAGGCTACCGCCGAGGGGTTACGCATTCTCTATCGGGGCCCGGAGCGGACGTTCTTCGATGCGCCGCTCCATGCCTACCTCCGCACCGCCGTCTTTGGCGGCGATCAGCTCCGCAGCATCTATGCTCCGCCGCTCCTCTTTGGCTTCCTTTCGTTGCTCGCGCAGCTCCCGTTCGCCATCCGCAAAGACATCCGCCGTCGCAAGGAATTGAAGTACGGACGGCGGCTCAAAGGCCCCGTCCTGCTTACCCCGAAAGAGTTCAATAAGACCGTGAACGGCGATGGAATCGGCTTCGTGACGACCGAAGCCAAGGAGATGATGCGTATCCCTCTACAGGCCGAGGCGCAGCACATCGAACTCATGGGCGACACCGGGGCCGGCAAAACGACTTTGATAATGCAGGTCCTCCGGCAGATACAGAGCCGGGGGCACTCGGCCATCGTCTACGACCCGGCTTGCGAGTTCATCCAGAGGTTCTATGACCAGAAGCGGGGCGACCTGGTACTCAATCCTTTGGACGAACGGTGCCCCTACTGGGGACCGTCCGAGGAGCTGCGCCGCAAGGCCGAGGCGAAGGCTATCGCGGCCTCTCTCTACCAGCCGACCAGCGACAAAAAGGGTGAGTTCTTCACGGAGACACCGCAGAAGATATTCGCTCATCTTCTGACCTACGGCCCCAATCCGCAGCAGCTTGTGGACTGGCTCTCCAATCCCGCCGAAATCGACCAGCGGGTGCGCGGGACGGAGATGGAGGCCATGATCGCCAAGGGCGCACAGCAGCAACGGAACGGTGTTCTGGCCTCACTCGGACTGGTCGCGGACAGCCTTCGGATGCTCCCGACCATGGAACAGGCCAAAAACAAAACGTGGAGCGCGACTGAATGGGCGGTCGAGCGGAAGGGTTGGATCTTCATTACGTCGAGTGCTACGGAACGCGAGGCGTTGAGGCCTTTGCACAGCCTTTGGATCGACTTGCTCGTCATGCGTCTGCTCACCGCGCCGCACGAAAACCAGACACCGGTTTGGTTTGTTCTTGACGAACTTGCCAGCCTCCAACGGCTCCCGCAACTCCATACAGCGATCACGGAAAACCGGAAATCCAAGAACCCACTCGTTCTCGGATTCCAGGGCAAAGCGCAGTTGGAAGTTATCTACGGACATCTTGCCGAGGTCATGCTCTCGCAACCCGCGACCAAGATATTTCTGAAAACGACGGAGCCGAAAGCAGCCGAATGGGTGTCCAATGCCATCGGCAAGATCGAGATCGAGCGCATGAAGGAGACGCACTTCGACGGCTCCCGTTCCGGCAAGAACTTCACCATCGACCGTCAGGTTGAACCCTTGGTGATGGACTCAGAAATCTCCGGCTTGGAGAATCGCCATGCGTTCCTGAAGCTGGGCAATAACGTCGCTCGCTTCCACTTCGAGTACATGGATGTGGCGCAGACCACACCCGGATTTGTGCCGCGCAAGGTGGAGGATGACGAGCTGCCCTTCGATCCGAAGACGCTCATACCAAGGGCGTCGGCACCCGCCACGCCGAGTATCGACTTGGAGGCGGCCACACCCGCCCCAGCGCCAGCTCCGGCACCCTCAGTTGCCGAGCCGGAGGACGAAGAGGACGCGGAGGACGACGAGCCAACCGCAGAAGAGATCGCCTCCAGCGGAGCCAATCCCGACAGCCCGGACGACGATCAAGAAGAGGATGTACCGGTAGCAGTAGATGAAACGATTCGTGTCTGAGACCGCCCATGCTCACCATCTCCAAGCCGCTCAGCTCCAGTCAGGCGCAGACGTATCACGCTAAGGAGTTCACGTCTGCCGAACAGAACTATTGGAAGCAGGGCGACACCATTCTTGGAGAGTGGCAGGGACGGCTGGCCGAGCAGTACGGCCTTGCCGGGGGTATCGACGCGCAACACTTCGCTCGCCTCAGTGAAGGGCAGAATCCCCTCACCGGCCAGCAGTTGGTTCGGCACCGCAACGGCCAGGAATATACGACCGCAGACGGAACCACTGTGAAACCCGTCGAGCATCGGGCAGGATGGGATGCCACATTCTCAGCGCCAAAGTCCGTTTCTCTGACCGCCCTTGTTGGTGGAGATGACCGGGTGCGCGAGGCCCACCGGCAAGCCGTCACTATCGCGCTCACCGAGTTGGAGCGAT
Organism: Candidatus Babeliales bacterium; assembly: GCA_964658255.1. Taxonomy (GTDB): domain Bacteria; phylum Acidobacteriota; class Terriglobia; order Terriglobales; family Acidobacteriaceae; genus EB88. Next base: position 22,627 of record CAZZYO010000008.1, read on the forward strand.
ACACTCAGGCTCGGATCGGCGGGAACCACGCCGCCGAAACTACTGGGAAGTTTGTTGCCGCCAAGTTCGAGCATGACACTGCCCGTCCGGTCGATGGCTACGCCGCGCCGCAGCTCCATACCCACGCTGTCATCTTCAATATGACGGAACGCGCTGACGGCTCCACTCGCGCAGTCCAGCCCCAAAGTTACTTCGACAGCCAGCAGTTTGCGACCGCTGTCTACCAATCCGAGTTGATGTACCGGCTCTCACAGTTGGGGTACGAGATCACGCCGGGAAGAAGCGGTGCACCCGAGATCAAGGGCTACACCCAGGAGTACCTTGACGCCTCCAGCCCCCGCAGTCAGCAGATTCGGGAGTACCTCGAAAAGAGCGGCTTTGCTGGGCCGGAGGCCGCACAGATCGCCGCCCACACCACCCGCGACAAGAAGGAGATTCATACTCCTTCGGAGGTGCTGGCGGCTCACACGCAGGTCGCCGCGGAGTTCGGCAATCAGGCGGATCGAGTGGTTCAAGAGGCGAGAGATCGTGCAAACAGCATGGAACGGAAGCCGCTGGCAACGGCACCGGAACGGGTTCAAGAAGCGGTGAGTTTCGCCAAGAGTCGCAACTTCGAGCGCGAGGCCGTGACCGATGAACGAGACATCATGCGCGATGCGCTCCGGCGTGGCATGGGTGACCTGACGTACAGCCAGATTCGCGGCCACTTCGAGCAGCGAGTGACCTCCGGCGAGTTCCAGATCGCACCCGGCCAGAAGCATGAAACGGGCCGACAGTTCACCACCCGTGAGGCGATTGCCGAGGAGCTTTCGACCATCAAGCAAATGCAACAGGGACAACAGACCACCGAACCGATCATGCGTCAGGAGGACGCCGCCGCCCACGCCCGCTCCCGCGAATTCCTGAATCCGGCACAGCAACGAGCCATCGAGGAGGTGCTTACCTCGCAAGACCGAATACATGGGCTGCAGGGCCTTGCAGGTTCAGGCAAGACCTCGGCTCTATCCAGTATTCGCGAGGGCGCAGAGCAAAAAGGCTACGCCGTGGAAGGCTTTGCGCCCACTAGCCGTGCAGCCGGCCAACTCCGCGACGCTGGCATTCCTGCCGACACCTTGCAAGGTTTCCTTGCGCGTGGAGGGGTCGAGCGGAACGCGGGAGACCCGAACGCGCGGCACCTCTACATGCTCGACGAATCCAGTCTCGCCAGCACCCGCCAGATGCAGTCCTTCCTCGAAAAGATCGGCCCGCAGGACCGCGTATTGCTTATCGGTGATACACGGCAACACCAGGGCGTAGACGCCGGAAAACCCTTCGAGCAGATGCAGGAAGCTGGAATGCGGACATCCCAGCTTGATCAAATCGTTCGCCAGAAAGACCCGGAACTCCTCCGCGCTGTCGAGCAGCTTTCACGGAACGAAACCAGCACCGGCGTTCAGCTACTCCAGCAGCAGGGGCGCATCATCGAGATCCCCGACCGGCAGCAGCGCATCGAGTCCATCGCGAAAGACTACGTTGCACGGCCTGAAAATACGCTCATCGTTTCGCCCGACAACGCCAGCCGTCGTGACATCAACGATGCCGTCCGCGCGGAGTTGCAGAACAGCGGTGCTCTGTCGAAAGAAGATCACCCGATGACCGTCCTCACGCAGCGATCGGAACTGACGAGCGCCGACCGGAATTGGGCTGCCCTGTACCAGCCAGCCGACGTTCTCTACTACGTACGAGGCAGCAAGGAACTCGGAATTGAGCGTGGCAGCTATGCTACCGTCGTTTCCACGAACCCCAAGGACAACCAGGTCACGGTCGAACGTCAGGACGGCCAGCACGTCACCTATAACCCCGAAAGACTTCACGGTATCGCGGCATACCGTGAAATCATCCGCGAGTTCTCCGAGGGCGACCGGATTCAGTTCACGGTGAGCAAGCCGGAGATGGACGTGAAGAACCGGGATTTGGGAACCATCGAGCGGATCGACGGCCCTGCTATGACTGTTCGGATGGACGGCGAGAAGGACCGAACTCTGACGTTCGATTCATCGCAGATGCGGCACTTCGACCACGGATACGCTGTCACGTCGCACAGCTCCCAGGGACTCACCACGGATCGTGTCCTCGTCAACATGGACACCACGGCGCACCCGGAACTCATCAACACCCGCTTCGCCTATGTGTCTGTCTCCCGCGCATCCCAAGACGCGCGAATCTACACAAACGACGTTTCAACCCTTGCCGAACGCCTCAGCAACGATATCAGCAAGGCCTCCGCCATCGAGGTCTCGCGACCCAACGCCGAGGCTCACAACCAGCAACCCCAACCGAAGGAGCAGACCATGACAGATACAAGAGAGCGGACCCAGGAAGAGCAGCGGCGGCAGTCCCAACACGAAGCTCAGAACCCGGCAAACGACAAGGCGCAAGTCCAGACCGAGATCGACCTCCGCCACTATGCGCCCATCCAGACTGCGCTTCCCAATGAAGCCAGCAGCTACGAGTGGAAGCGCGAGACCGGAGACATCCAGAGCTACCAGCACCAGCAAACCGGAGGATGGCTCCACATCGACCCGCAAGCACAGTTTTACGATAGGCAAGCCCAGCCGATTTCGCGGGATGTGGCGCTAGAGGCGACAGCGTACTCTGTCGCCCCAGCTATCGCGGACCAGGGACATACGCAAGCTCGGGCCAACGACATGATCGACAGCGGAATCAGCCTTTAGAACGAACTTAAACCGCAATGATGAACCGTGCGATCTCAGGCACGCACGCGCCTTGGCTGTGCTGCATTCGATACAATCGTATTTCGCGTTGGATCAATGCCTTACGGACAGATCGGTCAGCCATGCCCCGGATTTTCGACAATATCGACAAGCAGTTGCTGCCCACGCTCAAGACGACCTTAGCGGTCTCCCACCGGTCCGATTTCTGTGTCGGTTATTTCAATCTGCGCGGTTGGCGACAACTCGACGAGCACATTGAAACATGGACGGGCGGCGACGGCGAATGCTGCCGTCTCTTAGTTGGGATGCAGACGCTCCCTCATCAGGAGATCGCCGAGGCCTACGGGATACTGAAACAGGATACCGAGCTCGACAATCAGACCGCTCTCCGCCTCAAAAAGGCACTCGCAGAACAGTTTCGCGTACAACTTACCCTCGGCGCTCCGACAAATGCCGACGAAGTGGGGCTCCGCCGCCTTGCTGCACAGATTCGTGGCAAAAAAGTCGTGGTAAAGCTGCATCTTCGCCATACCCTTCACGCGAAGCTCTACTTGCTCTTCAGACACGATCCAGTCAGTCCCGCTATTGGTTTTCTTGGGAGCAGCAATCTCACCTTCGCGGGACTCTCAAAACAAGGTGAGCTAAACGTGGATATCACCGACCACGATGCCTGCGAGAAACTGGCGAGGTGGTTCGATGACCGTTGGGAGGACAAGTGGTGCCTGGACATCTCTAAAGAGATAGCTGACATCATCGATCAAAGCTGGGCGCGGCCAGAGCCGATTCCGCCCCACCATATTTACGTCAAGATGGCCTACCACCTCTCTCAAGAGGCGAGAGAGGGCATCGTTCGCTATGGCATTCCAAAAGACTTCGGAAACCAGCTTTTCGAGTTTCAGGAAAAGGCAGTTAAGATAGCCGCCCACCATGTACATAAGCGAGGGGGTGTCTTGCTCGCTGACGTTGTGGGTTTGGGCAAGACCTTGATGGCCACGGCTCTTGCGCGAGTTCTTGCCGATGAATTACTTCTTGAGACCCTCATCCTATGTCCACTCAATCTGACGGATATGTGGAAAGACTATTGTCATGACTATCGGGTGCCGTCTTGCAAGGTCCTCTCATACTCCAAGGTTCTCCAGCAGTTGCCAGAACTCCGCGCATACCGACTGGTCATCTTGGACGAGAGCCACAATCTCAGGAACCGAGAGGGAAAAACGTACAAGGCCATCCTGGAATACATCCAGAGGTCTGGAAGCAAGTGCATCCTGCTTTCAGCCACGCCATTCAACAAAGAATATCTCGATCTCGCCAGCCAACTGCGCTTGTTTGTTTCCCCGGAGAAGGAGCTTGAGATCGGCCCTGAACGTCTCCTAAATGATGTTGACCGAGCGCAATTCAGAGGGCGCTACCAGTGTGGCGCAAACACTCTGGCTGCATTCGAGAAAAGTCAGTATGCCGACGACTGGCGGGACCTCATGCGTCTCTACATGGTTCGGCGCACACGGGGATTCATCAAGGCGAACTACGCTAAGACCGATCAGGATAACGGTCGCAGGTATCTTGAGTTCAAGGATGGGAGCCGTTCCTATTTCCCTGATCGGCTCCCGAAGAAGCTCCCGTTTACTGTCGATGACGAAGACCCGAACGATGAGTACGCAAGGCTCTATTCCGCTCCCGTGGTCGATATCGTAAACGGCCTAAGCCTGCCCCGTTATGGCTTGGGGAACTTTGTATCTGCTAAACCGCCGATTGCAGCAACGAATGCTGAGACGGCTATCCTCGCGAATCTATCCGCCGCAGGGACGCGGCTCATGGGATTCTGCCGCAGTAACCTCTTCAAGCGATTGGAGAGTAGCGGCCACAGCTTCTTGCTATCCGTCGAGCGGCACATTCTCCGTAACTTCATTTTCCTTCACGCAATCGAGAATGGCTTGGATATCCCAATCGGGACACAGGATTCCGGCCTTTTGGACACTTCGCTGTCAGATGAAGACACGGTGGCTACTCGCACGCCCGATGAAATCGCCAGTGCAACGGGAAATCTTCGATCTGTCGCCGAGTTTAAAGTTCGAGCGGCAGAGGTCTACGCGCTCTATGCAAACGCTTATCGGTCGCGTTTTAAGTGGATTCGCCCTGGATTGTTTAGTCCGCAACTTGGAACCGACCTACTTCAAGATTCCAAGGCACTTATGTTGATCTTCGACAGATGCTCTGTTTGGGAACCGAAGAAGGACTCCAAACTTGATGCACTCGTCAGCCTCGTCAGCAAAAAGCACAAGACGGAGAAGATTCTCATTTTCAGCCAGTTCAGCGATACCGTTCAATACCTGAATCGCCAACTTGTGGCGGCAGGAGTCAGGGGAAGTGCGGCGGCGACTGGAGACTCCGAAAACCTAACCGAGCTGGTCTACCGCTTTAGCCCGACGAGCAATAAAAAGACGATTGCGCCCGAACAGCAGCTCCGTGTCCTGATAGCGACCGATGTCCTCAGTGAAGGACAGAACCTCCAGGACGGCTTCATCATTGTGAACTACGACTTGCCGTGGACAATCATCCGACTCATTCAACGTGCTGGCCGTGTTGACCGTATCGGACAAAAGTCGGACAAGATTCTCTGCTACAGCTTTTTGCCGGCGGAGGGTATTGAGCGCATCATCCGCCTGCGGGCGAAGGTTCGTGCGCGACTCCATGCAAACTCTGAAGTCGTAGGAACGGACGAGTCTTTCTTCGATGACGACCGACACAACAAGGCCGTCACCGACCTCTACCATGAGAAGTCAGGCTTGCTTGACGGAGAAGACGACTCCGAGGTTGACCTCGTCTCTTACGCTTATCAAATCTGGCAGGACGCGATTACTGCGAACCCGGCCCTCAAGAAGACGATTGAGGATATGCCAAACGTGGTTTACACCGCTAAGGAACACCAGCGCACGGAGCCATCGACGCAAGGTGCGTTGGTCTACCTAAGAACTGCCAGTGGCACAGATTCCATGGCTTGGGTCGATGAAAAGGGCAAACGTGTGACCGATTCCCCATACAAGATACTCAAGGCCGCTGAGTGCCTTCCAACCACTCCCGCAGTGCCACGACTCCCACATCACCATGAGCTCGTGGACGGAGCAGTGAAAGAACTCGCTGCGGAGGAGAAGATCGTAGGCGGAGGCCTGGGCAGCTCCACTGGAGCGAGGTATCGGACGTACGAACGGCTGAAGCGATACACACAAGAGGTCAAGGGGACCCTCTTTGACACTTTGCCGTTACAGCGGACGCTTGAGGATGTCTACCGCTATCCCCTACGCTCCTCGGCCACGGACATTCTGAATCGTCATATGAAGACTGGAGATACCGATCAGGCACTTGCCGAGCTTGCCGTCAGTCTGCGCGAAGAAGGACGCCTTAGCATTGTTGAGGGTGATGAAGAGCATGAGACCTTGGCACAGATCATCTGCTCACTCGGCCTGACGGACGGAGCACATAATGCCCATTGATCGCGAACGCTCTCGGCAGTGCCTCAAGGCATTCGACTTCCGCAAGCTCTTCATCGAAGAGCTTGGGTGGGACAAGTTCTCTGCCAAGCTCGTCAAGCAGATCGACGGCACAGAGTATGGCTTCCACGCCGTCGCTGAAAAACGTGGTGTCGTCGTGCTTGCATCCGACACAATCCCTAACTACGCCGTCAGGGTCAAGCTGGACAAGCTCATTGCCAAAGACCACTTCGAGCATCTGATCGTGTTTGCGGATAAGGCTCAGGGTCGTCAGGTATGGCAATGGGTTCGTAAGGAGTCCGGCAAGCCCACGGCGGTCCGTACCTATCATTTCTCTTCAAACACAGCATCCGGCCACGCGGGAGAACTTCTTCTCCAAAAGCTCGACAACCTCGTCTTCACCCTTGAAGAAGAAGAGGCCATCCGCACCGGCACCGTCACGAGCCGGTTGAAGGCATTCGATGTCGAGAAGGTGACGAAGAAGTTTTACGAACGATTCAAGAGCGAACACGCTAGTTTTCTCGGCTTTATCAAGGGCATACCCGACAAGCAGATGGAGAGCTGGTATGCCTCCGTGATGATGAACCGGCTCATGTTCCTCTACTTCATTCAGGAAAAGGGTTTTCTCAACGGAGACAGAGACTATCTCCGAAACAAACTGGCGGAGAGTAGCGCCCGACAGCCCAATGCCTATTATGCCGAGTTCCTTAGTCCGCTCTTCTTCCAGGGCTTCGCACGGAAGAAGGCTGACCGTTCAGCCGCCACGAACAAGCTGCTTGGCGAGATTCCTTATCTGAATGGAGGCCTATTCCAGAAGCACCAGATCGAGGAACTGCACGGCAAGACGATTGTGATCGTCGACAAGGCCTTTGAAAAGCTCTTTGACTTCTTCAAGGAATACAACTGGCATCTCGATGAGCGCGAGGATCATAACGACCGCGAGATCAATCCAGATGTTCTTGGCTACATCTTCGAGAAGTACATCAATCAGAAACAGATGGGTGCGTACTACACCAAGGAGGACATCACTGAGTACATCTCCCAGAACACCATCATCCCATTTCTGCTTCATGAGGCCCATAAGGGGTGCGCGATTGCTTTTGCCCCCGAGGGATCTGTGTGGCGTCTCTTAAGGGACGACCCGGATCGTTACATCCACGACGCCATGAAGAAGGGGGCCAACCTCGCACTTCCGGCTGAGATTGAGGCAGGAGTTCATGATGTAGCGCAACGGACAGGATGGAATCGTACCGCCCCTGAAGAGTTCGCGCTCCCTACTGAAATATGGCGTGAGTCGATAGACCGCCATCAGCGGTATCGCGCTGTCAAGGCCAAATTGGCAAGCGGCGAAGTCCACAAAATCGACGACCTCGTAACGCTCAACCTGAATATCCGGCAATTCGCTCAGGACGTAATTCAGTTCTCCGAAGGGCCGGAGCTGTTACGCGCTGTGTGGAAGACAATCGAGAAGGTTTCCATTCTTGATCCGACCTGCGGGTCAGGAGCATTTCTCTTTGCGGCGCTGAACATCCTCAAGCCACTCTACGACGCCTGCATTCAAAGGATGGAGGGTTTCGTCGAAGACTTGGAAGCGACTGGCAAACACGATCCAAAGAAGTTCAAAGATTTCAGAGACACCCTTCTGAAGTCAAAGGAACACCCTAAGCCGGACTATTTTGTTCTCAAGGCCATCATCGTGAACAATCTCTTCGGCGTGGACATCATGGAGGAAGCCGTCGAGATATGTAAACTCCGGCTTTTTCTTAAACTTGTCGCTCAGGTTGAGTCCCAGGATCGCATCGAACCCCTTCCCGATATTGACTTCAACATTCGCGCTGGGAACGCGCTGGTTGGCTACGCGGCCTTAAAGGACATCGGTCCCACGCGCGGCATCCGAACGGATGAAGAGAATGAGATGCTCGGTGCAATAGAGGATAAAGCTCTCCTTCTGGACGCAAAGGTCAGATCATTCCGCCTCCAACAGACCGAGTTGGACGGTACAGTCACACCCGATGACAAAGCAATTCTGAGAAGGCAATTTAATGAGCTTGATCGTGAGCTTAATGAGTATTTGTCAGGAGAGTATGGCGTCAAGAAGAGCGATGCTCGTAAGTGGGCGTTATCTCACAAGCCTTTTCATTGGTTTTGCGACTTTCATGAGATCGTTTCTGCAGGTGGGTTCGATGTTATTATCGGCAATCCACCATACGTCGTGTTCCCGAGCGAGAAGGTGGCCTACGGATTTCCACCCGGTTCCTTCACTACTGAATCCGCAAAGAACCTTTACGCACTGACATGGGAGCGCGCTCTTGCACTCCTTGCACCAGGCGGCCATGCGGGTCTCATCGTGCAACTAACGATCATGTCCTCGGAACGGATGAAGGTCTTGCAGGACCTTCTCATTGCCCGTGGCAATCTGACTTGCATCTCGTTTCCGAGGCGGCCTGAGTCTGTCTTTGACGGAGTTGAGATGCCAGTTGCCATCATTCAGGTTTCAGCTTCACAGAATCCACCAACATTTTCCACCAGCCGCATTTCCCGGTTCTACTCCGAAGAGCGGCCCAATGCTCTTAACGTCCTCGCCATAGCTTCTCACCGCAAACGTTCACACGGGTTCAGGATTGCGAAATTGGGAAGCCCTGTGCAGTTGAGCATCTTTCAGAAACTAGAGAGCCCATCCTTGCAAACCCTGGGAGCATTCGTATCTAAACACAGCGAACACCGCGTCTATTACCAAGAGGCCTGTAGGTATTGGGTCAAGTCGTGCCTTGGCCTTCCACGATTTCGCAAGAATGGTGTCGAGTCAGAACCGCCTCACGGGAGAACATTGAGTTTCCAAACAGAGGAATATGCGGGATTGGCGACTTGCATCCTAAACTCTTCGATCTTTTATTGGCTGTATAGCGTCCTCAGCGATTGCGAGCATGTCAACGATGACTTCGTGCGTCGCTTTCCCATTCCTAACAATGCTACGGACGGGAAATGGTGGGAGCGAGCCGACCTCCTGACTCGCGCGATCCAGTCGTCATCCAAACAGAAGACAATCCAGACGAAGCAGGGCTACACCATCGAATACGACGAAATCAACGCCGCTAAGGAGCGCTCACACATTGAGGTCGTCGACAGAATTCTAGGGAAGGGCTTCGGCCTCACTGATGAAGAAATTGATTTCGTCATTAATTACGACATCAAATACAGAATGAGCAGCGACGCAAGTGAGGAATAGGACGCGCGATGGAACATCTCGCCACTGTCAAGATCGGGACGCCCGGTTATCCAGCACGGCTGGCTTCTAGCAAGTTCATAGAGCCGCCTGCAATGCTGTGGGCTTACGGCCCGATTGACATAGTCGCAGAACCGACCATCGGTCTCTTTTGTTCCTCACAATGTTCCGGCTCGATCATTCTCAAGACCTTCGATGCCATCAGCAAAATGCGAGACGAAGGACAGATAATCATCGGCGGTTTCCACTCCGTCATGGAATGGGAGTGCCTGGGAATCCTGCTCCGTGGACGCCAGCCGATCATCTGGGTTCCAGCGCGAAGCATCGTCGGAATGCGTCTGAAACCAGAACTTCAGCCCGCCTTCAAAGAAGGCCGGTTGCTGATTCTCTCGCCGTTCTCACCCGCACAGAACAGAATCACCAAGGCGCTCGCCCAACGGCGCAACCGTTTCGTAGGTGCCCTAGCCCACAAGATCTTCGTCCCTCACGCCGCTCCAGCAAGCCGCACTCTCGGACATTGCAGGGAGTTGGCGAAAGCGGGAACGAACATCTTGACCATTGACGATCAGCTCAACGGCGCGCTTCTCCAACTTAAAGGTGTCGAACGGTTATCGTGAGAAACGTCGGAGAAACAGTCTCACTTTCTACCGTGTCACAATCGCTTTCGGCAAAGTTGCAGTCCGCACGAAGCTTGGAAGGCTCAAGCATTGAAGGGCTCTTTCTGGCCCAATGGTTTCGACTACCCAATCGAGATGTTGCTTGGGAACTTGCATACGGCCATATAGCAAAGCATTGAAGATGGCTTCTCTGCGAAGCTCATCGCCCAAGTGCAACCTCACCAAGTCACTAGCAAATAAATCCACTGTTGAGACGGTGGTCAACCCTCGGAAGCGGCCGCGCGAGAGCGCAGTCGCTTTCCGCTCATCAACGACCGCTATCGAACCCGTACGAACCGCATACGCAATGGTGGCAGCTTCGCCGTCGTCAAGAGTGCTGATTGCGGGCCCGATGACCAGAGACTCGAATATTTGCAGTGCATCGTCATCAAGGCTGACGATTGCGATAATTCCGTCTGCGATCAAAGCGTCCAGAGCAGCCTTGTCCTGCCGCTTCTGTCGATTGCCACGGCCAATCTCGGCCTCTACGGTATCGACCACAACAACTGAATTGTTGAAAGCAGATAGCACGGCGCGCCCCTGGCCCGAGGCATTCAGATTGATGACTACACTCGAATCGAGGGTCAGAGGCGTATCTGGGTTAGGCGAAAAGACTGGGGGCATCATCCGTCCCACTCCCTTCGACATCCAAATTGCCAAGACTTTCCCGCAATTCAACCCTGTCGAGACCTAGTAACCGACAAAGCTGGCCCTCACTCAACAGGCCCCGAGAATGCACTTCTGACGCAAGAAGATTCAACCTAAGCGTCGTTGGCCTGTCGGCATCCGCTTTTCCTTCGTCCGCGATGGACAAATCGCCAAGTACCTGGCTCGCTTGCTCATCCGTGATGCCTCCGTTCGCCGCGAACCAATCCCAAGTTCCTGCCTTGATTAATGCAAGCTCCTCAAGGCGTTTGACGATTGCTTCTCGGGAGACGCCAAAGAAATGCGCGAGTACAATGACGTGCCGTCTGCTGAACTTGTCGGCTCCTGCGGTCACTTCTTGAAACTGTTGCATGACGGCACGAGCTGGAGTCAAGAATGCTTTGCCGAATGCGATTGCGTATCGCTCTTCGCGCGAATTGAAGCGTTCGTGCATTTCCAGAATTTCCGGCTCTGATCGCGTCGCCATGAAATGTCCAAATTCGTGCGCTGCCGATTGGGTTCGGCGCTCTCGGGGGTGATTCGCGTTGAGTAATATGCAGGGTCCTAACTTCTCATCGTAGGCGAAGACCCCCGAGATATTCCCATCAATCCTACGGATGTACACCCGAATACCGATTTCCATTTCGAGCAGGGTGACAATATCTTTCACAGGCCGGTTTCCAAGTCCCAGCCTAGTTCTCACTTCAGCCGCATCTTGTTCGGCTTGAACTCGAACATCACCAGGCAGCAAGGGGCGTTCAGTGGGGTAATCGCGCGTTCGCTTTATTCCGAGAATGTTTTCCAGCTCTACCTCAGCCTTCGCAAGGTTTGAGATGACGGCGACGGCGCTACTCGCCGCGCTATCGCTCGTACCCAAAAGTTTGCGAAAACGTGGGACGAGATCGACATGAATTGCTTCTTCCCTTAGAACCGAGTTGATCGACGAATCATAAAGCCGAACGAGAGTCTGTAATTCCGGTAGACGGGCCCTTCGCTTTCCTTGTTCGATCGCCACCAAAGTGGTTCTCGCAAGTCCGGCGCTTTCTGCTGCCTTCGCTTGATTGATGCCTGCGTTCTCGCGGGCCAGTCGAAGCCTCTCGCCAAGCAATGAGGTTGGGACAGTATCAAGTATGTTCATTGCGGGGTCTCCGTCCATTTGGTGATGAACGAATCAGGGCCAAGCGATTGCATAAAATTTTTCCATTCTGAAGCGTGTTGGTTCAAGAGTGATGTCAAGCGCGACTCGGCATCGGTGCGCGGTATCCCAAGCACAATCGAAAGTGAGCTAGCGGTTGCTGTTAGTCTTCTGGCGTTGAGCGCCGATCCGCTAAGGGTCGCCAAGTGGTCAAGGTGTAGAGTGCCGGCAATGGCATATTCCCGGAAAGACGAGGTGATGCGATCTCTTGAAAAGCCTTCCGCTACGCCGTCGCAGAAGCGTGTGGAGCGCAGGTTTTCCCACACGTAGTTGGTTTGCGGTTCGAGGACGCCTGCAGCGTGCAGACTCATTCGCCGCAACAAGCATGCGGCGCAGATCCCACACTGTCTACGAACACCATTCACGCCGACTTGGCGACTTCCTTGCCAACAAGATCTCGTGTCGATAAGGGCTGCCGTATCCTGGCATTCGTTTAGGAATAGACGGAGGGTTTGCGCCTTCGTTTCCCATAGCCGAGGAAATTCAAATCGGACCGTCCATCCAAGAAGGGATGATATGAACTTCTCCATCCGTTGCGTGAACAACGGGTGGTTTCGGTAGTCTTCATGGGCTTGGCCGACAGGAACGAGACTTGGGCCTAAAGCCCCTTGACCACTTTCTGTCATGACCACTCTCGGTGCCCTCGATAGATACGAAGCGAGACCACTGATGAGCGTGAACTTGAAGCCGCGCGAACGCGCCGAAGACTCAGGGAATTCCGAACCCGAAGTCAGTACCTTGTAAGGAATCGACGTGAAGTGCGACGGCTGTTTTGCGAGGGTTGCTTGATCCCAGCTTCCAGTGCCAATTCTTACGCGAATGAGCGCTTTTCCAAGTTCTAGCTCAGTGAGTCTGCCGACCGCTCTTGAATCGAGTCCATCGCTGAACGGGATGACAGCCTCAAGCCCTGAGGGTAGGGGCATGGTCTGTTGCAGCGGCTTCTCTGCCGCGGTCTGCCTTTGGATAAATTCAAAGTCCCAAGTGTCGCCCATCAGAAACGTCAGAGCCTCGATCAGACTTTCTCTAACGCCACTGCGGTTCCAGATCGCTGGCGAGTGAACAGGTATTCGCACCTTGAACTCACGGGACCAGGTATAGGCCGGACGCTTTTCTACCCGATCGCAAAACTCAACGACAGCCGCTACAAGGAGCGCGTCATAAACAGTTTCATTCCAATCAGCGAAGCAGTAAGACTGTAAATGGTCGCTCGAAAAACGTACATGCTTTCCGATCTGACAGGGGTGCCACCCGTTGCGCGGACGTTTCCCCGGTTCGTATACATCAACACACGTTGAGCCGGATTGACTCGTTACTGACTGTTTGCTCAAAACTTCACCCCATCGTCCAAGCCGCTGAGCTTTGCTACTTTGACCTTTTGAGGCGCAGCATCCCCGTCAACAACCTTGTGAGCAAGACTTTCCAAAGGGGCCCTCATGATGCCCCCCTCGATCTTTCTCCGAACATCTGTTGCGGTCTGCCTGTCGCTTTCGCGGAGATAATGCTCCTCCATCTGGCGGGCCCGCCGACTCGCTTGGTCGTATAGCGCGTCCTTTGCTCCAAGTTTCAACGCTGCGATGCCCCGTTCGCCACCTTCAAGGGCGAGCAGAGTGAGATCCAACAAACGCCTGCCCAAACCGCAGCCAGCTATGTTGCGAAGAGCTTCGAGCTGAGCGACGAAGCCGTCTTGAAACAGAAAACTCTCTTGCTGTGTCACCACCGCGATCAACTGATCTAGGAAGGGAGGCTGAACGTCAGTCCGCCAATCTCCGGCTAGCGCGGGTACGAGCGCAGCACTGATGTCGCTTATCTCAAAAGCGTCAATCTCTCCACACTGAGCCACGCGCTTCCACGAAGCGGACATTGGCAAACTTCGGTACGGACCATCGCTCATATAGCCTCCGATGTCAAAAGCATCACAGAAAAAGATGACAATGTCAAATCTCTTAATTCCAGTGCATTTTGAGGGATGAAGTATCCTCCCTGTCTTCGGCCCGGTGGTCCTCCGCCACCCACCTCAGCGGGGCGGTCCACCCTCCCCGCAACGCCCCTCCGATTAAAACGAGCAACGACAAAAGCCGCTAAGGGGGCTCTGCCCCGGCTCGCGCCCGCAAGGGGTCTCCCCATAATTTTTCTGCGAAAAATCACGCGATAAAACCGCGCCCTGCGGGTGGGCGATACCCGCTCCCCTTGCAGTTGCTACCCCCCGCCTTCGCCAGGTGGCGTTCGGCATGTACATGCCGCGTTTCAACGCGGACGTGCAAGAGCCAGAACCCAAGGAGGAAGCACCCATGAACACCACCAGCACTGTTACCACCATCAGCGAAAACCCCAAACAGCCGCAGCAACGGCAGACAGCTAAAGAGATCATCGCCGCCAATGTGAAGAGCCTCATCGAGCAGCTAGAGGCCGGACACAGTGATGCGCTTACGGCCTATCTCGATGCCATGAGCCGTTTCCACAACTACTCTTTCGGAAACATCTTGGAGATCGCAAGGCAGAAGCCCACCGCAACCCGCGTTGCTGGCATGTATGCGTGGAACCAGCTAGGCCGAAAGGTGAAGAAGGGAGAGAAAGGAATTCGGATTCTCGCTCCCATCGTCGGTATCAAGCGGAAGAAGGACGAGGAAGCCGAACGGGACATCACCAAGCAGAACACCCGCGTCCTTGTCGGCTTTCGGAATGCCTACGTGTTCGATGTCACGCAGACCGAAGGCGCGGAGCTACCGAGCATGAGAGAGATGCGCGGCAGCGTAGGCGACAACCGCGACCGTCTCGTTTCGTTCATCAAGGCGCAGGGTATCGAGCTCGTCTTTACGGAGAAAATTGCACCCGCGCTGGGAATGAGCTACGGCGGCAAGATCGCTATCCTTCCCGGCCAGTCCGAGGCCGAGGAGTTTTCGACCCTTGTCCACGAACTCGGACACGAAATGCTGCACAAGGCCGAGCGTCGCACCACCACCACAAAGGTAGTGCGGGAGACAGAAGCCGAAGCTATCGCCTTTGTCATTGGGAAGGCGGTTGGCTTGGAAACGGGTTCGGCCTCCGCCGACTATATCCACCTGTACCACGGCAACGCCTCACTCCTCGCCGAGAGCTTGGAAGTCATCCAGCAAACCTCCGGTGTCATCCTTGCCGCGTTGCAGCCCCCAACAGCAGCAGAGGCCGAGATGCCCGATGCAGAACTGGCGAAGGTGGCGTAACCCTTTCCCGTCCCGGAGCGGATAGGAGAGCGCGTCCGCTCCAAAACACCGATGCAGTGCCAACCCACAAGGAGTACAGCCATGAACACCCAAACGACGAACGAGTACCGCGACCTTCCCCTGTCTTTACTTACTGAATCCAAGACCAACCCACGCCGTACCTTTGAGGAAAATTCCTTGAAGGAACTGGCCGAAAGCATCCGCACCCAGGGCGTACTATCGCCCTTGCTTGTCCGGCCTATTACCGAGCAGGGCTTCGAGGTTGTCTTCGGAGCAAGGCGCTTCCGCGCCGCCCAAACCGCAGGAGCGGCCACAGTCCCGGTTCGCATCAAGAACCTTACCGACGCGGAGGCCTTGGAGGCACAGCTTATTGAAAATCTGCAAAGGTGCGACGTACATCCATTGCAGGAAGCGCAGGGTTTTTGCGCGTTGCTCAACCTTGAAGAACCGAAATACAGTATCGAGCAGATTGCAGCAAAGGTTGGAAAGTCTCCGACCTATGTCGCCCAGCGCATCCGGCTCACGGAGCTTACAGCCCCGGTAGTGGAGGCTTTCTATGCCGAGGAAATCGGCATCGGACATGCTCTCTTGCTTGCCAAACTCCAGCCCGACCAGCAGGAGAAAGCCCTCTCGGAGTGTTTCCGCGAGGAGTGGGCGGGCGCGGGCAACAAGCCCAAGCGCATCCTGCTACCTGTCCGGCACCTCCAGCATTGGATTGAACACCAGCTCATGCTTGTCTTGAAGCTGGCACCGTTCAGCAAGCGCGATGCCCAGCTCGTTCCCGCAGCCGGAAGCTGTCTCGAATGCCCCAAGCGGACAGGCCACAACAGGCTTCTCTTCGCCGACGTGCAGCAGGACGCTTGCACTGACCCAACCTGCTACGCGGGCAAGGTCGAGGCGCAGGTGCAAGCCCTCATCGCCAGCAAGCCCAAGCTAGTGCAGATCAGCACCAGCTACGGAAACCTGCCGGAAGGCAGCACGGCCATTCCCCGGAACAAGTACGTCGAGATCGAAGCGCAGAAGCCGGACACGCCGGAGAAGGCGAAGCGGCCAGAGTATAAGACCTGCCGCTTTACAACTGAGGCGGTCGTCACCTACGGAAGCGAGAAGGGTGTCGTCCGCAAGGTCTGCGCCAATCCCGATTGCCCCATCCACAACCCCAAGAAGCAGCCCAGCAAACCCAGTGCCGCCGCCAAAGCGGAGCAGGAGAAGCAACGCCGCGAGGAAGCACTCGCGAAAGCAACGGGATTACGGGTGCTACAAACCATCGTTGCTTCCGTCCCTGTTCGCTTGATGAAGCGTGACCTGCTCTTTATGGCGGAGAACCTTTTGTCCTTGCTGGACGAAGTTAGGTTGGTGATGGTCGCACGGAATCGCGGCATCCGCCCAAGCGAGGGGCAATCCATTGGCAAGCTGCTCACGGCCTTTATTCGCAAAGCCGACGAAGGCGAACTGAACCGCTTGACGATTGAAATTGTCATCCTGCTTGCCGCACGGTCGCAGTCGGACGGTGGCAAAGTGCTCAAGGCCGCAGCCCTGACGTACAACGTGAATACGGATTCCATCGCCCTCAAGGTGAAACAGGAGTTTACGGCAAGGGAGAAGGCAAAGCAGCCTCAGAAGGTCGAGGCCAAACCAGCGGTCAAAGCGAAGAAGGCGGCATAGGTACGACCGCGCGGGGTTTGTTCCCAAGCCCCGCGCGTTTTCTCATGCTCCCTCAGTGCAACGTCAGGGCCGAGTGCCGCGTTATCCCCAGAGGGTAGGCGCGTCGTCACAGACGAGCAAGCTTTCCTCATCATTTCGCACGTTACCCACACGCGAGTTCGCCTTCCATGCCCGCATCCTCTCGGCAGGAAAAGGCCTCAGCAGATCGAGCGGGAGAGACTGAGCCTCTGCCGGCTGGAGCCAGCGGTCGTAATCCTTCGGCTCGATAATCACCGGCATCCGGTCATGCAGCGGCTCCATGACATCGTTCGGGTCTGTCGTGATGATGGTGAACGTTTCCAGCAGTGTGCCGTTCTCTTCCTTCCAACTCTCCCAGAGGCCAGCAAAGCCGTACTGACTTCCATCGAGCATCCCGATGGCGAACGCTTGCTTGGTCTTCGCGCCGATCTTCTGCCATTCGTAGAACGCATCGGCAGGGACCAGGCATCGGCGCTTCTTGATCGCTTCGCGGAAAGATGCGGTGGTGACAATGCTCTCTGCGCGAGCATTGATGCGCTTCACTCCGTCTCGCGCATCCCGCGCCCAGAAGGGTACGAGTCCCCACCGCATCAGGACAATCTCCCTCTCGCCCGACTCCGGCGAGAGCCGCACTACGGGCTGAAACGTCTGCGGCGCGATATTGAAACTTGGTCCGAACTCCGGCAGGTGTTCGGGATCAACGCCGAACCAGTCAGCTATCGCTTTCTTCGTTGCCCGTCGAACATACCGTCCACACATCGCGGCATCCTCAGTACGCTCTTATAACGGCGCTCTTTCTGTGGCGCTATACGACTCTATTGCCTATTGGGTGGGCAAGCCCAGTTTGTCGAAGAATGCGCGATTGCGTTCTCGCGCGGAATTGAGCAGCCGTTCAAAAGAGATGACTTCTATATAGCTTTCGAAATTCGAGTTGTAACCGAAATAGCCTAGATTGTCGCTGGTGGCCTTTAGGCCGAGCAGCTTGCAGCGATTCAATACCGATGGGGTGAGGTCGCAGATTGCATAGCAAAAGCCCGGTATGTGCTCGGAGCGTGGAATTTGTTTACCGGAAGATGTCTGAGCACCACCGTTACGGATACGGTCAAGGTATCCAAGAGCCTGCTCGACTGGATCTTTATCTTCTCCTGCTCTCGCGTCATTCCGCATCGGTCGTTTGATCTCCACGACAACAATCGATGCGAGTGGTAAGCGGTCACCCTCAGCCGCAAGGATTGGCTCGTCGTAGACGTTTAGAGCGCAAATGTCAGGCTCTTTTTGCTCGGAGCTGTTCGTGATTGGGTAAGAGCTCAACGTCTTGTCGGATGCGAGGAAGTCGTGGAAGGCCAACCGCTCATCTACAAGCCAAAGGTTGTAGCCGTCGGAGTGGACATCGTTTGAGGTTCCTCATTGGCATGATGAGTTCGTGTATCAATTCTTCACGAGCGTACTTGCCGTCAGCTCCTCGTTTAATTGCTTGCTCTAGTATGTCCAGGATAACTTTCCGGTGAAACACATAGTTTGCCAGATCGGACTTCTTGAGATCATCGACCTTTTCGAGATAGGTGGCGAGCCTGGCGCGGTATTGATCCGGCGTCTCGTGCATTCCGAAGTTCATCACGTCGTGACCTTCGGACACCAGACTTCCTTCTAATTCAACGAGCTGCTTGTGGAGTAGAAGATCTAGCTCTTTGTCCGTAATGTTTGGATCGACATCGAGTTTGTCTTCGGCAATCCTTGCCAGAATGGGACGGTATCTCGGAGCTTTCTGAGCTGCGAAACGCTCGACGCGCTCTCGACTGGCTTTCTTGTTCCCCTCAAGGTGTTCTTTCAGATGTTCGGCCACAGACGAAGCAACACCATCCCGTATGTCCTTAAGGGAAATATCGCTCTGTGCAAAGAGGTCATCGCTGATGTCGTCGATATCAAAGCCAATCCGTTCGGGCCTCACATGACGGTCGAGAAAAGGCGACGTAACATAACACTCGTAGACGAAGTCTCCGCTGTCGTCGTGTAATCTTCCGTAAAGACCGGGGACCTTTCCGGCGATGCTTTCTTCTTGAACAAGTCTTCCAGCCGCGCACCACGCGATGGAGTGCTGTTTTGCGGAACTCGCTT
Organism: Candidatus Babeliales bacterium; assembly: GCA_964658255.1. GTDB lineage: Bacteria > Acidobacteriota > Terriglobia > Terriglobales > Acidobacteriaceae > EB88. The sequence goes on from CAZZYO010000008.1 coordinate 41,543, forward strand.
TCAGTTTGATGTGTGTGAGTTCAAAGGTCTGCCCTTTGATCGAGATGTCTTGCTTATTTGCAGAAGCAAACATGTACTCGTCATAAACTTCGTCCAATCCGATGCTCTCTCCTTCATCCGTGATACGAATTTCGGGAGCGCCACCGGGTCTAACGAAGTACCACAGACAATGCTCCAGCAGACTCTGTGCAATAGTCCTTCCGCTCTTAGGAGCTCTATCGCGATAATCCATCGCGAAGCCGTCAAGCTCGACAGATGTCCTGAGAACAGTCCCATGGTCGGGTTGCACAGTCTCTTCCATGACGCCGCGCTGGGACGTGAAGATGAACGACCTGCATTGCATTTGTTGGTTCCCGTCACGAAAGAGGCTGACTACTTTGGCTCGACTAAAAGCCTTCAACCAAAGCAGCCGACCGACCCCACGACATCCGCGATTTGCCTTGTAGTCCGTATCGAGAGTACGGAAGGACATCATATTTGCGTCGTTAAAGCCCACGCCGTCGTCTGTGATTTTGAAGCCAACGATATTTTCAAGCGGAGGAGCGCCTCGCTTCTTCGCAGCATCAAGGGCAAGACTCGTCTGGGCCGAGCGAAGCACCTCGATCTCAATCTTTCCTGCTTCCCCTGCGACTCCTCTTTCTTCGATTGAATGGATCGAGTTCACGACGGCTTCAAAAAGTGGCAAGAGTCCGTGCCCCAACGGTAATGGGGTATTTCTAAGCCGCCCTTGCAGATAGCTTTCCATATCCTCAATCGCCTCTTACCAATACTGTATCCTCAAGACACAGCTTAGGCGAACAAGTAGCGAAAATGCAATCAGGCCATGCCAGCTTGCAGCGTCGCGTAATGAATTGATTCGCAATGATAAATGTTCATCTCCTCCTGTTCTGAAGGCCCTTCCGAAATCCACAAAATGCCCGGTTTCCCATAAACACATTGAGGGCTGCACCATCTTGTGTGCAAGGTTGACTTGTGTCCCACCGACGGGAGTATTCTGGGGCTGCAACGGAGAACAAAAGGCGAAAACAAAATGGCGATTCAGTCCCGAAGTGCGGCGTTGAGGCAGGAAATCGAGAGCAGCCTCGCGTCGCGGATTCCCGCCGCCTTATCGCCCCAGGCCGTCCAAATGGCACGGCTTCTCCCGATTCGAAATGAAGCCGTAAATACCCTGTTGGGTGGCGGTTTGCCTATCGGTGGCATCTGCGAGTTTACCGGTCCCGCCTCAGCCGGACGAACATCGCTGGCTCTGTCAGTCCTAAGTGAAGCGACAGTCGATTCGGCCTGCGCCTATATCGACGTGAGCGACAGCCTCGACGCAAGAAGTGCCGCCGCCGCTGGAGTGCGACTCAAGAACCTTCTCTGGGTGCGTTTTTCCGAGATACAAGAGCAAACTCCGCCCCCCACCCAACCCGGCCCGACCGGGAGAGTCAGCACGCCTAGCCCGAATGATGGTGTGGATAGATCAACGCAGCACCACGGCATTCGCCACCCACGCACCGAAACGAAGGGTATCGACCGGGCGTTGGAGAAGATGCTTGTTCAGAAAGCCGAGACGCGGCTCAAGAAAATGGAAGGAACCCCAGGCTATCCCAACCAAAGACTTAGTCTCGCAGCCGCCCCAGCAGAGCAGGTCGCCTACGAGCATTTCAACGCCCGCCGTGCTGATGCGTCCGACCCGTTACGGCAAATCGACCGGAGAACTGCGGATGAGGCCCGCGAACGTGCCAACTCGCCCGCAGCAGTACAAGGCGGGCTGAGGCGTGATGCAAAGCCGTGGAGCAAGTTGGACAAGGCTCTTCGTACAGCAGACCAGATTCTCCAAGCGGGAGGTTTTCGAGTCGTGGTACTTGACCTTGCCTCAGTCTCCCCGGAGCAAGCTCTTCGTATCCCGTCGGCAACCTGGTATCGGTTCAGCCGCGCCGCGCAGGAAGGCGACGCGATCCTGCTACTCCTGACTCAGGAACCATGCGCCAGATCGAGCGCGAAGTGCGTACTCGACTGCTCACCGCGCTTGGCTCCAAACGAGTCAAGCCATGTCTTCGGCAGCATGACGCACGTAGCGGAAGTCGTCCGCCAGCGGGTGGCGAATCCTTATGGCAAGAAGGCACCGGGCCGAGCAGTCGAGTGGAGTTCGACCGCGCCCTGGATGCGTGTCGTGGGAATGCCGCTTGCAGTGGGGGCATAGTCGATGGAATATGCCGCAATTCACATCCCGGAGTTTCCGGTCGTCGCTTGGCTTCGAGCGGATAACGCAGTGCGCTCCCATGCTCTCGCTGTAACCGAGGGCGTCGCCCCGCTCCAGCGCGTTGTTTCCATCAATCGCGCGGCGAGAACCCAAGGTGTCTCCCGTGGCATGAGCAGGGTGCAGGCCGAGGCGACAGGGCCGATGCTCTTTCGTAATCGTTCCGTCGCGGAAGAAACCGCAGCGTTTGAGAACGTGTTGGAGATCGCCGAGCGATTCTCACCACGGATTGAAGCTCTCTCGGGGCCACTCAATGAATATGCCCAGGCCCGTTCATTATCTGTATTGCTCCTGATAGATCGGACCGGGACGGAGATGTTGTTCGGCACCGCCGAGCAGTACGCCCGGAAGCTGAGGTCTGAGCTTGAGGCCGCAAGTTTTCCTTGCAGCGTTGCCACCTGCTCCAATGCCGAAACAAGCCTGCTACTCGCCCGTTCGCATACTGGAGTCACCTGCGTAAAGACGGATGAACTGGCAAAGAGACTCGCACCACTCCCCATCGCGTTGCTCGGCTGCAATGACGCCACTTTGACGGTGTTCGGTAGGTGGGGAGTGCGGACGCTGGGAGAGCTTGCCGCACTCCCAGAGATGTCGCTCATCAGCCGCATCGGACAGCAAGCGAGACGGCTGCAGCGTCTCGCTCGTGGCACGGAAGATCATCTGCTGGTGCCAGAAGAGGCAGACCTCGTTCTCTCTGAGACCGCGACACTCGATACGCCGCTCGTCCTGCTGGAATCGCTGCTCTTCATTGTGTCGCCGATGCTGGAACGCATCATGCGCCGCGCTGTCGAACGCGCCTACGCTCTGCGTAGTCTCACGCTCGGCTTACAACTGGAGAAGGCCCCGGCCTTCGAGCGGCACATCCGTCCCGCAATCGCTACGCAGAGCCGCGAGCTGCTGCTCAAGCTGCTCAACCTGGACTTGCAGACGCATCCGCCGCAAGCGGCAATACTCGGCGTGACGCTTACGGCAGAGGCGGCTCGTCCGCAGACGGCACAGCGCGGCCTCTTTCAAGCCCAATTCCCAGAGCCGGATAAGCTCGACATCTTGCTCGCAAGACTTCGCTCGATTGTCGGCGACCACAACGTAGGCGCAGCGGAGCTATGCAATAGCCATCGTGACGATGAAGTCACGATGACATCCTTCCGTCCGAGTGTCCTCGCCATTGGCTCGTCCCCCTCAAAGTCATGCCTTGCACTCCGCAGGTTCCGTCCGGCCCAGCCTGTCCGGGTGTCTTTGAAGAACGGAACACCGTCACTTCTTTTCTGGCAGGGCGGACGATTGCACCTCGCAGAAGTCAAAGGCCCCTGGCAGTCGAGCGGCTATTGGTGGGACGGTCGAACTTGGGAGGCCGACGAATGGGATGCCGTCGTTGTGCAGCCTATCTACGCCCTCCGCCTCCGCTATGAACGCACACCGAAAGCGTGGACTATCGCAGGTGTGTATGACTGAGGACTATGTGGAGTTCCACGCCCGTTCTGCCTTCTCCTTCCTTGAAGGAGCTTCGCTACCCGAGGCTCTGGTAGAGCAGGCCGCCAAACTCGGAATGTCGGCTCTCGGCATACTCGACCGCGATGGTCTTTACGGAGCGCCACGGCTCTACACGACCGCAAAGAAGCTGGGACTGCGCTCTCACGCGGGAGCCGAGGTTTCGGTCAGTGACCTTGGATTGCAGGTACAACCGGCAGAGTGGCAACCGCACACCATCCCTCAAAGACCGGTACGGCTGAGCTTGCTTTGCGAATCGCAGACAGGCTATCGCAATCTCTCGCAACTCATCACCGGCTACAAGCTCAGACAGAAGACAAAGGGTGAGGGCGTCGCGACTCTCCGCGAAGTCAGGGAGCATTGTGAAGGTTTGGTTTGCTTGACCGGTGGTGATGAAGGACCGCTTGCCGCTGCGCTCGAAAGAGGCGGCGTGGACGAAGGGCGGCGAGTTCTACGTTCACTCGTTCAGACCTTTGGCCCGAATAACGTGTATGTCGAACTGCAACGCCACCGCATCCGCGAACAGGAGGCTCGCAACGATGCGGCGTTCTCTCTCGCACGGGAGTTTCACCTTCCAGTTCTTGCAACGAACGGCGTCAACATGGCAACTGCGTTCGAGCGAGAAGTGCTAGATGTACTGACGACAATTCGACACCACACGTCGCTTGATGGCGCAGGCCTGCTTTTGCAACACAACGCAAACCGCCACCTAAGACCACCTCAAGAGATGGCTGCGCTGTTCCGGGATATTCCCCAAGCCATCGCCGCTACGCGCGAACTGTCGTCGCGCCTCCAGTTCGAGATGAAGGATATGGGCTACCAGTTTCCGCTCTACCCGGTGGGTGACGACGAAACGATGGACACCTTTCTCTACAAAAGGACTATGAAGGGAGTGCTCAATCGCTACGGCGCAAAGAGCAGCGCCAGCCTTCGCAAGCGAGCCGAGAAGCAAGTAGCCAGAGAGCTTGCGCTCATCGCAAAGCTGGGACTTGCCGGATACTTCCTCATCGTCTGGGACATCGTAGAGTTTTGCCGCAAGAACGGAATCCTCGTTCAAGGCCGAGGCTCCGCCGCTAACTCCGCCGTTTGCTACTCGCTTGGGATTACGGCAGTTGACCCCGTAGGGATGGAACTGCTCTTCGAACGTTTCCTCTCCGAGGTGCGCGGCGAGTGGCCAGACATTGACCTGGATCTTCCATCGGGAGAAGACCGAGAGAAAGCGATTCAGTATGTCTACACCCGTTACGGCCAGCTCGGAGCTGCGATGTGTGCCAACGTCATCACCTATCGCGGAAAGTCAGCAGCCCGCGAGGTTGGCAAGTCGCTTGGCTTCGATGAAGACACGCTGACTCGCCTTACCCGGCTCGTCAGTGCGTGGGAGTGGAAAGGCGCAACCGACACGATGCAGGAGCAGTTTCGCGTCGCCGGGTTCGACCTCGCGCATCCTCGCATCGCCAAGTACCTTGAGCTTTCGATTCGGATGCTCGATTTGCCGCGCCATCTGGGGCAGCACTCAGGAGGCATGATTATTGCGCAGGGCCGGCTCGCCTCCGTCGTACCAATAGAACCGGCAAGTATGCCAGGCCGCAACGTCATCCAGTGGGACAAGGAAGATGTCAGTGACATGGGTCTCATCAAGGTAGACCTGTTGGGCCTCGGCATGATGGCCGTCCTCAAAGATTGCACCAACCTCATCCCGCAACACTACGGCGAGACGGTAGACATCGCGCAGATACCCCACGACGACCGGCAGGTGTACGCCTCTCTTCGCAAGGCCGACACGATCGGATTGTTTCAGGTCGAGTCGCGGGCACAGATGGCCTCGCTTCCTCGCAACAATCCCGACAAGTTCTATGACCTTGTGGTGCAGGTTGCGATTATCCGCCCCGGCCCAATCGTCGGCAAGATGATGAATCCTTATATGGAGCGGCGGCAGGGCAGGCAGGAGATTACCTACCCGCACCCGCTTCTGGAGCCGGTGCTTCGCAGGACGTTGGGTGTCCCACTCTTTCAAGAGCAGTTGCTGCGCATCGCTATGACCATCGCGGACTTCACAGGCGGGGAGGCGGAAGAATTGCGTCGCGCTCTTGGTAGCCGTCGCTCTGCGGACAAGATGCGGGCGTTAGAGATCAAGCTCCGCGAAGGCATGGACAAGAACCAAGTGGGGATTACTGCACAGGAGGAGATCATTCAGTCGATCAGCTCTTTCGCGCTGTATGGTTTTCCTGAAAGCCACGCGGCCAGCTTCGCCCTCATCGCTTACGCGAGTGCATGGCTCAAGTTCCACTACCTCGGTGCGTTTACCGCCGCAATCCTCAACAATCAGCCAATGGGCTTTTACTCCGCCGCCGTACTCGTAAAAGACGCACAGCGTCACGGACTTCGAGTGCGGCCTATCGACGTGATGCGGTCGAGCTGGCCCTGTACCTTGGAACGAGAAGAGGACGATTCGCTTTCGCTCCGTCTTGGCCTTCGGTTTGCCCGTGGTCTCCGAAAGAACGCTGCACTAGAACTTGAGGCAGCAAGAGCACAACGAGCCTTCGCTTCCATCGAGGAACTTGCGCGTCGAGTGCCGTCTCTCTCCCGCGCGGACCTCGCCACACTTGCCGAGGTTGGCGCGCTCAACTCGATCGGAGAAGTTTCGCATCGTCGAGATGCGCTCTGGCAAGTCCAGAGAGCCGGACGGCAGGCAGGGCCACTCTTGGAATGGTTAGACCAAGACGAGGAGCAGAGTTCGCCCTTGGAGGCCATGAATCCCGAGGAGCGCATGGTGGCCGACTACGCTGGGACTGGCGTCACGGTAGGGCGTCACCCGATGGCACATTGCCGCGACCAACTACGAACCATGAATGTCTGCCGTGCCGACGATCTCCGTATGCTCCGCCACGGAGTCAAAGCCCGCATCGCTGGCTGCGTCATCGCTCGACAGCGACCCGGTACGGCCCACGGCTTCATCTTTCTTTCCATCGAAGATGAGTCCGGCATCTCGAACGCGATCATCGACCCAGAGCTATACGAGCGGAACCGTTCACTCGTGACGTATGCCCGCTTTCTGCTGGTCGAAGGGACGCTACAAAACGTCGATAAGGTCATCCACATCCGAGCCAAACACATTGAGGAGCTGAATGTCACAGCGGCCCCAACACAGTCCCATGACTTTCACTAAATGAGCGAACACATGACATCGCCGGGTGACTCCCAGCCGCCTAAGGATTGGTGGCTGGAGAACGCTTGCCGTATTGCTGCCTTCCGCTTGCGACAAGCGAGATACCTCAGCTCGAATACCGTACCGTTGCGAGAGCAGGTGCGGGATAGCGTGGAGTTTGTTCGGATCGTCTGGGAAGAGATCGAGCGTTCACTGCGAGATGAGCAAAGTTGAATGAGAGGCTGCACAGCGTCTTCGAGGGCCCGACCTTAATATTCTTAGGTTCCGAAGCAAGGCTACGCTCTGGCATCCGGAAGGCCACATGACCCGCCTGACTAAGAGTTGGCGCATAGATCAGTCATCCAACTGCACCAACAAGAGACTCGCCGGAGTTTATACTGAACGGGATGCGTCGCCTTACCACCTTCGTCGCTTTGCTCCTGCTGCTGTCTGCCGCCGCGCCCATGCTGGCCTGCGTCACAGACTATGCAATGACTCCGAAGGAGAGCGCCTGTTGCCGTGCCATGCACGGCGACTGTGGCGATATGGCGAAGATGGGTTGCTGCGTCAAAAAGATAGCAACTGACGAGCATCCTCAGTTGGCTACCTCCGCACCGGCGATCCATCTACGTTGGATTGTGGTTGCATTCTTTGCACCCCTAGCCGTATCCGACCCAGAGCTTACGATGATAGCGTCCAACGCGCCTCCTCAGCACTCTCCACCGGGGCTCGTCATCGTCCGAACCACAAACCTACGAATCTGATCCGCTCCTCATCCTGATGATGGGCACACCCGACGTGTGCCTTCGCCTCATTTGGTTTGAACAAAGGAGCAGATATGAAACGTCTATTGGTCTTCGCCTGTGCGCTTGCATGGTCAGGCAGGGCCTTCGCTACGGACCACGGCCCGGTCTTCAGCTACGCTACGCCCGTAAACTCGCAGGGCGAAGTCAGCTATGACACCGGCATTTACGGCCGAAACGGCACCCACGGAACACAGCTCTCTACGGGTTCGGGCTTCGGCTATGGCCTCACCCCCCACCTCACAGTAACCGCATTTCTCCCGGAAACCTTCGGCAGCGGCTCTCTTCCCGAAAGCCGCATCATGCCCGGAAGCGAATGGACTGCCGGAGCATCATGGAGGTTCCTACACTCCGTGACTAGCGTCGGGAAGCGGATCGAGTCCACTGCCTCACTCGGCATTGTCGTTCCCGGCCCACAGGAAGACTCCGGCCTGCTCTCCAGTCTGCATCGAGCGCCGGGTGTCGCAGGAAGCGTTGCCACCGGATATGCCTCACGAAGTCAGTATGTCTGGTTGGGTGGCGGCTATACCCGCTTTGCCGAAGCCTCCCGTGATCGCAGACCCGACACGCTCTCATGGAGCGGTGTCTACGGCTACCGGCCCGCAAAACTTCGACGTGGCTATGACCAGTGGGACTATCGGGGCTTCGCCGAATTTACCGGAGAACATACCGGAGGGGTGCGGTCGAGCGGATCGGTGGTGCCGGACAGCAGCACTACAACCGTATGGTTAGGCCCCTCTGTACTGGCGATCTTCAAGAACATCGCTGTCGAAGGCGGAATCCAAGCTCCCATCTACCGCGATGCTTCGGAAGCACTATATGGCCGAGAGCATGTCCGCTTTGCGATCAACTTCAGCTACCTCAAATTCTCCTCACACAACAGCTCTCATTGAAAGGAACGATCATGAAAAAGACTTTTGTCGCCGTTACACTCGCTCTCTCCACGGTGGCCGCTCATGCTGAGTACGAGCAGGTCAACCTTACTGTCTTCGGCATGGACTGTGCCCCCTGCGCTCATGCGATTCACGTTTCAATGAAGGGCATCCAGGGGGTCAACACAGTAGATGTCGATCTGAATACAGGACTCGTCTCCATCAAGCTCGCACCCGGCAACAAGGCCGGCATGCTCCAGTTCAACCAGGCAGTCGAGAAGAATGGTTTTACTCACAAGGATGCGGACATCATCGCGCGTGGAAAGTTGACTGGCACGGCCAGCGCTCCTTTCCTTGAAGTAGCAGGAACAACGGATCGGTTTGCACTCTCTCCCACCACAGCCGGTTCCGATATTTCCTTGTTGCTGGGCAAGACGGTTACTGTTGCGGGAATACTCCCTCAAGCACCGAAGGGTAAAGTTGCAGACACGCTCCGGTACAAGACGATCACGGAGGCGAAATGAACTCGACCATCGCCACGTTAGCGCCAGAGAGCAGGGCCAAACGAGCGGCCCTGCTCAATTACTTCTCACTGTTCAGCTCATTCAGCACACTCATCTGTTGTGCGCTCCCGTCCATTCTTGTGCTGTTGGGGTTGGGGACGACGGTGGCCTCATTGCTGTCCGCCGCACCTTGGCTTGTGAGTCTCTCCCGTCACAAAATCTGGACATTCAGCATCGCCGGAACACTCATCGCAGTCAGTTTTGTGATGACCTACGTGATCGCGCCACGATTGCAGCAAGGCGAGGTCTGCGAAGCAGATGATCCGACCACTTGTGGCGAGGTGAGCAAATTGAGCCGGGGGATCCTTTGGGGATCGGCAATCATCTGGAGTGGCGGCTTCTTCGTCGCATACTTGCTTGGGCCGATACTCGAACGCATGGACAAGTGAACGCCGGTGGGGTCTTTCTTGGAGAGGCCTCACTTCTTCCCCCGTACTATTCGATAGATCGGCATCTGAGAACGACGATCCTACGAGGCATCTCCTAACTGCATATCTCCTGTTTGCACTTTCACTCGGCCACCGCGTCGGTGCTGGAGCTGCGCCCTTCGGCTCTGCGTTCAGAACTCGTGTTCCGCGCCCTCCGGGTTTAGGACTCCTCCCCCCCTCGCAGGCTCCGGGTCCCCGCTCCTAAAACTTCTTCTCTTGGCAACGCGGCTGTGCCGCGACTTGGGAGCAGCGCACCTTTGCGCCCCTTCGGGATGTGTGTCCCGAGTGACCGGGCAAAAGGAGAAATACCATGCAGACCCAACAGACCATCACCCTCTTCGGCACCGTCAGTAACCCAGCCACCAGCCGCACTTCAAGAACGGTCGCAAGTACACCGCCTTTGGGGTTTCCATCATCTCCGACCGGAACCTGCAAGCCTTCCACTACAACGTCGTTGCCTGGGGCAAGCAGGGCGATTTCGCCAAGCCTCTCCAGAAAGGCACCCGCGTCAAGCTCGTCATTCAAGCGCAGTCTCAGCTCGACAACATCGCCACGATCCCATTACTCACCTCAACCTTCGTGCGACCGGTTCATCCGGTCGCATCAGGGCAACACAGGGATTGCTATCGGGTTCTAACGCAGTAGCGGTACGTAATTTGATCTGAATGAGGTGGGCCATATGGAGAACCACGCCCCTCAAACATCTACGAGGCTGCAAGCAGTCCATGTTTGCGAGAAATGTGAAACCCGTTTCCGTCCTGATGAAGTCAATGAGGACGTGAACGTCACAGGGGTGATCGAGTGCAAGGTTTGCTCGCACATCGGACCGCTCCGTATCCTGATTCTTCCGCAGGAACAGTAGCTAATGGACAAGACCTAAACGAAGCTGCTTGGCATTTGTCCGTTCCTTCAAACGACGCACGAAGCCCCGCAGGAACTCACTGACAACGCGCCCTTGGCTGTCGGACCGGCAAGCGAGTCGTGTCTCCAGTCTCAATCCAGCAATGCACAGGGGCCGTATGGTGATGCCATTGCGGGCGATTCTCCATGCTCCAGCTTGGGTCAGCACCGCTACGCCGAGCCCTCGCAAAACGAATTGAGAAGCATCTTCGGCGGTCATTACGTGATGGATCGACGTGCCGGGTTTCGTCGCCGGCTTCGCGGCTTTACATAGAGCGTCGTAAAGCGTCGGATGGACGTGTCGCTCAAACAAGATGCAAGAGACGCCTGCGAGTTGACTGTGATTCACCTCCGGTTTTACCGCGAGATCATCATCCTCCAACATGGCGACGAAGAATGGTTGATCGGAGACCGTTGCAGAACTGATGCGCGGAGTCTCCGGCATCCCGGTAAGAAAGGCCATGTCCAGAGTTCCGTTCAACAGATCATGCGAGAGATCAGCCGCGAGTTTGCTGCACAGCTTGATCTTGAGGTTTGGGAAGAGGGGCAATCGGAACGAAAGCAAATTGCTCAAGAGATACGGGTCGGTATACGGCGACTTGCCGATATGAAGAGTAATCTCGCAGGCCCGATTTGCCTCGCGGGCAAGTTGAATTGCGCGCTCCGTGTGCAACAAGGCTATTCGCGCTTCTGGGACAAACTTCTCACCCGCTGGCGTCAGCGAGACCTTACGGCTGTCTCGGATGAACAACGTCAGGCCCAAGAAGTTTTCCAGTGCATGGATCTGTTTCGTTAGGGTCGATTGTCCGATGTGGAGTTTTTGCGCTGCGCGGCAGAAGTTGAGTTCGTCCGCCAGAACTACCGCAGCACGCAACCATTTTGTGTCGAGATCAGCCATGGCCCCTCACGGAAGAAACCACTACTAAGACCGCACGAACACAACTCTTGTTCGATGCAGAGTGATCCGGGGCGAGGTTGCCTATGGAATGAACGTGGAGAAGCAAGTTAGAAGTCGTGCGAAACTCGGAAAATCTAAGCCGCCGCGAATCTTGAACTATTCCATCTTGGAATAGCCATCGGCCAGAATTTCATTGGACAGTTTGGAGTGTCGGGAAGAAGTTTGAGGGTACGAGAACGGATTCTCACTTCAGAGGTTTCTCAATGACCGACGCGCAACTCAACTCAAGAACGCTATCGGGAGAACCACATACTCTCAACACAGATAAGCCTATCGCGAACGGAAGAGCTGCGCTAGACCCAGTGTACAAAAGCAGTAAACACTTCCTGAACGCTGATGAAGCAGCAGAGGTTCTCCGAATGGATAGCCGAACTCTTGTGCGTTGGGCGCGCCTTGGTCAGGTACCCGCACACCCTCTTGGCGAAGGGAAACGCAGGCTGTGGCGCTTCATTGAGACCGAGTTGATTTCTTGGCTTGCAGAGCGCGGAACACCCCTCAAGAAGCCTGTCGCTAATACAATGGATACAGCCATCAACGCTCATGCAAGGAGAACTGCATGAGCCGTTTCCAACAAGGAAGTATCTTGAAGCTGAAGCGCAAAAGCGGCCCGGATGTGTGGGTGTTTCGCTGGTATGACGAGTCCAGTGGGACGCGCACCTACAAGAAACGCACTCTCGGAACTGTGGCAGAGATGCCCCAGAAGCGGGATGCGGAAAAAGCCGTGGCTTCCTTTCGCGCCAACATCAACACCGGGGTGAGGGTGCCGGAAACGGTATCGGACCTCATAGCCCACTACCTCAAACACGAACTGACGGCAGACAAGAAGGCATACGCCACCATCGAGGCGACAACGATCTATTTGGCTCGTCATGTCGGTCCCAAATGGGGAGTCAAGCATTTGTCAGACGTTCGGACCGTGGAAGTCGAGGAGTGGTTGCACTCTCTTGAGTACGCTCCTGCCACTAAGAGCAAAATCCGAAACATCATGTCGGCCTTGTTCAACCATGCCATCCGGCATGAGTGGATCAATCGGAATCCCATCAGCAAGGTTCGGGCTTCCGCGAAGCGCCTGCGGGAGCCGGATGTTCTGACTCCAGGCGAATTCGCAGCCCTGATCGAACAGCTACCCCTTCGTGAAAAGACGATGGTGATGCTGGCCGGAAGCACAGGGCTGAGAAGGTCGGAGCTGGTTGCGCTGACATGGGGGAACATTGATCCGTTCCTGGTTCAGATCAATGTCGTTCGCTCTTGCGTCCGCAATCACTTCGGAGACACGAAGACCGAAGCAAGCCGCAAGCCGGTTCCACTCCACGCATCCGTAATTGAGTACCTCGACGAATGGAGACGAGTCTCGCCGTACAACAGCGACGGAGACTTCCTCTTTCCGTCGGTACGGCTGGAGGGCAAGAAGCCCATCACGCCCGATATGGTGCTCAAGAAGGTCATCCGACCGGCTCTCGTTCGAACGGGAATCACGGACAAGGTGATCGGCTGGCACAGCTTCCGTCACTCTCTGGCAACCAACCTGAGAGCGGCAGGAGTTGACCTCAAGACCGCACAGGAACTCCTTCGTCACGCCAACTCCCGGATCACGCTCGACGTGTACACGCGAGCAATCTCCGCGAACAAACGCGACGCTAACAATAAAGTCATGGAGATGGTGTTGGAGGCCGGAAAAGGCCAAAATTCAGCACCCTCGCCAGCACCCTCGCGACAGAGAACCCCTTTACTACCGGGCAGCAAAAAGGGCGCTGAAATCATTCAGCACCCTTCAGCACCCTCGCGGGCTTCAAATTCTTTTGTCACTGTGCCATAAACCATTCGTTTTGTTTGGTTTATGGCGGGGACGACGGGGCTCGAACCCGCGACCTCTGCCGTGACAGGGCAGCGCTCTAACCAACTGAGCTACGTCCCCAAAACCTGTTGCCTGCAGCTTCAAAGCGGAGCCTGCTTTGAACTCGAACACCTGTCCATGTCCGTGTCACGATTGTAGCAGAGCGACCGTGCGCGTCGCGTGGTGCGCTACACTCGCACAAACGCCTGTACCAAGGGCGCAAGGAGCAAGCTTCTCATGTCTGACGTCACGATTACTGTTCGACCCAATGGTCCCTTCCGCGTAGAAGGACCTGTCAAGCTCATTGATGCGAATGGACAGCAGTGGGATCTCACGGGCAAGCCAGCCATCTCGCTCTGTCGTTGCGGCGCGTCGACCAAGAAGCCTTTCTGCGATGGCATGCATAGCAAGATCGGCTTCCAGGCAGCAGAGGCAGCGGTTGCTGCCGAGCAGGCTGGCGCAGTGCCTAAGCTGTAAGCGCGCGGCCGCATAGCGCGCATTGCAACCTCACACTCCCCTGACCGACTGCGTGGCAGCTAGGCGCTACCTGGCACCACTGTGACCACTAGCTGCCGCTCCCGGGGTCCGTCAAACTCCAGCAGGATCAATCGCTGCCAGGTGCCCAGCACAAGCGCGCCATCGGCGAAGGGTGCGCTCGCTGAGGTGCCGATCAGCGTTGAAAGAATGTGATCCGGGGCGTGTTCAGGATTATGGGGATGTCGGTAGCGCAGCTTCGGCATCATGGCCTCAAAAGCGTCCAGGTAGTCCTGGTCAGTGCCGGGGTCAAGGTCGGCCGTAGTCACTGCTGCGGTCGTATGCAGCACGTGCAGATGTGCGAGCCCGCTCTCAGCCGTGCTCTTGCGGATCGCCTCCTCGACCCTGTGGGTCACATCTACCACCTCGCGCTTGCGCCGGGTCTTTACTGAGAACCGCTGCATTCCGCTGCCTCCTTTGTCCTCAAACAATCTGAGATGCCCGGCTGGACCGTCGAATGGCTCAACTATGCATCTGCTAAAGAAAGAGGGCACACGGTGGGGCGCAATCGCATTCGTACCAAAAAGATCCGCTATCTCTCGAACCTCGTCTTCGAGTCGCTCACGCACCCTATCCAGGGCAGGCCGCGCGTGCCACTGCAAGCTGCGCAGGACGAGCTGGGTGTAACCTTCATCGGACACTCGTCCTTCCTGGTGCAGATTGCAGGACTCTCGATTCTGATTGACCCCGTGTTTGCACGCTTTCTCTACCTGCTCAAGCGCAGGCGGCACCCGGGGGTGCGCGTGCGCGATCTGCCTGCGATCGATGCGGTGCTGCTGACCCACGCCCACATGGATCACCTGAACCTGCCGTCGCTGCGGCGGGTGATCCGGCACACGCAAAGACTCACCGGCGCAGCACCGGTGGTGATCGTGCCGCGCGGCGTGGAAGACCTGGTCAGCAAGCTGGGCTTCGCACGTGTTGTTTCACTCGAGTGGTGGAGTATGACCGAGCTTGGCTCGATTGCCAAGCTCGACCGCGGCATAGATGCGGGTCGGGCTCCCGTTCACTTGACCATGACGCCGGCTCGACACTGGGGCGCACGCCTGTTCTCTGACACGCATCGTGGCTACGGCGGCTATGTGCTTTCAGGCGCAGGTCACCGTGTCTATCACTCAGGGGATACGGCTTACTTCGACGGCTTCACGGCGATCGGCCGCAAGCTCCACCCACAGGTTGCCCTGCTGCCAATCGGCGCCTACTCGCCCGATAACTTTCGCGGCGTACACACAAGCCCTGAGGATGCGCTGCTTGCCTTTCGAGATCTCGGCGCAGAGGTGATGGTGCCTATGCACTACGGGACATTTCGCCTGTCCATGGAGCCGATGGACGAGCCTCTGCCGCGCCTGCTTGCCTCTGCAGAAAAGATTGGCTTGCGGAACAAGATGCTGCCGCTGGCCGAAGGCGTCACGCACATCTTTGGCAGCCGATCCCGGCGAGCCGAGTAGGCGCTTTGCAACCGCTGTCCGGTGCCTGTAGCGCTCGTGTATGCTTCCGATACTTATGGTGCATGTAGACACGGGATCCGGCCAACGCTCTGATGACACGCCTCTCAAACTAAATTTCTTTTTGATCAAGAGCGCGCTGGTGGGTGCGCTCGGCGGTTTGCTCTTCGGCTTTGACACAGCTGTGATCTCGGGCGCCACCGGGCAACTTACCAGCGTCTTCTCGCTGACGCCTGGGCAGCTCGGTCTCACGGTTTCCATCGCTGTTGTGGGCGCGGTAGTCGGGGCTTTGTCTGCGGGCAGCTTTGGCCAGCGCGTAGGGAGCCGCGAAGCGCTGCGCCTGATGGCGGTGCTCTACCTAATCTCGGCTGTGGGATGCGCGTTTGCCTGGAACTGGCCGTCACTGCTGTTCTTCCGCATCCTTGGCGGCCTGGGCATCGGCGGCTCCTCGGTGCTGGGGCCGGTCTACATTGCCGAGATGGCGCCAGCCAAGGTCCGCGGGCGTCTGGTAGGGCTGTTTCAGATCAATATCGTGATCGGCATCCTGCTCGCCTATGCATCGAACTACGCGGTTGCTGCGCTGAACCTTGGTGCAGCAGAGTGGCGCTGGCAGCTGGGCATTCCGGCCCTCCCAGCGGCTATCTTCCTTGTCCTGCTCTTCGGCATTCCACGCAGCTCGCGCTGGCTGGTGACGCGCAACCGCATGGAAGAAGCCCGGCAGATTCTCGAGGCACTCGGCTCTCCCGACTCCGAGGCTGAGCTGCAGGAGATACGTGCGGCCATTCGCGAGGAGGACGCGAATGCCAGCGCGCCGGTATTTACCCGCAAGCTGCGGCTGCCAATCTTCCTCGCGATCTCGATTGGCATGTTTAATCAGCTGGCGGGCATCAACGCGATCCTCTACTACCTCAACGACATCTTCAAAGCGGGTGGCTTTTCGAAGATTTCCGGGGATGGTCAGGCCGTTGCCATTGGTGCGATGAACCTGGCTGCAACGCTGCTGGGGATGAGCCTGATCGACAAGCTTGGCCGCAAGACTCTGATGCTGATCGGCTCGATCGGCACCGCGCTTGCGCTCTCTGGCGTTGCGGCTATCTTCTACACGCGGCAACATCGCGAGTACCTGGTCTGGTTGTTAGTGGGGTATATCTTCTTCTTCGCTATCTCGCAGGGTGCAGTGATCTGGGTGTATATCTCGGAGGTATTTCCAAACCGCGTTCGCTCCAAAGGGCAAAGCCTGGGGTCCGGCGCCCACTGGATAATGAACGCCCTCATTTCGGCTGTCTTTCCGCTCATTGCCAGGAACTCAGCCGGCACCCCATTCGTGTTTTTCGCAGCCATGATGGTGCTGCAATTCTTCGTCGTCTTTTTCATCTATCCGGAGACAAAAGGGCGAACCCTGGAGCAGTTGCAGGCGCAACTCGGGACAAACTGATCCAGCAGATGAGCAAGCCGGGTTTCGCTGTTTCTTCTCTGTATACTGAATGAGCCGCTGGACGCAGGAATTGAGCGAAAGACGCGCACCGGCGGCGCTTCTGAGTCATCTAAACGACATGCTTGACGTCCAGCAAAAACTCGAGATCCTTGCCGACGCGGCCAAGTACGATGCCTCCTGCGCCTCGTCCGGCGCCAGGCGCGCCGGCAATGGCAAGGGTGTCGGACACTCGGACGGCATGGGTATCTGCCACTCCTACACGCCCGATGGTCGCTGCGTCTCGCTGCTCAAGCTGCTGCTGACGAACTACTGCACCTATGACTGCGTCTTCTGCGTCAACCGCGTCTCGTCTGACATTCGCCGAGCGCGCTTTACTCCGCAGGAGGTGGTTGACCTTACTCTCTCGTTCTACAAGCGCAATTACATCGAAGGGCTTTTCCTAAGCTCCGGCATCATCCAGTCGCCTGACTACACGATGGAGCAGCTTATTGAAGTCGCACGCACACTGCGGGAGGGGCACCACTTTGGCGGATACATTCATCTCAAGGCAATCCCAGGCGCATCCGAGTCGCTGATTGCACTCGCTGGCCTCTACGCGGATCGTCTCTCGGCGAACATGGAACTCCCCACGCAGCAGGACCTGGTACAGCTGGCTCCGGATAAGAAAGTGGATGTGATTGAAGGCACCATGGGCCAGATCGCCGTCAGGAGAACGGCGGCAGATGAGGAGCGCAAGCAGGCGCGCGCAAGCAATCTACGTCTGTCCGGTGCGTCCTCGCCGACCAGGTTTGCGCCGGCAGGGCAGGGCACGCAGATGGTCATCGGTGCCACGCCTTCTACCGACCAGCAGATTATTGCCACGGCATCGCACTTATACAAGTCTTACGACTTGCGCCGCATCTATTACTCGGGCTTTTCGCCATTCCAGCAAGCGGATGCGCGCCTGCCTATCAAGCCGGTGGCGTTAGTACGCGAGCACCGCCTTTACCAGGCTGACTGGCTCATGCGTTACTACGGCTTTGAGGGTCACGAGCTAACCACAGCCGATCAACCCAACCTTGACCTGACGCGCGACCCCAAGCTTACCTGGGCGCTGAATCATCGCGAATTCTTTCCCGTAGACGTGAACCAGGCGACTCGCGAAGCACTGCTGCGCGTGCCGGGTATCGGCTACCGCAATGTGGACCGCATCCTCCGTATTCGGAAATACCACCCGCTCTCGCTTGACGACCTGCGCAAGCTTAACGTGCGCGTCAAGAGTATCCAGCCTTTCATCGTCACGACCGACCATCTGCAGCCCACCGCGCAACTGGACTCTGTTGCGCTGCCCGAGCAGGTGCTTCTACCGGCGCAGATGCAGTTGTTTGCCGCTGGCACAAGCGCCCTCAGCGGGCAGCTTTAGCCCGGTCCCGGTGTCACGTACAGCCAGGGCGACCTTCGAGTTTGCTAGGAGACTGGGGAAGCGTGTTGGGGCTTACGGGTCAGCAGGAAAATCACTGCCGCTAACATGCTCATCGAACCCAGAGCAGCCAGCCCCAGCACCCGCATGATCGCCACCGTGTAGCGGCCCTGCGACGGCGTGTAGTTGCAGCAGTAGAGCAGGATGAGATCGGCAAGTGTGCCGATGTGGTGGTGGCTTGCCTCGATGAGCGCGAGCCGCACATCACGAGGCTGGTACTCCACCCCGGAGAGATACTTCGACATCCGCCCGTCCGGCGTCGCAATCATGATGACGCTCGAATGCGCAAACTGGTTCATGCGTCCATCAGGCCCGGGCACGCGCACGTAATGGAAGCCCGTCGCCGCCGCGAGGTCGTCGATCGAGCGCTCTGCGCCGGTGAGGAAATGGATATGCTGCGCAGCCTCACTGCCGGGCGCTTCGCCAAGCATCGAGAGCAGGTGGCGCTCCGGCTCTTTTGTATCGGCAGCAGTGTCTGACGGATCGATGCTTGCGACAACCACTTCAAACTCGTGGCCTGCGTGCATGTTGCTTTGCTTCAAGGCCGCGCCCATACCATGCAGTACCTGCGGGCATAGCATGCCGCACTTGTTATAAACCAGGGCTAGGACGACCGGCCTTTGCCCGAAATACTGGCCGAGCATTACCGTGCGCCCTTGCTCGTCGACAAAGGCATCATGCAGCGGCAAGGCCCGGTTCAGGTTCTGGTCAATACCCGCGTTGCGCAGGTAAGCCGGCGTGCTCTGGGCGGATGCGCCCAGCGGCTTGTCAGCCGAGTAGCCCTGCGCTGCAGCAGGCTGGGCCGCGAGCAAAAGCGCGCACACGGAAGCACCCAGCATCGCGAGGCCCCAACCCCTTTTCACCTGAGCGCTTCTCATCCTCATCAGCATACGCGACCGCGGGGTCAACGTGACTCGGGTCATGTGCCTCTAGTGATAGCCTGAAACGTTGGAGCAGGGCTTATGGGGAGAATGATGCGGAAAAAGGTCACCATAGTTGGAGCAGGAAATGTCGGCGCTACAGCCGCGCACTGGATCGCGGCGAAGGAACTTGCGGACGTCGTGTTGGTGGATGTGATCGAGGGTGTGCCGCAAGGCAAGGCACTCGACTTGCTCGAGGCCATGCCGATTGAAAAGCGTGACTGCCAGATTACCGGTTCAAACGATTATGCGGACACTGCGAACTCTGACGTCGTCGTCGTGACCGCGGGGATCGCCCGCAAGCCCGGTATGAGCCGGGACGACCTTCTGCATACCAACGCCAGGATCATGTCGGATGTTATCGGCAAGGTCGTTGCTGCTTCGCCAAACACTATCTTGATCATTGTCTCGAATCCGCTCGACGCCATGGCGCAGGCTGCTTACAAGCACTCCGGCTTTCCGCGGGAGCGCGTCATCGGCATGGCCGGCGTGCTTGACTCCGCGCGCTTTCGCACCTTTATTGCGGAAGAGTTGAAGGTTTCGGTCGAGAACGTAACCGCTTTCGTACTGGGTGGCCACGGCGACACGATGGTTCCGCTCCCACGCTACTCCACAGTAGCCGGCATCCCCATCACTGAGTTGATCGAGCCCGGGCGCCTGGGCGAACTTGTGCAGCGCACCAGGGATGGCGGCGCCGAAATCGTCAAGTACCTCAAGACTGGCAGCGCCTATTACGCTCCCAGCTCTGCTGCAGTTGAGATGGTTGAAGCTATCCTGAAAGATAAGAAGAAGATACTGCCGTGCGCCGCTTACCTTGCCGGCGAGTATGGAATCAATGGCCTGTACGTAGGCGTGCCTTGCAAGCTTGGCGCGGCAGGCCTTGAGAAGATTGTCGAGATCAAGCTTACCGAAGAGGAGCAGGCGGCGCTCCAAGAGAGCGCTGACTCGGTGAAAGAGCTCTGTGCCATCATCGGTGTGTGACAGCTTCTGCAGCCAAATGCCGCCGCCGGTGTATACCGGTGGCGGCTCTTTGCTGTTTGGCCTTTCGTGCTAAACGCGTTCGATGACAACGGACTCGAGCACGATGGGAGTCTTCGGCTTGTCCTGGGCACCGCGCGCTACCTTTGAGATTTTCTCAACAACCTCATAGCCTTCGACGACCTCACCGAAGATAGTGTGATTGCCCGTGAGCCACTGTGTTGCAGCGACAGTGATGAAGAACTGCGAGCCGTTCGTGTTCGGCCCGGCGTTCGCCATGGCCAGCTTCCCTGGCTTATCGAACTTGTGCTTGGAGCCCTTGGTCTCATCCTCGAACTTATAGCCGGGGCCCCCCATTCCGTTACCGGCCGGGTCGCCGCCCTGGATCATGAAGTCGGGGATCACACGATGAAACACCGTGCCGTCGTATAGCTTTTCGCCTGACTTCTTTCCGCCACTCGGGTGCACCCAGTCGCGCTTGCCCTCGGCCAGGTCGATAAAGTTCTTTACGGTCTTGGGCGCGTCGCTCTCAAAGAGGCGCGCTACAACCTGACCCTCCGTCGTGTTGAAGATTGCATACGTACCAGACTCACGTGCCATTCTTGGTTCTCCTTTTTCTACTTACAAATCAATGTTGGTTCGACTTAGCCGGTGCGCCGGGCAAAGCCGCGGCGGGCGCACTCGGCAAAGGCTGGCCCTCCGGCACAATCGTGACCTTGTTCAGGATCACAGGCGTGACCGGCTTATCGCCTTCGCTCGTCTCCACGCGCGCAATCGACTGCTCGACCAGCACGCTTGGATCATCACACTGGCCGAAGATCGTATGCTTGCCGTTCAGGTGCGTTGTCGGCACCTCGGTGATGAAAAACTGCGAGCCATTGGTTCCCGGTCCGCTGTTTGCCATCGCCAGCCTGCCAGGCACATCGAAGTTCAGGTCCGGGTTAATCTCGTCGCCGAACATGTATCCCGGGTCGCCCTCGCCGGTGCCGATCGGATCGCCGCCCTGGATCATGAAGTTAGGGATGACACGATGAAAGGTGGTGCCGTTGTAGAGGGAGCGGCCATGCACTTTCTTGTGCGTCTTCGGATCGGTCCAGTCCTTGGTTCCGGTAGCGAGGCCAACAAAGTTGGCTACCGTCTCCGGCGCTTCCTTTGCATACAGCTTGCACACCATGCGTCCCATGCTTGTGTCGAACACGGCCGTGGGGCCTGTCGGCAGCAGCGCTGCCTTTACCCCGGCGTCCGGCGAGTCGGGCAATGGCGCCGGTGCCTGAGCCTGCGTTGGTGTGGGCGGCGTAGTCTGTTGAGCCAGGGCGCAGCTGGCAAGCAGAAGAGGAGCGAGATGACGAATGACCAGGTTCATGCCATCTCCAAGACTACCGAAACCAGGCACCGATAGCCAGCAGAGCGCGTGTCCTAGGGCCGGTCGCCTTGCTGCAGGTACCTCTTGACCAGCCGCGTGATTGTGG
>CAZZYO010000009.1:0-16265 GCA_964658255.1 Candidatus Babeliales bacterium
CTTGAGAGCACGATCAGGCCAACGCCAGCGGTGGAGCCGGCAAGCGCCGCCCAGCCCAGGCGTAAGAGCCGCTCGTGCGCGAAGATGGTAGCGCCGAGCGCAAGGATCACTGGCATCGTCCCGACCATCAGCGCGGCGTGGCTGACGGTGGTGAGCGAGAGCCCGTAGAACTGCGTCAGGAACTGCACCGGCACGCCGAGGAGCGAGGCGACCAGCAGCAGGCGCCACTCGCGCCGCGAGAAGAGCGGCCGGCGCAGCAGCGGCAAAAACGCAGCGGTGCCGAAGAGGAAGCGGTACAGCACCATGTGTGGGACTGAGAGCTGGCTGAGCGCAACCTTGCCGAAGTAGAAGCCCGTGCTCCATAGGCAGCCGGCGAGGGCGCAGGCCAGGTAGCCGAGCGCGGGTCTGCCTCCCGGAGGAGCATGCAGGCGAGCGTTGCGCGTTGCACTCGGCGCCGGCTTTGAGGAAGTAGGCATTCCTTTCGAGTCTCGCATGGCAAGTCTCTGGTGAACACGCGACCGGCTGCCTTCCATGAAGAGAGAACGCCGCGAAAGTCTCGGCCTGGTAGCTTTTTGCCTGGCTGCGAAACTACTCGCTAAATCGGTTTTCTAGGAAAGTCAGTTAGTGGCGCTGCGGGCAGCAGCTCTCTCTCAGGGCGGTCCTGGTCCGAACTCCGCCGCTATGGCAGCCGGGTGAGGTTGATGACGCGCCCGCTTTCTTCACGCTTTGCCGGACCGCATCGCAGGAGCGCGACGTCATCGCACTCCCGGCTTACCGTAACGAGCGGATTGTCCATGTGCGCGGACTCAATCGCGCCATTGTTTGTGTCGATGACAATCCGCAGGTCGAAGGTCTCCTGACCCACTTGCGCGACATACCTGCCATTCGCATGCGTGACCTGGACCCAGTTGTTCGGCGTTCCGGCAACAGGTGCTTGCATCCACTCCGCTGGCAGATGAACTTGCGGATGCCGGGGAGGTACGTGCCGGATCAGCAGGGAGGCTCGGTGGTGAGCCGCATCCCGCTCGACGAGCGCCAGGTCGAAGTCAATGGAATCCTGACCGACGATTACCCTCTGCCCGTCGGCCCAGGTGTTCGGCATGCCATGCGCAAAGTATGCGTACTGGCCGACGCGGGCCAACTTCTGCTGCTTGGCCACGAGTACGTCCGCATAATACGTCCGCATAAAAGGTCAGCAGATCTGTGATCGGGCCGATGAGAAAGGGTTGCACCTTGCTGAGATCGGGGATCGACATGTGCTTCCCTGTGCCGTCGAGCGAGAGCTCCTGGCGGTAGTCAAGGCTCTCAGGCGCCAGGCTCATCGCACCGTTGGATTGTAGATGGGACCAGCCGACTTCCTCGTACAACGATCCGGAAGCGTCCTTCTTTACGACAGAGGTCGCTTGAACCTGGTACTCCCATCCAGCATTGCTGCCCGTCATCTGGTAGCGCAGCGTTTCGCCCAGCCGGTAGGTGCGATCAAGCGGAGTAGAGGGAGCTGGAGCTGACGCCTGCGCATGGCCGTGGACGGGCACAGTGAGCAGGAACACTGCGGCGAGAACTGTTTGCTTGCTTCGGCCTGCCATGCTCCCGGCCTCTACCAGACCGAGCAGCGCTTGACCGGCGCCATCGGCGCGCCCGTCTTGCAGCTGAAGGCCTTCTGGAACTCGGGCAGGTTCTGGACGACGCCGTTCACGCGGAAGGTCTCGGGCGAGTGCGGGTCGGTCTGCACCTCGGTACGCAGCATCTCCGGGCGACGGCTTTCGCACCAGCCCTGGCCATAGGCGGCGAAGAACTGCTGTTGCGGGGTCAGGCTGCCGTATTCGTCGGTGCCCGGCCTGGCCAGGTCGACGTGCGACTTCTCGGCTTTGTCGAGATACGCGAGGTAGGCGAGTCGCAGGCCGCCGATATCCGCCAGGTTTTCGCCCAGCGTTAACCTGCCGTTCACATGCAGGTCGTCGATGGCGACAAAGCCGGAGTACTCATCGGCCACGCAGTCGGCGCGCTTGGTGAACTCCCTGGCGTCCGCTTTCTTCCACCAGTCGCGGAAGTTGCCTTCCGCGTCGAACTGCCGCCCTTCGTCGTCGAAGCCGTGCGTCAGTTCGTGGCCAATGACTGCACCGGCGTCTCCATAGTTCACCGCGTCATCCTGGGTCGCGTCAAAATACGGCGGCTGCAGGATGCCCGCAGGAAAGTTCACGTCGTTCATCTGGGGGTTGTAGTAGGCGTTGACGGTGGGCGGGCTCATCATCCACTCCCCCCGGTTGACAGGCTGGCCAATCTTCACGATCTCGCGCCTGTCGCGAAAAGCGCTGGAGCGTCTGGCATTGCCGAGCGCGTCGTTCGAATCGATGGTGAGCGAGGAGTAGTCGCGCCACTGGTCCGGATAGCCGATCTTGTTGGCGACGCCATGGAGCTTTTCCTTGGCCTGCACCTTGGTCGCGGGGCTCATCCATGCCAGTGTGTCGATATCGCGACTCATCGCTGCTTCCACGTCACGGGCAAGAGCAAGCGTGCGCTGCTTGTCAGCCGGGCTGAAGCGCTCAGCGACAAAGACCTGGCCAAGCGCTTCGCCAAGGTCGGCATCCACGACCGCCACGCAACGCTTCCAGCGGGGTAGCTGCTCGGGCTGGCCGTTGAGCGTCTTGCCATAGAAGGCAAAGTCCTCGGCATCGAGAGCCGCAGGCACAGCCGTCGACGGCGTGCGACGCAGAACGGTCCAGCGCAGGTAGGTCTTTGTCTGATCGAGCGGTGTTGCTGTGAGCAACTCGCTGAGCGCGAGAAAGTAGGATGGCTCCTCTACGTTGAGGGAGGTAACAGGCGGCGCCTGCACGGCGTGCAGGAAGAGCGGAAAGTTAAGCTCGCCCGAGTTGGCCGCAAACTGGGTCAGCGGCGTCCGGTGGTAAAGCTTGGCGGGGTCGCGCATCTCGACCCGCGAGAGCGAGGCGGCGGCCAGTGCGCTCTCGACGCGGAGCACAGTAGCGGCATCCGCGGCAGCCTGCGCTGCAGGCTCGCCAACAAGGGCCAGGCTGCGCTCAATGTGCTTCTGGTACTCGGCGCGCAGCTCGACCGACTTGGCATCGGTACGGTCGTAAAAGCCCTTCTCTGGAAGGCCGAGCTGCGCCTGCGAAAAGACGGCAATCTGCTGGGTCGCATCGCGGAAGTCCTGCTGCGAGCCGAAGTTGAACAGCGCTCCGTTGCCAGAGACAGCGAGCTGGGCCAGCAGCGGGGTAAGCGCCTGCTTGTCAGTCAGGGCAGCGATCTGGGCGAGCAGACTCGCCACCGGCGCTACGCCCGCCTGCTCGATTGAGGCTGTGTTCATGCAGGCGGAGTAGTCGTCGCCGATCTTCTGCTCGTTCGAGCTGCGCGAAGCACCACCCGCAGCTGCTTTCTCAAGGATGGACTTAAGCAGCAGGTCATTCTGATCGCTCAGCTCGGTGTCGCGCCCCCATGAGGCGCGATCCTGGGGAATGGGGTTGGCCTTGGTCCAGCCGCCGCAGGCGTACTGGTAGAAGTCGCTGCAGGGGTCGGCGGTGGTGTCGAGCAGCGCCGGATCGAAGGCGCGCAGCGGACGGTGGGTGGTCGCGGGTGCTGGCGCTGGGACAGAGACGGCGGCGGGCCCGGCGGCATAGGCCAGCGGCAGGCTCATGAGCAGGGCGAGGGCGAGCACCCCCGGCCTGGGTTGCAGGCGCCTACCAGTGCTTCTCGTGTGCAAACGCTCGCTCGTAACATCCACTCTCATGCATCTCCTTGGGTGCTTGCCGGCCCGGCCTGGGTGCGCGGCAGCGACTCGCTAGCCGATTCGCACGACTGTAACAATCCCGTCTCATCACACGGCAGGCGCGCGATCCTGTCAAACCGCACCTTGATATAGGACAATGACAAACATGGCGAGTTGGACTGCAGACAGCGTGTGGAAGCGGTCTCGCCTGAAAAGAGTGACCTTGCTGGCTTGCGCGGCCGTCGCGGCAGGGGCGGGCTATGCTGCCACGGCGCCGGTGCGCAAGCTGCAGACACCGCCGGCCATTGCACCCTCGACCAGGATCGAAGTGGAGTCCCTGGGCTTCCGCGCGCCAAGCCGGTTCTATCTCGCCTATCGCGTGCCCTCGGCCACGCTCGACTTTATCGACGACAAGCATCTGCTCTTTACCTTTCACCGCTCCATGCTGATGCGTCGCGAGGAGCGTGAGCCCGAGGAAGACGAGGACCAGACGATCGCAGCGCTGGTGCTCGAGCTGCCGAGCGGCAAGGTCGTTGAGCGCGCTGAGTGGCGACTGCATGACAAGGGCCGTTATCTGTGGGCGATTGGGCACGGCCGCTTTTTGGAGCGCGAGCGGAACAGCCTGTACCTGCTGGATAACTCGTTATCGAAGCGCACGCTCTTCCTGGACGCGCCCGGGCCGATTGTCGCCATCCAGCTTTCGCCGGATCGCAGCCGCATGCTGATTGAGTACGAGGACCACTCCGGGCTGAAGAGTGACGCTCCAGTGGACCCGAATGCGCCCACCCTGGGCGATGTGCAGCGCCGGACCTCACATCTGGTGCGCATGCTTGTGGTCGAGACAGGTCATGCGCGGGTCGAGCACACGGCAGTTCTCCCCCACGCCGTAGCGCTGCCGCTGGTAGAGGGCGGCTACCTGGATGTAGAGCAGGGCAAGAACAAGAGCTGGCAGGTGCGGCTGCGACCTTTCAAGGGCGAGAGTCGGAACGTGGTGCAGATGACCTCAAGCTGCCAGCCAACGATCGAGCCGCTGAACGGGGAGGTCTTCATGGCGCAAGTATGCATCCCCTACACGACCGATCACCTGGTGCAGGCCTACAACCTCGAGGGCAAAAAGCTTTGGGAGCAACAGTGGGAGTCGCGCTACGTGTGGAGCAGCTTTGCCTACGCTGAGAACGGCTCGCGCTTTGCTTACGAGTCCATCCAGCTCGACCACCCGATCACCGCGCTCGATCCCGTGGACGAGACCTGGATCACCGGCCAGCCAGTAGGGGTGTTCGATGTTGCCGACGGAACGCTGCGCATGGTGAGCGGGGCAGAGCCGATCCTGAGCGCGGGACAAAACTTTACGCTGTCTGGCGATGGAGAGCGCTTTGCCGTGATCCGTGCTGGCGCGATCGAGGTGTACAAGCTGCCACCGGCAGCGGTGCGCTGATGGACACGGTCGTTCGCTACGGCATTCCGATGGTTATCCTCAGCGGGGTAGCTGCGCTGTGCCTCGGGGCTCGCACCCGGCCTATCAGTCGTGGTGCACGGCTGGCGTTGGCCGGGGTCGCCGCGCTGCCGCTGGTTGGCTCAGGCACCCTGCACCTAGTTCATCCCGCTGCCTTTGTGCCGCTGCTGCCGCCCTGGGTACCTGCGCGCACCTGGATCATCGTCGCCACGGGATTGCCTGAGCTGGCAGGCGCAGCTGCGTTGTTTGTACCGGGATACCAGAAGGCCGCGGGTCGGTGGCTGATCGTGATGATGGTTGCCATCTTCCCGGCAAACATCTACGTGGCCGGGCAAACCGTACAGGGTCTCGCCATGCCAGGCGTGCCGGTAAGGACAGCGATGCAGGTCGCCTACATGCTTCTGCTGGCACTGGCGAGCGGTGGGTGGCCCATAGCCTGCGGACTGCCCGCGTTACGCCGCCGCAGGCGCTTTAGCACGCTCAAGCATTCCGTTACCATGGGTGCAGGCAGCGAGAGCCTACCAGCCTTCGAGTCACGTCCAAAGAGCTGAGGGCACACTGGCCGCCGTGATCTGCCTCGTGGAGGTCCCAAACGGATGTCTCCTGGTCCCCGCATCTCGCCGCGCGAGCGTATTGTCCTGCTCGCTATCATTGACGCCTATATCGCGACGGGCGAGCCGGTGGCTTCGCAATCGCTGGCCCGCCACTTCGCGCATGTCGAGGGGATGAGCGCCGCTACCATCCGCAACGTCATGGCGTCGCTTGGTGAAGCCGGGTTGCTCGAGCAGCAGCATAGCTCCGCCGGGCGCATCCCTACCCCGGTCGCTTTCCGGCTCTATGTGGAGAGCCTGGGCACGCATGCGCTCGCACCCTCCGGAGGCCAGCCGCTCACCCAGCAGCAGCGCGACCAGATAGAGGAGAGCTTTGCCGGCGTCAGTAGCTCGCAACAGTTCCTCGAGCGCACCTCGCAGGTCCTGGCATCGATCTCAAGCGGCGTAGGCCTGGCGCTGCTGGCGGCACAGGAATCGCATGCGCTCGAGCATATTCATTTCTCGCGCCTCGGCGCTGGCCGCGTTCTGGCTGTCGTTGTGACCGAGGGAGGCGTGGTGCTCGACCGCGTCCTGCTGATCGATCGCGAACTCGAGAGCGCGGACCTGGACGCCTCGGCCCGCTACCTGAATGAGAACTTTCGTGGCTGGTCCATGGATCGCATTCGCATCGAGCTTGCCCGGCGCCTGGAGCAGGAGCGCAACGACTACGACCGTCTGCTGCAATCGGTCGAAGAGCTGTGTGACAAGGGAGCGCTCGAGAGCACGGCAGGCGCGGAGACGATCTACATTGGTGGCGTCGCGAACCTGCTTGCCAGCCCGCTCGACCGCGAGTTGCTGCGCCAGATGCTCACTGCGCTCGAGACACGGCAGAAGCTGATCGCGCTGCTGAACGCCTACGTCGACGCGCGGCAGCAGACAGTGCGGGTCGTGGTGGGCCTGGAAGACACGATGCCGGAGATGAGCAACTTTGTGCTGATTGGCGCGCCCACCCGCCTTGGCATGCGCCACACCGGGACGGTCGCGGTGATCGCACCAACGCGGATCCAGTACCAGGAGACCATTGGCGCGGTCTCGTTTATTGCGCAGCTGTCAGACCGGCTATTGCAGCGCCCGCAGTAGGCGCGCACCCCGCATCTGCACTATCCCCGTTATGGAGGTTCTATATGGCGAAAGTAAGGGCCCGCTTGTCGGCACCGTTCGCCCCATAGCCCGCCCTCATGGGAAACTAGAGGTATGCGCTCGTCCTTCAGCCGTTTGCGTGACAGCCTGGACTGGCTGCGTGGGTCAGCAGGCAACGCCAACCGGGAAGAGTCCGAGCCACAGGAATCCAACAGCCAACAAGCGAGTCCAATCGATATGAGCCAGACCAGCCCTAAAGTTACAGAACAGTTGCTTGAAGCCATCCAGAATACCGACCCCGTCTCCGACCCGGCCGACGATCTAACAACAGGCTTCGAGGGCACAGAGGCGACAGCGCAGCAGCAACAGCCTGTCGAGTTCCACGCTGCAGAGCCGGACGAAACACAGCAGCTGCGCGCCGAGCGCGATGCCTTGCTTGATCGCGTGGCTCGTCTGCAGGCGGAGTTTGAGAATGCCCGCCGCCGCGCTGAGCGCGAAAAGAGCGAGTTCCGCGAGTACGCTGTTGCCGGCGCGGTTGAGCAGTTCCTCCCTGTGCTTGATAACTTCACGCTCGCACTGAATGCGACCGGCTCGGCTGAGCAGCTGCGCACCGGCGTCGAGCTGATCGTCAAGCAGATGGAAGAGGTTCTGCGTGGGCTGAACGTGCAGATTGTTGAAACAGTCGGCACTCGTTTCGATCCGCGCTTTCATGAGGCGCTTGGCGAGGTAGAGAGCACCGAGCTGCCCGATGGCTATGTTCACGATGAAGTGCGGCGCGGCTACCGCATCAAGGAGCGGCTGCTGCGACCGGCGCTGGTGCGTGTAGTCTCCAACCCGCAGCAGAAGCAGGCGTAACCCTGATCGTTCTCCGCGCTCCTTGTGAAACGAGGGAACGACAGCAGCGAGTTACAGGTTGAGATACTCTCCGCGCTCAAATAAATAGGAGATTCGCTATTCAAGTGGCCAAGACTGACTATTACGAAGTACTGAAGGTATCGCGCGAGGCAAGTGATCAGGAGTTAAAGGCTGCCTATCGCAAATTGGCCATGCAGTATCACCCGGACCGTAATCCGGGCGATGCGGCAGCAGAGGAGCGGTTCAAGGAATGCAGCGAGGCTTACCAGGTCCTGTCTGACGCGGATAAGCGGGCGGCGTACGACCGCTACGGTCACGCTGGCGTTGGTGGGGCGGGCCCTCAGGGCAACCCGTTTGCCGGTGCGCAGGATATCGGCGACATCTTCGGCGATATTTTTGGCGAGATGTTCTCCGGCGCAGGCCAGCAGCGCCGCGGCTCGCGCGCACAGCGTGGCCGCGATCTTCGCTTTGACCAGACGATCGAGTTTGCAGACGCAGTCTTTGGCAAGGACGTGGAGGTTTCGGTCAAGCGCATGGAGCCATGTGACGACTGCAGCGGCACCGGTACGCGCTCGTCCAAGGGTCCGCAGACCTGCCAGCAGTGCGGCGGACGCGGACAGGTCCGCTACCAGCAGGGGTTCTTCTCGGTCGCGCGTACCTGCTCTGTGTGTAACGGCACCGGGCAGTTGATCATTGACCCGTGCGCGACCTGCCGTGGCGACGGCCGCACCGAGCGCATGCACAGCATCCAGGTCAGCATCCCCGCAGGCGTTGAAGAGGGCACGCGCATCCGCTACCAGGGCGGCGGCGATGCTGGTCGGTTCGGCGGCCCGGCAGGTGACCTGTACATTGTGCTGTCGGTCAAGCCGCACGATTACTTTGAGCGCGATGGCAACGACCTGCACTGTGTTGTGCCGATCTCCTTTACGCAGGCTGCGCTCGGTGACGAGATCGGCATCGCGACACTTGAAGGCGAGTCCAAGATCAAGATCCCCGAGGGCGTGCAGAGTGGCAAGGAGTTTCGCCTGCGATCCAAGGGCGTCCCGTATCTGAATGAGCGCGGGCGTGGCGACCTGATCGTCGAAGTAGCCGTGCAAACACCCACCAAGCTCAGCAAGCAGCAGAAGGATCTTATCCGGCAGTTCGGCGAGAGCGTGACGGTTGAGAATACGCCCACCTCGCGCAGCCTCTTCGCCAAGGTGAAGGAAATCTTCAGCTAGTGCTCCCAGGCTAGGTGAGAAAAGCGGAGACGACAGCGGCCGCGCTGATCGCTGCTGTCTCCGCCCTCAGGATGCGTGGGCCCAGGTGTACGGGCGTCCAGCCTGCGCCCGCGAAGAGAGCATCTTCCTCTTCAGTCCATCCGCCTTCCGGTCCTACTGCCAGAACGATCTGCTGCGAGCCTGCGGCCTCAAGCGCAGTGCGCATACTCACTTGCTGCGCGCGCTCTGAGAGCAACAGGCGCATCGCTGTGGGCGCAAGCGCAACGGCGAGCTTGGTTGCGAGAGGATCGTCAATCGACGGTACGTCAGCGCGGCGACTTTGCTTGGCAGACTCCTGCGCGATACGACGCCAGCGCTCGACGCGCGAGGCCGACGCCTGGGCAAGGTGTTTCTCTGTACGGCGTGCCAGCACCGGAACCATGCGCGCTACGCCAAGCTCGGTCGCTTTCTCGATTGCCCATTCGAAGCGGTCGAACTTGAAGATCGCCAGCAACAGCGTTACAGGCAAAGCAGGTTCGGCATCGACCTCCGCAAGCAGGGCGAAGCGCACCAGCGACTCATCCGCGCTCACGACTTCGGCTTGCCACACGCGCTCGCCTGCGACAACGTCAAAGCGCATGCCGGGCTGCGCGCGTAGCACCCGCGCCAGGTGCGATGCCTGATTGCCAAGCAGTGTGGCGCTGGTCGCGTCCCAGGTGTCTGCAATCCATCGGCGGCGCGTCATAGCTTTATTGTCGCAGGCTGGCGTGCAACAACAGAAAGGGGGACGCGGTGAGCGTCCCCCTTTGCTGTTGCCTGTTGCGGTGCTTACTTCTTTTTGCTTGCCGGCTTCTTTGGTTCTTCCTTCTTTGCCGCCGGTTTCTTGGCTGTTTCTTTCTTGGTTGCCGTTGCCATCGTAGCTATTCTCCCTAACTACAGCGGCAGTGACTGCTGCAGTTAACGAATGTATAGAGACCGCGAAAAACACTGTCAAGAGAAAAAGTTTGTGTCGCCGCGCTTTTTATGACTTAGGGAAATAAGGCCGGCCGGGCCCTACGAGATCAGGTGCGCGTGCCGCATTATGTAGAGCAGAAAACCGCTGAGCGCATCATGCCAGGCGTGCGCCATCATGCCTGGTC
Organism: Candidatus Babeliales bacterium; assembly: GCA_964658255.1. Lineage (GTDB taxonomy): Bacteria > Acidobacteriota > Terriglobia > Terriglobales > Acidobacteriaceae > EB88. The sequence continues at coordinate 10,038 of CAZZYO010000009.1, forward strand.
GCAGGCTGCGCCGCTCAAGCGCCAGCAGTGAAAACATCAGCCCGAAGATCGTGATGGCGATGACTCCGGCGAGGCCCTCATACAAATGCGCGCAGCCGAACAGCAAGGCACTTGCCGCCATGCTGACCCAGATGCGGCCACCTGTCAGCGAACCAAACTGCTTCTCAAAGTAGCCGCGAAAGAGAAGCTCTTCGCAGAAGCCTGCCGAGAGGCTGAGCAGGAGAAAGAGCAGTAGCTCGGCGGCATTTTGCGGCGCAAGCGCAGCGAGCGTGGACTGCGGTAAAGCGATATGCGCATACTTGAGCAGGACGGCAACAGCGCCCAGCACAATCGACGAAGCAAACCAGAATGCCAGCGCGATGCCGGCGTCCAGAAACCAGGCATGTGCCGTTGAAGGCGCGCTCCCAAGCAGGGTCTGTAGCGGAGTCCTGCGCAGGTAGAGGCCCCACATGACGATGCCCGCTAGCACCCATTCGTAAGTCAGGGTCAGTGAGTACTCGCGCAGATGATGCGACGCCATGACACTGTGCGCATGCTGACCAAAGCCGTGGGCAGAGACCGCGAGAATGGCGACTGTCAACAGAAGCGTATGCCAGGGGGGCGCGATGCTGTCTCTGCCAGGTGTGAGAGCCTTTAGCATTCGATAACATTCAGCGCGAGCCCGGCGAGCGAAGTCTCCTTGTAGCGCGATTGCATGTCGAGCCCGGTCAGATACATGGTTCGGATCACCTGGTCGAGCGAGACCTTGTGACCCTCTGTCTCATGCATGGCCAGCCGGCAGGCCTGCACTGCCTTCACCGCGCCCATGGCATTGCGCTCAATGCAGGGTATCTGCACCAGGCCGCCGATCGGGTCGCAGGTCATGCCGAGGTTATGCTCCATGCCGATCTCGGCTGCGTGCTCAACCTGCTCATTGGTGGCGCCAAGCGCAGCCGCGAGCCCGCCTGCAGCCATGGAGCAGGCGACACCCACCTCGCCCTGGCAGCCAACTTCAGCGCCTGAGATCGAAGCATTTTCCTTGTACAGCACGCCGATTGCAGCAGCGGTGAGGAAATATCGCAGCAGACCTTCGTCATCTGCGCCGGGAATAAAGTCGCGATAGTAGCGGGCGACCGCGGGCACCACGCCGGCAGCGCCGTTGGTGGGAGCGGTCACTACGCGGCCACCCGCTGCGTTTTCTTCATTCACAGCCATTGCGAACACCGTCACCCAGTCGAGCGGCGCGAGCGGGTCCGCAATCTGCCCCGCGACCTGGCCCTCAGCAGCACGCACGTTGAGGCGTGCGGCGAGCCGCGCGGCACGCCGGCGCACGTTCAGGCCGCCCGGCAAGATGCCCTCGGTTGCCATGCCGTGCTCCATCGCATCCAGCATGACTTGCCAGATGTGCAGCACGTCCTCACGCACCTGCTGTCGTGGCCGCAATGCCGATTCGTTCCGCAGCATCAGCTCCGCGATCGAAACCGCATGCGCGTGCGCCAGGGCAAGTAACTCGGCCGCGCTGCGAAATGGATACGGCATAGCTGCCTGGGTCATGAGAGGAGCAGAGGTTGCCGTCTCGCCGTCGGCAACGATGAACCCGCCGCCGATGGAGAAATAGGTTGACTGCAACAGGACAGAATCGGCTTTGTCGAAAGCAGTGAAGCGCACGCCGTTCGGGTGCTGCATCGCGGCGCCGGGGGGCACCATAATTCCCGTTTCAAATAGCAGGTCTGCACCTTCGTCGAATGGAATGGCGTGCGCGCCGAGGAGCAGGACTTGTCCGCTTGCGCGAACCTGCGCCAGCTTGGGTTCAATGCTGTTGGTGTCGATTTCACTGGCACGCTCGCCCAGCAGGCCAAGCAGCACGGCCCGATCGGTGCCATGTCCGCGGCCGGTCAGTGCAAGAGAACCGTAGAGTGAAACTCTGACCCGGACCACCTGGTCGACAACACCCGCGCTACGCAGCGAAAGCGCAAAGCTGCGCGCAGCCAGCATCGGCCCCATCGTATGTGAGCTGGATGGGCCGATGCCAATCTTGAACAGGTCAAAAAAGCTGGTCTTCACGTATCCGATTCTAGATGCAGACCGTGATAGCTCTGTAGCTACCAGGGCAGAGTGCCATGGCGATCCACGTATCCGCCGGTTGCGCCGTCGGGCCCGGCAGTGGCCAGCGTAACGATTGCTTCCGAGCCCTCGGCAATGGTCTGCGGACCGCTGTTGTTATTCAGATCTGTCGCGGTGTAGCCCGGGTCAACCGAGTTGACCTTGATGCCACTCTCGCGGAGCTCATTGGCGAGCATGACCGAAAACGCGTTCAACGCCGTCTTGGAAGCGCAGTAGGCGAGCGCGTTGTACTCGGCGTAGATAGCGCCGGGTTGGTGCAGCGCGATCGAACCAAGACCGCTCGAAACATTGATGATGCGCGGGTGCATGGAAGGGCGAAGGAGCGGCAGGAAAGCCTGCGTGACTGCAAACGTGCCGAAGAAGTTGGTCTCGAATGTCTCGCGAAGAGAGGCCAGTGTTGTCTGGCTGGGAGCAACGAATCCACCGCTGACTCCGGCATTGTTAATCAGCACGTCGATCGAGCGGAAACGATCCTTGACCTCGGCGGCGGCCTGCTCGATAGACGCCTCGCTGGTCAGGTCGATGTGGACGAAGTGCACCTCGCCAAGGCTCTGCTCTCGCAAACCAGAAATCGCACGCTCTCCACGCTCACGGTCGCGTGCGCCCATCAGCACCCGCATCCCGCGCTCGGCCAGTCGCCGCGCGACTTCGTAGCCGATGCCCTTGTTTGCCCCTGTAATCAGTACTGTGTCCACGAGAGATCTCCTCCGCCTTTTGGATGGACGGGAGTGGAATCCGGTCGCATGAAAAGGCAGTCTGGCGCCAAGTATGCCGAAGGTCACCAAGTGCGCCGGTTTGCGACAGGAGAGCTCTGCGCGACTGCTAGACTCAGCATCGCCACACCCACTCTATGCTCGCAAAAGTGTTCAGCGCCGCGGTCTACGGCATCGATGCGCACATCATCGATGTGGAAGTTGACTTCGCCGGCATCAAGACGATCGAAGATCGCTTCTACATGGTTGGCCTGCCTGACTCGGCGGTGCGTGAGAGCCGCGAGCGCGTGCGCGCGGCAATCAAAAACTCCGGATTTCAGATTCCGCCCACCAGCATCACCGTGAACCTGGCGCCAGCCGACCTCAAGAAGGAAGGCTCAGGCTTTGACATCGCGATTGCCATCGGCATCCTGAGCGCTTACGGAGCGCTGCAGCTACGAGACCTGAGCGACTTCCTCCTGATCGGCGAGCTGGGACTCGACGGCGGACTGCGGCGGGTGCCTGGCATGCTGCCCATCGCCGTGCAGGCCAAAGAGCGAGGCATCAGGAACCTGATCGTGCCCGCCTCCAACGCGCGCGAGGCAGCCGTGGTTGAGGGCGTAAAAGTCTACCCGGTGGAGACGCTCAACCAGGTGCGCGAACTTCTCAATGCACACGCGAACGGCGGCATCCAGGTCGAACCATGCAGCATCAGCCCAGCGGAACTGCTCGATGAGCAGCAGCACTTCCATGTCGACTTCGCCGATGTGCGCGGACAGCAGGGCTCCAAGCGCGCTCTCGAAGTAGCGGCTGCAGGCGGCCACAACATCCTGATGATCGGGCCGCCGGGCTCGGGCAAGACCATGCTTGCCAAGCGCCTGCCGACCATCCTTGCGCCGCTAAGCCTGGGCGAGGCGCTCGAGACGACGAAGATCCACTCGGTTGCAAACGTGCTCGACCCGAACGCTGGCCTGGTCACGGAACGACCCTTTCGCGCGCCGCACCACACGATCTCGGACGCGGGATTGATTGGCGGCGGTGCCGTGCCGCGACCGGGCGAGGTCTCGCTCTCGCATAACGGTGTGCTCTTTCTTGATGAGCTGCCGGAGTTTCCTCGCAACGTGCTCGAGGTGATGCGCCAGCCGCTCGAGGACGGCAACGTGGTGATTGCGCGCGCGTCCATGTCGCTCAGCTTTCCGGCGCGCTTCATGCTTGCGGCTGCGATGAATCCGTGCCCGTGCGGGTACTTTAACGACAAGTCGCGGGAATGCCACTGCACACCGCCGATCATCCAGCGCTACGTCGCAAAGGTTTCCGGACCGCTGCTCGATCGCATTGATATTCACATCGAGGTGCCTGCCGTGCAGTATCGCGAGCTGCGCTCCGGGCAGTCGGCCGAGAGCTCGGCGGCGATCCGTGACCGGGTGCTGGCCGCGCGCGAACGACAGCGGGTGCGCTTTGTCGCGGCAGCCGAAAAGATTTACTCGAACGCGCAGATGGGTACGCGGCAGATCCGAACTTTTTGTGAGCTGGGACAGGAGGCAGAACGGCTGCTGGAACGCGCGATGCAGCAGCAGGGGCTTACTGCGCGCGCGCACGACCGCATCCTCAAGGTCGCACGCACCATTGCCGATCTCGAAGGCGCGGAAGCCATTGCGCTCCCCCATATAGCCGAGGCGATCCAGTACCGGACGCTCGACCGCAGCTACTGGAGCTAGGCCCAGGGTGGTGCGCTGGTGGACGAGTCTAGACCTGCACGTGGCGAAACTCGGCAGCAAGCTGCGCGCTGAGCTCCGCTGCCAGGCTTTCGGCCACGGCTCGCGGCAGCACGGCCTGCGCCATGTCCGCCGAGCCGCCCCCGCGCAGACCGCGCTGGGCAAGAGCTTCTTTCAGGCGTGCACCGCATCCGCAGTGCAGCGAGGCGCTTGAGGCGAGCACCAGGGTTGCCGGTTCTTCCAGCGTGGAAAGAAAGACAGCAATAGTCTGCGGGACGCTTGCGACCAGGCTCGAGGCAAGCAGCTTGATGTAGTCTGGATCGCGCTCCGCAAAGCTGCGTCGCACCAGCCGCAGACCTTGCTCGATCCTCTCTTCCACGGCAAGCTGAACGGCATGATGCCGGGCCAGTTCTTCCCGGAGGCGGACCTGCGCCTTGGCGCTGCTTTTCGCGTCGGTGAGCAGGCGCTGCACCGCGCCCGGCGTGTCCTCGCGACGAACGGAGAGCAGGGATGCCGCTGCCGTAAGAGCCTCCCAGTCCGCGCGAGCCGCAGCCACCGCGCGCAGTCCACAGACAAACTCGACCCGCAAGCCGTTGCGCGTTTTTTCTGTGCCACGCAGCAGCAGGCTGCCAATCTGTCCGAGCGTCTGCACGTGCGTGCCGCCGCATGCGTTCAGGTCCAGCCCCGCTATCTCAACCAGCCGCATTGACCCGGCGCGTGGCGGCAGCTTGCGCAGCGCTCCGGAGGCGAGCAGTGCCTGCGCCTCATCCGCTGTTACGGTGCGCAGGGTTACCGGCCGGTCCTCGGCGATGTACTGGTTCGCTTGCCGCTCTACCTCTGCCAGGGCGGCGAGGATCGCCTGCTGTTCTTCAGGAGTGGTCACCGCGAGATCAATGGAGGACGCGCCTTCGCCCAGGTGGAAGGATGCCGTCCGCGCGCCGCACTCCGCGGCAAATACTGCCGACAGCAGGTGCTGCCCGCTATGCTGCTGCATGTGGTCCAGGCGACGCGGCCAGTCAATGGTTCCTGTCACCTCGGTACCGGCGAGGAGCGGCTTTCGGGTCGAGTGCCAGACCTCTCCATCCTCGTCCTCGCTCACCTCCTCGATCTCAGCAACCAGCTCCGCTCCGCTGCGCGCCTGCGCGGTCAGCGTGCCTCGATCGAAGGGCTGGCCGCCGCTCGTGGGGTAAAAGGCGGTGCGATCGAGCGCGATCTGCCACTGGCTTTGCCCGTCAGTGCGCGCGTACTCGCGGATGTCTGCCACCTTCGCGCAAAAGCTTCGTTGCTCTGAGTCGTTATAGTAAAGGCGTTCGGCGACAGGCATATGCCAAGTGTAGATGAGCCCGGACCAGATTCCGTCCACTCTGGTTGCGGTTGATGACCACGGCATGCGCTATGCTCGCCAACAGGAGCGCACCGTGGCAGAAGCAGCAAAGAGACCGAAGAATATTCCGCGAAACCTGAAGCCATACTACCTGTGCTTTCTCGTCAAGGGAGCCAAATGGAACGAGCCCGACGACGGCGAGGACTTGATGGGTGCGCAGCTTGGCTTCTTGCGCGAGCAGATTGAGTGGCGACGGTACAAGGTCGCCGGGCCGGTCACCGATGGCGGAGAGATTGTCGGCTTCAGCATCGTCGAGGCCGCGGACGCTGGTGCGGCGCTTGCCCTGGCGAACCAGGACCCGGCGGTGGTGGCGGAGCGGGTAGCCGTGCGGGTG
>CAZZYO010000009.1:16275-44259 GCA_964658255.1 Candidatus Babeliales bacterium
CTGCGGTGCTGCCTGCGCTCGATTCGCTGAAGGTGGAGTTTTAACTCTGACTACCTGCGCAGCAGCTCAGCTGGAGATTTTCGCTTGCCACCCAGTCGAGCGAAGAACACTCGTTGACGCCTGGGTGGCGCCCAGGATGACACGCGTCTACTCGGTAGGATGTGATTGCCTCGGGTCGATAGGGTCCACGTGGAACTAGCCCCAACGCACTTACAAGTGCTATCTAGCCTGCCTAAGTTACAACGAGCTCATGTTATGCAAAAACTCCGCGTTGTTGCGGGTTTTGCCTAACTTGTCGACGAGCAACTCCATGGCTTCGACAGGCGAGAGCGGGTTAAGCACCTTGCGCAGTACCCAGACGCGGCTGAGATCTTCCTTGGTGATGAGCAACTCTTCCTTACGCGTGCCGGAGCGTTGGATATCAATCGCCGGGAAGACACGCTTGTCAATGAGCTTGCGATCAAGGATGACTTCCATGTTGCCGGTACCCTTGAACTCTTCGAAGATGACCTCGTCCATGCGGGAACCGGTATCTACGAGCGCAGTGGCGATGATGGTCAGCGAGCCGCCCTCTTCAATATTGCGTGCCGCGCCAAAGAAGCGCTTCGGACGCTGGAGTGCGTTTGAGTCGACGCCGCCCGAGAGCACCTTGCCGCTCGGTGGAACGATGGTGTTGTAGGCGCGGGCCAACCGCGTAATCGAGTCGAGCAGGATGACGACATCGCGCTTGTGCTCGACCAGTCGCTTGGCCTTCTCGATCACCATTTCGGCTACCTGCACGTGACGCGCTGCGGGCTCGTCGAACGTAGAGGAGACGACTTCACCCTTCACCGAACGCTGCATGTCCGTGACTTCTTCCGGGCGCTCGTCGATGAGCAGCACGATCAGCGCGACCTCCGGGTGGTTGGCCGTGACCGAGTTGGCGATCGCCTGCAGCAGCATGGTCTTGCCGGTACGCGGCGGGGCAACGATCAGGCCACGCTGGCCCTTGCCGATCGGGGTGAGCATGTCCATCACGCGTCCGGAGATTGACTCCCGCACTGTCTCCATCTTGATCCGCTCCTGCGGGTACAAGGGGGTCAGGTTGTCGAAGAGGATCTTGTTGCGGGTCTCCTCGGGCGACTCGAAGTTGATGGCCTCGATCTTGACCAGGGCAAAGTACTTTTCTCCTTCGTGAGGTGGCCGCACGTTACCGGAGATAGTGTCGCCGGTTTTCAGATCAAACTTACGGATCTGCGAGGGCGAAACGTAGATATCATCGGGTCCCGGGAGGTAGTTATAGTCCGGCGAGCGTAGGAACCCGTAGCCATCTGGCAGGATCTCGAGCACGCCTTCGGCGAAGATGTGCCCTTCCTTTTCGCTTTGTGCCTGGAGGATCTTGAAGATCAGGTCTTGTTTGCGAAGCCCGCTGGCTCCGGGAATATCAAGGGAGCGCGCAATGCGGCTCAGCTCGGTTATGTTCTTTTCTTTCAATTCTAGGATGGTCATTGTCACCTGGAGGATGAGTCGCTGTTGAGGAGGAGAGTCGTACCGGAGGGAAGATCGCTACGCGGTGGGGGATTGAGGAAGAGGTCAGTATTAGGAAGAGCCGGGTCTGGGCTGCGGTGACGCGAATGTGAGACCACCAAGCCAAATCCGCTCCACCTGGGGGAGCAGACAAGAAGGCCGGCCTGGGCCCCGCGGACGGGGCAAGGGCCCATCCCGAGGCCGACTTAGGCTGCGCGGCGTTGCTGGTCGGCGATCGGCGACACGACCTGTTGCAGCTTCTCAGCCGCAGGATCCGCCTGCCGGAAGCGCGTCAACACGTCATTTGTTGTTTCCTGCACGCGGGTGTTCGGCTTATGCAGTTTGCGGACGGCCTTGGATGCCAACTGGCAAAGCTGATAGCGGTTTTCCAGGTGGGCCAGAGCCCCAAAAATCAGGTCAGAGCGCATTGCCTTGTTTCTCCTCAAATCAGGTGATTGCCAAGATGCGCACGGCATCTGAAGCGGTAAGAGCCTACACTCGTCGTTGGAATGCTTCTTAGGCTTTCTAAGGATATAGACGCGGCCGAGCCAGCATTGGCTCACTTTTTATCTTGACTGGCACCGTAGTAACGGTTGGCTGATTGCCGGGTTCATGCAGCGAAAACTCTGTTCCGCCTCGCCCGGAGTCGCGCGAGGCGCGATCTGTTTGTTGGCCGACAATTCTTGTAATCGCCTGTGGGTTTCGAGAGTGTCCCCGGAGACAGCTTCCGAGCGGGCACCTCTAGAAAATAATAGCTGCGAGGTGCCGGGTCAACCTTTTTTTCATAGATTCTTCCACTGATGTCTCCCGAAAACAGAAGATGTGTTAAGGAAAGAGGTTGCGCCTCCTGGTTCGGCCCGCATGTCTGTGGCATGCGGTTTCTTCCGCAACGCCAAGCGGCTATACTCTACCTAGCGTGTCCTGCCCTGATGGGGCTGTAGCTCAGTTGGGAGAGCGCCTCGTTCGCAACGAGGAGGTCAGCGGTTCGATCCCGCTCAGCTCCACCATCCCCCCCGGGTACCCTGGAAACGCTTATGGCCACTCGACTTCAGCAGGAAATCAGGCAGACCAAGCCGTTCGCAAGCCTTCGCCATGAGGTCCTGCTCAGCCTGGCCCGCACTTCTGCGCTTCTCCAGCACTCGTTTGAGCAGGCGCTCAAGGTTCACGGCATCACCCTGACGCAATACAACGTTCTTCGAATCCTGCGCGGAGCAGGGCGGGATGGCCTTTGCCGCTTCGAGATCGCAGAGCGGCTCATTACGCCTGTGCCGGATGTCTCTCGCCTGCTCGATCGCCTGACTGCCTCCGGGCTGCTCACCCGTGAGCGCTCGCTGACGGACCGGCGCCTGGTGGTGGCCTGCATCACGACCGAAGGCCTGGCCACGCTGGCAGCGCTCGACCAGCCGTCCGCCGAAATTGCAAGAGCCCAGATGCCCAGGATGACTGATGCTCAGTTGCTGCAGTTGCGAGACCTCCTGGAACTGGCTCGCTCGGCCGGCTGAAATCCTGCCGCCGGGTATATCGTCGCCGATGCGGTGCGCAGCCCTCCGTGTGATGACAACTATTTGCGCCGTCTTCCCTCCTAGGCGAATCCTTTCGCTGGGTGAAGTCAGCGCGCTGCGCTTGGCATCGCACCGCACCCACAAGGAGCTCGTTTATGACAGGTTCTCTTTCCCGTGTTCTCCGCAGTACATCGTTGACTCTCACCACTGCCGTAGTTCTTGCCGGCTCCGCCGCGTCTTTTGGTCAAAGCGCCACCTACAAGGTGGACCCAGCCCACTCCGAGGCCGATTTCACCATCCGCCACATGGCCATCTCAAACGTGCACGGACGCTTTGGCAATATCAGCGGCAGCATCACGTATGACGCGAAGGAGGTTGCGAAGTCGACGGTAGAGGCGAGCATCGACGTAACCACGGTGGACACAGGCGTGACCCAGCGGGACGGGCACCTGAAGAGCCCTGACTTTTTCGACACGGCCAGGTATCCGAAGATGACCTTCAAGAGCAAAAGCGTGACGAAGACGGACGAAGGCTTCGATGTGATCGGCGACCTGACCCTGCATGGTGTCACCAAGCCTGTCACCCTGCACGTAACGGCGAGCAAGGAGCAGACCGGGATGGATGGCAAGTCTGTGTCGCGCGGCTTTGAGGCGACAACTTCGATCCACCGCCAGGACTTTGGCCTGGTATGGAATGGCACTCTCAAGTCGGGCGACAACGCGCTTGGCGATGACGTGAAGATTGATATCAACATCGAGGCTGGACGAGCTGCGTAACAAGCGCGCTGCTTTCAGTTATGCTTTGTGGCGGGCGACCTGCATCTCCGCCGCGCCTGGGCTGAACACTAACTTGAAGGATGGAAGACGCGATGAAGGCTTTTCAGATGGGAATCAGGATGGCTGGCTGCGTGTCGCTCTTGACCTGCTCAGCACTGGCAGCGGGCGCGCAAAGCAGCATGAAGGCACCCAAGAAGCTGACCGTCATGCTCAAGACAGCAGATGGCAAGGACGCCGGCAAGGCTATGCTCGACCAGAAGAAGGATGGTGTCGAGTTCAAGGTCTCGCTGATGAACCTGCCTCCGGGCGAGCACGCCATCCACATTCATCAGAATGCAAAGTGCGACGCACCCGACTTCAAGTCAGCCGGCGGCCATTTCAATCCTGACATGAAGAAGCACGGCATCAACAATCCGGACGGACACCATAACGGCGATCTGCCTTTAAACCTGACCGTGGGTGCGGACGGCACCGTGAAGAAGGAGTTCGTCGCAAAGGACGTGACGCTGACGCCCGGCGCGGCAAACTCCGTCTTCGCGAACGGCGGCACCGCGCTCATGATCCACGAAAAGGCGGATGACATGATGACGGACCCGACCGGGAGCGCCGGCGGACGTATCGCCTGCGGCGTCATCACCATGACGCCAATGCCTGGGATGACGATGTAGCTTTTTCGCTGCGAGCCGCGCAGCCGTGCGAGGAAACTCAGCGCGGCTGCACGTCCACCGGCCTGGGTAGCCGGGCCACCTTGCTATCGCCATCGGTCATGGTCACCTGCTCGCCGTGATGCAAGTAGGCAGCAATAACGGATGGTCGAGCCCAGTCAAGCTCCCAAGCATCCCGGATAGCAACCACCGTGTACCGGCCCGGCGCTAGGTCACGCAGGACAAAGCTCCCGTCGGAATCGGTCTGGTCACGCCGGAAGAGCAGGTGATCCTCGATCTGCTGCGGTACCAGGACCACCATCACGCCCGCAAGCGGCTTGCCCGCTTCCTGGGCTATGCCGAGCAACACAGACGAGGCTGGCGCGACAAGGGCCGCAAGGTTCACCGGCTGCGTCCCGACTGTCAGCACGCGCCCGGCCGCCGGTGCGCCGGAAGCCTCCATCTGCGTAACGGTCAGCGGACGACCGCGAGCATTGACCTGCAGTACGTAAGCGCCTGGCGGCACCTGCTCGACGGTAAAGCTGCCATCGTGCGTCACCTCGGCCCCAGCGCCTCGGCCTCGTCCGTCCGCCGGCACCAGGGTGACCGAGAGCGGATCGTAAAGCGCTGTCCCGGCTGCAGCCCCCAGCTTGCCTGTTACGCTGGCCGACGGCATGGCCGTCTCTGGACGGAGCTGTAGGTCGCCACCGCTCGCGTTCACGTGCATGGTGCTGCCGTTCAGTTCCACCTCGTACTCACCCGGCGCTACGCTGATCGAGACCACCTGCTGCCCGTGATCCTGGTTCATCGAGACCATGCCGCCGCCGTAGCCTGGCGCCGGGTCGCGGTCGTCGAAGACCGAAGGCAGTGAGACCGAGGGCATCATGACGCGATGGGCATCCGCCTCGCTCTCGCCAGACTGGACAGGCGCAGTGAGATGGACAGCAGGCACGGCGACGAGGTGCAGGTCGGCATGGATGCGATCGCCCGCGCGTACCGGGACCGGGCTCGCCGCATGGAAGTCGCTGGTCTCCGGGTAGTAGGTGCGGGCGTACAGCACGTCAAGGTTTTGCCCGGGCGCGACCGCCTGGTGCGACTCCGCCTGGTCGACATTGCGGCTCGCGTACCACACGCGGCCAGTAGCCGAGACAAAGTAGGTGCCAGGTGGCAGGTGAGCACACTCGTACTCGCCCAGGTCGTTGGTGTTGACAGACCGGTAGAGGTGAATGCTGCCCAGGCCATCGTCGCTGAGGCGATAGAGGTTCACCGCCGCCTCGTCAACGGGGTCGCCCCCGCTATCGGTGACAGCGCCACCGATGACAGCGCCGGCTGACAAGCGCAGCGTAAGCCCTTCGCTGGCCAGCTTCTCGCCTGTCACAATGGCGCTTGAGTAGAAGCCGTGCCCCTCATATGCCGACTCGATGAAGCCGCGCCGGCTGCCGGTGAGGCGGTACTTGCCCGCGGGCAGCTGAGGAAAGAGGAAGCTGCCATCCTCGCCAGTAACGACTGCCTGCAACGCGACTGACTGCGGGCCGCCTCGCCGTCCGCCACGAGCGAGATTGCGCGGCTGCGGAGGCGAATCGTCGCTCTCGGAGCGCGGACTGTCCGGCACAGCAACGATGGCTACTTCCGCCCCGGCCAGGGGGGCTCCTGTTCCGGCGTTAACCACGTGGCCGCTGATCCGGTATCCGCCAGAGGGGGCAGTGTTGGTTTGTGCGCGTCCGGAGAGGCCGAGCAAGGCACAGGCGACCAGCAGCAAGCCCTGCGCTCCGCGACTGCCCCCCGCAACCATCATGGCGCGCCTCCGCCTGCAAGCGCAGACAAGTCGGCCAGCGAGTCGAGGGTGACGCTCTCTGACCCGCCTGGTTGCAGGGTGACAGCTCGCGCCTGGCGGCCAAGCGATGCCATTACCTTTGGATTGCGGTACTCGATCTGTTGCTGCACAGTCGCAGCAAAGGCAAGGTAGCTGCCTGGCGCAAGACTTGAAAGCTCCAAGGTCCCGTTGAGGTCAAAGGCGTCGCTGCGGTACTCGCCTGCCCCTGATCGCGGCACGAGATAGAGGTAGACCTGTGCCGGCACACCGGTCCCAGCTGCCGCCGCGCCGGTCGCCTGCAAGAGGCTGCCGCCAAGCGTTACAGCAAGCGTGGCCACGTCGTCCCGCACCGAGATGGAGATGGGAGCGGCGGACCCATCGGCCCCGATCACGAGCGGCTCCTCCAGCAGGTCCACGCCGCCGCTGGTGGCCGTAACCACGTAGCCCGTGTATGCATGCGGGTTGAGCCAGTATCTGCCGGGGGTCGCGCCGGTGAGATAGGAGATCGCGGTCTGCCCGGAGCTTGCATCGTCCTGGAAGCTGACCCGTCCACCGCGCCCCCCGGCGGAGGCGCTGTCACTCTGCAGATCGATTCCAACCTGTCCCGCGGCTGTGAGCGCGCGACCCTGCTCGGGCGGCGCCTGCCTGGTGTGGCTGAGGTCAGCATGCACAGTCACCGGGATGCGGCCAGTGGGAGTGAGCGTGATCGCTGGACCACGAAGGGGCGCGGCGTTCACGTCAAACTCTCGCTGCCCGGTGAGCGGCGTTGGCCCAAAGCCGTGACCCTCCAGGCGGTAGTGGCCGCTCGGCAGCTCCATGTGCACCATGCCATCCTGCGGTGAGAAGCGCGCCTGCAGGCCGAGGAGCGTGTCGCTCGAGATCTCAAAGTTGATGCCGCGCGTGGTTTCGCCTGCCACCGGGATGGCGACGGGATAAAAAGGCTCGCGAGTGAGCGCCATCTTGGCTTCAACCTGCTGGCCGGCGCTTACGGTCAGCACGCCGGCTGCGGAGAGCTCGCGCGCAGACGGATAGAAGACCGGCATGTAGCCGGAGCGGATGCGCTCGCTCTGCGCGGGGGCCGGGTCAAGCGAGGCGCCCACGTGCACCAGGTAGGTCCCTGCAGCCAGGCCGCCAAAGCGGAAGCGGCCCTCGCTGGTGGCCTGGGTGTAGCGGAAGGTCGCCCAGCGGGCGCGGCCGTTGCGGATCTCCCGGTGCAGGAGCTGTACCTGTAGCCCGTCCGCCGCGTCATCGCCTGGCAGGGTCAGCGCGCCTACGATGGCCGAAGCCGGCGTGAGCGCCAGGGTAACCTCGACGCTGGACGCGGGAACCATCACATTCGCGGTCGCGAACTGCGAACCGCTCGGTGCGAAGTAGCCTGGCCGCCGCGCCTGCATCATCAGTGTGAACGGTGTGCCGGCGGTGGGCTCAAGCGTAAAGGAGAAGCGCCCCTCGTTGTCGGTCAGCATCGATTCGGAGGCACAGGTCACCAGAGCCCGCGCAATAGGCTGGTGAGTGACCGAGTTGATGATTGTGCCATGCACCGTCGGGGCGCTGTCGGCGGACGCACCTTGCTGGAGGGCATGAGAGTAGGGAGTCACGGTGACAAGGAGCGCCAGGAGGACAGCTGTAAGCGTGAGCAATCGAGGCCGATAGTGGCGCGAACCGTAACCGGCCGCCGCAGGCCTTTGAGCCGTCGCAACCCTCATGGTGCCATTCTTTCGAGCGCGCTGACAAAAAGCAAACAGCGGCAGATCGCTTGGGCTCTGCCGCTGTTGAAACGTCTGCCTAGGTCAGATTGCCGGGTCAAAGCAGACGGTCAGGTCGCCATGGCGCCGTATGCTTCGCCAACTTAAAGCCACATCGGTAAGGACATCCGCTCGTTCACCAGCCGATGACTCCTAAGATCAGATCGGCGATACGCTGAATGCGCTCCGGGGTCTAGTTCTTGACCGTCAGCGCTGCCGAGTCAACAGCCTTTTTCCCTGTGACCCCTTCAAGCCCGGTCAACACGCCGCGATAGTCGCTCTTGTCACACTGCATAGCAAAGCCGCCGTGCCTTGCGCCATCGGTCCAGGTGATGCCGATGAAGTGCTTCTTGGACTTGCTAAGCGCCATAAGGGCACCTACTCCAAACGACACGACGGCGAGACCGATCGCCGCACCCACACGACGATGTACATCCTCGCCGTAAGAGATTTCCGTGACCGAGTTAGCTGGAATCATCAGCGGAGGATGACCGTCCGCCACCAGTCGAATCTGATTTGACTCGACATACAACTCCAGTTTCTGGCCGGCTTTCAGGCCGTCTACCGAGCCGCCATCATAGGCGACTTTATATCCGCCATTAGCTGCGAAAGCATGGACTGGTACTAACAGACAAAGGGCTATCGCGAGGATCAACTTCAAGTCTAAGCTCCTACCGAGTGGTCTCAAAAACAAAGCTGAGCGTAGCAGTTCAGCGTAGGTAGGTAGTCAGGGGAGTGAAGAGAATCATTACCCTGGTGTGCGGACAAGTCCTTGGATCGGAGCTCTGGCACGCGATCCGTTCGGTTTCGCCCGCCGAGGCCGGTTGCGGCCGCGATCGGCGCACTACATGCTGCGAGTCGCAATCTTTCTATGTTGCATGTAATGACTTAAGTGAATGCAGGAAGCTAAGCGTTGCCTACTCCACGTGGTAGTTGGGTGCTTCTCTTGTGATGATGACATCGTGCACGTGGCTCTCGCGCAGGCCGGCTCCGGAGATGCGCACGAAACGCGCATTCGTCTTAAGCTCGGCGATGGTGTTGCACCCCAGGTAGCCCATGCCGGAGCGCAGGCCACCAACCAACTGGTGCACCATGGCTTCGAGCGGTCCGCGATGTGGCACGCGACCCTCAATCCCTTCAGGGACAAACTTGGCCAGACGATTGTTGCCGCTGCGCTCCCGGGCGACGACGCCCTCGGTACTCACGGGTGCCGTGTCGAGGTCGCGCGTGGACTGGAAGTAGCGCTCGCCCGAACCCTGGGCCATGGCCGAGAGCGAGCCCATGCCGCGATAGGCCTTGAAGCTGCGGCCCTGGTAGAGGATCGTCTCGCCCGGGCTCTCGTCGACCCCGGCAAACAGGGAGCCGATCATGATCGAGTCGGCCCCGGCCGCAATGGCCTTGGTCACGTCGCCCGAATACTTGATGCCGCCGTCGGCGATCAACGGAATATCGTGCTCGCGGCAGGCGCGTCCGGCCTCGACGATGGCAGTAATCTGCGGCATACCGGCGCCCGTGACCATGCGCGTCGTGCAAATCGAACCCGGCCCAATGCCGACCTTCACCGCGTCCGCACCCGCTTCAATCAGCGCCAGCGCGCCCTCGTAGGTAGCCACGTTGCCGGCCAGCAGGTCGATCCCGGGGAAGCGCGCCTTCACATCGCGCACCGCCTGCAGCACGCGCGAGCTGTGCCCGTGCGCCGAGTCTATCGAGAGCGCATCGACCTTGGCCGCGATCAGCTCGGCCGCCCGTTCAAGATAATCGCCGGTTGCGCCGATCGCTGCACCCACGCGTAAACGCCCCTGGTCGTCCTTGGACGCATTTGGGTACTTGAGCTTCTTCTGGATGTCCTTGACCGTGATCAGGCCCTTGAGCTCGTAGCCGCCGTTGACGACCAGCAACTTTTCGACCCGATGCTCGTGCAGGATCAGCTCGGCTTCTTCCAGAGTGGTGCCGACCGGGACCGTGATCAGGTTTTTCTTCGTCATCACGTCGGCGACCGGGATGTCGGTCCGCGTCTCGAACCGCAGATCGCGGTTGGTCAGGATGCCGACCAGCTTCTTGTCCTGCGTGACCGGGACGCCCGAGATCTTGTACCGACGCATCACGTCCAGCGCATCCGAGATCAGGTCGTCCGGCGCGATGGTCACCGGATCGACAATCATGCCGGACTCCGAGCGCTTGACCTTGTCGACTTCGGTCGCCTGCTGCTCAATGGTGAGGTTGCGATGGATCACGCCAAGGCCGCCCTGCTGCGCCATAGCGATCGCCAGTCGCGACTCGGTTACCGTGTCCATGGCGGCTGAGAGCAGGGGTGTGTTGAGCGAAATTTTGCGGGTGAGCCGGGTCTGCGTCGAGGCTTGTGCGGGAACTACTTCGCTGTAGGCGGGGACGAGCAGGACGTCGTCGAAGGTCAGTGCTTCCGGGATCGCGGTTTCTGTCATGATGAAGTTCCGGCGCCTGCGCTACCAAAGTTCATAGGCTAAGCGGCCCGGCCTTCGCCTTATTGTAGCAAGCGTATGCAAGCAGCAGCAGCGTTCCGCAAAGAAGGTGCGCCTGCGGGGCACCCTGTGGCAGGCACGCGGAGGTAACCAGAACAGCTTGTACCATGGCCTATCGACACGCCTTGTCGCTCCTGGGCAGGCGCATGTGTGAGTTGCCACCGATCAACCGGACTCCCGGCCGGTGGACCTGTACCGCGAAGTGGTGCAAACGGGGAAGCCTCCGGTGCATGAGTTCTCGGTGGCGGACAAGGACGTGGTCAGTGGCTGGATCCGCGTGCAGGCGGTCAAAGTGAAGGATGGAATCGTCATTACCGCGTCGCGGTGGAGGCAGTGATCTGCGTGGGCGGCGACCAATTCCTGTTCGTCATGCCTGATCTCCATGACGAAGCCAACGCGGTTGCGATGGCGGATCGCATCCTGACCACGCTGCGCGCACCCATGCAGGTGGCCGGGCAGACGATTGCGGTCACCAGCAGCATCGGCATCGCGATCTACCCCCGCTTGGGCCACACCGCAGAGGAGCTGCTCACCAGGTCAGACATCGCCATGTATGTAGCCAAGGGGCGCGGGAAGAACCAGTACAAGCTTTACGCTGCTCAAAGGCAATCCAGCGAGCCGGCCCGGTCTGAGCGAGCAGTCCTCCCAGCCTAAGCTGGCGCGCCGTCAACCCGAGCGCGCGCCGGCGCCTCGGCAACATCTCGAATTGCTACTTTGGTCGCTCCAGTGCGAATCGGTCCTGCGTGCGGATGTAGTCCGACCCAGCCATGCGCCCAACCGCCCGCAGCTTCTCCGGGGAGATGTGCAGGGCGTCGCCGAGCACCTGGTCCGCGATGTGGAAGCGCACCACCTCTCCGAGCACGATGCTGCCGCCCAGGGGCAGCTTGCTTGCCACGACGATTTCGACCAGACGGCATTCCATCTGCACCAGTGACTCGGCCACACGCGGCGTGCGTACCAGTTCACCGGCGACTGGCGTCAAGCCGGCGAGTTCAAACTCGTCGACCGACGGTGGAACCTGGGCAGCAGTCTGGTTCATTGCCTCGACGATCTCTTCGGAAACGATGTTTACGACGAACTCGCCAGTCGCCTCGATGTTTGCCAGGGTATCTTTGGCCGAGCTCAATCCGTGCTTCGGCTCGCGTACCGCCGGGCAAAAGCAGACGATCGGCGGGTTGGCGCTCGCGGCCGTAAAGAACGAGTACGGCGCAAGGTTCAGCACCCCCTGGGCATCCATGGTCGAGACAAAGGCGATAGGCCGGGGCACAATGGAGCCGGTAAGCAGCTTGTAGTTCTCCTGCGGGGTCAGGCGAGCCGGATCAAAGCTTTGCAGGGCAGGAGCTGCATGGAGGGATGGAGCGAGTGGCGAATCTGGCATGGCGCTGGGAGGCTCCTGGGGCAAAAGGATTAGGCTGGAATACGGGGCTTGGTAGGGGCACTATCAGCGGGATGCGACTTCCCCGGCTTACGGGCGCATCTACCCTTGTTTGATTGTACTTGCGCCCAAACGGGCGGGCAGCACCCGCTCGGCTACGCACAGCTGCCGCAATCCGGCGCCAGGAGTTGACACGGTAATGTTCGAATTTCACATCTCGCGCGAGGCTCGCGACCTGTACCAGGTGAAGGAAGTCCTGTTCTCCTTCAACGGCAATGCGGTGTTCGCGAACCCGTCTGCGAGCCGCCAGCTGGCCTACCGCATGAACCAGGTGCGCGGCGCGGAGCAGGTGAACCCGGGTGCGCTGTTTGCCATGGGCCTGATTGATGAGGCTGCGCACGCCATGATGGCGCACTATCGCGAGACTGTTGCTCCGAGTGTCATGGAAGATGCACTGCTCTGGTTCAGCGAGCGTGTCGGGCCTGAGGAGCTGGATCGCTTGCTGCTCGCCTTTGTCGAGCGCTTCCCCGGCACCACTGTTTATAACGGGAAAGAAACTGCCGCCGAGTGGCTGGATGGCTCCGTGGATACTGCCGCGGGCGAGATGTCGCACCGTGCTGTCATCTTTGAAGAGCTGCTCCTGCTTTGGTTTGCGAATCAGAACCCCGCATTCAGGCCGTTCAAAGAGCTTTTCGACGACACTCCGCTCAAGGAAGCCACCGTCTATGCCGAGGTCACCCAGCAGTTGCCCGACTACTTCGCCACCCAGCCTCCGCTCGGCCCAGAGGAGCTTGGGCTGCTGCAGTTGCTTACCAGCGTCTTCGGCGAGGGCGAGGGCGGCACGCTCTCTGACCAGCTCTCCCGGTTGCGCGCGCGCTGGGGTTTTGCGGTAGGCGACCTGCTTCGGCGCGTGTTGCTGGCTGGCGATGTGCTCAAGGAAGAAGAGGTCGCCCTGTGGCTGCAGTACAACCCTCCTTCAGCAGAGGCCCTGGCGCGCCGGAACCGCGGGGATGGCTTCAGCAAGGGCGGGGCCGAGGTGCCGAACTTCTCTACCTCGCCGGTCGAGTACGAGGCCTTTTCGCCTGACCAGGAGTGGATGCCACGCACAGTCATGATCGCCAAGAGCACCTACGTGTGGCTGCATCAACTTTCTCGCGCCTACGGCCGGGATATCCGCACGCTGGACCAGATCCCGGACCAGGAGCTGGAAACGCTGGCTGCCCGTGGCATGAACGCCCTATGGCTGATCGGTGTGTGGGAGCGCAGCCGGGCCTCGCAGACCATCAAGCGTCTGTGCGGCAATGAGACCGCCGTCGCCTCGGCCTACTCGCTCTACGACTACTCCATCGCGCACAACCTGGGCGGCGAGCCGGCGTACCGCGATCTGCGCGACCGCGCCTCCCGCTACGGCCTGCGCCTGGCCAGCGACATGGTGCCGAACCACATGGGCATCGACTCCACCTGGGTCATCGAGCACCCGGAGTGGTTTCTCTCCCGGCCCGACTCGCCCTACCCCGCCTACAGCTTCGAGGGGCCAGACCTTTCCGGGAACGACCGCGTCGAGATCAAGATTGAAGACCACTACTACCAGCAGACTGATGCAGCCGTGGTCTTTCGCCGCCGCGATAAATGGTCTGGCCACATCGAGTACGTCTACCACGGCAACGATGGCACCAGCTTCCCCTGGAACGACACCGCGCAGCTGAACTACCGCAGCGCCATGGTTCGTGAGCAGGTGATGCAGACCATCCTGCACGTCGCCAGGTTGTTTCCCATCATCCGCTTCGACGCAGCGATGACGCTCGCGAAGGTCCACATTCAGCGGCTCTGGTTTCCAACACCGGGCTCCGGTGGCTCCATCCCTTCGCGCGCTGAGCACGCCATGACCACCGAAGAGTTCGACGCTGCACTGCCGAACGAGTTCTGGCGTGAGGTGGTAGACCGGGTCGCGGTCGAGGTGCCGGGCACCCTGTTGCTGGCCGAGGCTTTCTGGCTTATGGAAGGCTACTTTGTTCGCACCCTGGGCATGCACCGGGTCTACAACTCGGCCTTCATGGTGATGCTCCGCGATGAGGACAACGCGAAATATCGCGAGGTGTTGAAGAAGACGCTCGAGTTCGACCCCGGCATCATGAAGCGGTACGTCAACTTTATGAGCAATCCCGATGAGCGCACGGCCATCGACCAGTTCGGGTCAGGAGACAAGTACTTCGGCGTGGCATCGATGATGGCGACCCTGCCGGGCCTACCCATGTTCGGCCACGGGCAGGTGGAGGGCTTCACCGAGAAGTACGGGATGGAGTACTACCGACCCCGCTATGACGAGTCACCGGCGGGGAACCTGGTGGATCGTCATCACCGGGAGATTGCGCCGCTGCTGCACAATCGGGCGCTCTTCGCCGAGAGCGAAAACTTCCTGCTCTACGACCTTTGGAAGGACGATGGCACTGTTGACGAAAACGTTTTTGCCTACTCCAACCGCCGTGGCGATCAGCGCGCGCTGATCGTTTACCACAATGCCTTCGCCGAGACCCGGGGCACCATTCACCGGTCGGCTGCTTACATGGACAAGGCTTCGGGCAGCCTTCGCCAGCAGGAGCTTAAGGAAGCGCTCGCCCTGCCCGACGACCCAAACCGCATCTTTGCCTATCGCGAAAACAAGTCCGGGCTCACCTTCTTGCGGCGGTCGGCTGATATGGTGCGTCACGGCATAGAGGTTCATCTTGCCGCTTACTCTTATGCGGTGCTGATTGACTGGCGCGAGCTGACCGTGGATGCCGAACACGGCTGGGACAAGCTCTGCGACGTGTTGCAGGGTCGCGGGGTCGATGACCTCGAAGGCGCGCTTGTCTCACTCGAACTTGCGCCCCTTCATGACGCGCTACGGCATGCGCTTACGCCTTCGCTGGTGCGCAGGCTGGCGGCACTTGCCGAAGAGGTGGAGGCGCCGCGCTCGCTCAAGCCGATTGCTGCGGGCGTGGCGCTGGTGCCCGACAGCCCGGTCGTCGACGAGTTTCTCACGACAGGCGTAGCCTTTCTCGAGCAAGCGCGCGCTGCTTACCACGCGCGCCTGGCGCCTGCTGCTGTGACCGGGTTGCCGGCGGATGAGGGTGACGCGGTCGAGCAGGCATCTCCATCGGTCGTCGAGTCACCAGGAGTAGAAGCGCCGGGCCTTGCTGACGTAGTTTCCCCCGCGGAAAGTCGTTCTACTTCCACTGTTGCGGACAAGGCTGCCGCCAGTGTTCCAGGAGTGGAGCACGTGGTTGAAGCCCCGCGCGCTACACCGGCAGGAGCCGAACGCATTGAGGCGGAACTGGTAGATGCCGAAGCGCAGAACCAGGCCGCGCTGCTTGCCACCAAGCTGCGCGAGCGGCTTCATGCCTTGCTGACCCTGCCACAGGTAGAGAGCGCGTTCTCCACTCCCTGGCCTATCGCTGCGCGTTCCATCCTTCCCAGCCGCAGCCCGATCCACAATGCCGGTGCGATCTGGGCGCCGGCGCTGGCCTGGGCGCTCTTTGCAACACTTGGAGAGTCGCTCGATCAGGCCAACCCTGGAGCGCCAGTGCTCGCGGCATTTGACCATTTCCGCTTGCGCCACGTGCTTGCGGAAGCCTTCAACGCGCTGAACTTCTCAGGCGAAGACACGTGGCGGGCAGCGGCGCGGGTGCGGCTTGCAGTCGTTGCGCCTTCAACGCTTGAAAGCGCGGACGATACCTCGGCGGTCCCCGGGTTTCCGCCCCAGGTGTGGGCTGAGGGCGATGTCCGCTGGCTGACCGGGGTTCACGACTCTGGTGGCGCGACCTACTTTAACAAGGAGAGCTACGAGCAATTGCTTTGGTGGCGAGCACTCCCGGCCCTCGCCACCGTCGCAAAAGGCACCGCACCCGACGCCACTGCTGTGACGCAGATCGAGCAATCGCTCATGGCGGCAGCCCGCGCTGCAGAGCGGGCCGGCTACCGCCTCACGCCCGCTCCCGCTGTTTCCCAGGGCACAGAGCTCGAGACTGCGACTGAGCGCGATAACGCCCAGGCGCCGTCAGCCTCTGCTGCCGCGGAGATTGGCAGTGGCTCAGCGGAGCCGCTGACTGGCGCCGAACGTGGCTTGGCTGCAACACTCAATGACCGAACGGCCGCGCGTGAATCTGTGCTCGAGTCAGAAGAGCGAGCCGCACCTACCTCTGAGATTGCGGACCTGCCATCCATGGCCGAGATCGAACCGTTCCCGGATGAACCCGACGTGGCGACGTTTACCGGAGGCAGAAAGAACAAGTAAGTCGCCAAAGCAATAAAATAGGCAGCCCGTGGTAAGGGCTGCCTATTTTCCTGGAGGCGCAGTCAGAACTCGTCGTGAAAGGCGACCTCACCTTCGACGGCAACCTGGTAAGCAGAGACGCGACGCTCGAAGAAGTTAGTCAACTCCTGCACATCCTGCAGATCCATAAAGTCGAACGGGTTGCGCGAGCCGAAGACTTTGGCCATCCCCAGCCGATCGAGTCGCTGGTCGGCGACATACTGCAGGTACTCGCGCATGTCTCCAGTGGAGAGACCGGCTACACCTCCCTCGAGCAGGTCCTGCGAGAATTGCAGTTCCGCGTCCACCGCCCCATGCATCATCTCGACCACCTGCGCCTCCATGCGCTTGTCGAAGAGTTCGGGATGCTGCTCGCGTACGGTGTTCACCACTTCAAAGGCGAACTCCAGGTGCGCGCTCTCGTCGCGAAAAACCCAGTTGGTGCCTGCGGCCAGGCCATGCAGCATGCCGCGTGAGCGGAAGAAGTACACATAAGCAAAGGCCGCAAAGAAAAACAGACCCTCAATGCAGCCGGCGAAGCAGATCAGGTTGAGCAGGAACTGCCTTCGGTGCTCGTCTGTATCCAGAGTGTCGATCTGCTGGATCGAGTCCATCCACTTCATGCAGAAGTCGGCCTTCTTAGCGATGGAGGGAATGTTGTCGACCGCAGCAAAGGCTGCTGCACGTTCACTCGGCTCCGGGATGTAGTTGTCGAGCAGCGTGAGATAGAACTGCACGTGCACAGCTTCTTCATATAACTGGCGGGATAAGTAAAGCCGTGCCTCAGGCGAATTGATGTGCTTATAGAGATTGAGCACCAGGTTATTCGAGACGATGGAGTCGCCGGTCGCAAAAAACGCAACCAGCCGCTGAATGACGTGCACCTCGGCCGGCGTGAGCCGCTGCTTGAGGTCGACAAGGTCGGTCGAGAAATCAATCTCCTCAACCGTCCAGGTGTTCTTGATCCCATCCTTGAACATCTCGAAGAACGTGGGATAGCGCATAGGCCGCAGCGTGAGGCAGAGACCGGGGTCGAGGATGGAATCGGGTACTTCAACAGATGACGACATGAGAAAACCTCCAAATATTGCGAACACTGTGACAAGGAAAAGGCTAAGTCGTTGCAGCAAAGGTCAATCGCAGATCCTTCGCAGAAGACGGCAACTCTAAATGGGCTACTGGCAGGCTTCGCAGCTCTCCGGGTTATCGAGCGAGCACGCTACTGCGCTGATAGCTGGCGCAACGCCGGCGCCAGTCTCGGCGGCACTTTCGCGCTGCTGGCCCTGCGTTACGGTTGTTTTGGCAATCCGCGTTGCCGGGCGCGAGCGCAGGTAGTAGGTCGTTTTGACGCCACTCTTCCACGCGTACATGTACATGGAAGAGAGCCGTCCGATGTTGGGTGACTCTGCGAACAGGTTCAGCGACTGGCTTTGGTCGATAAACGCACCACGCTCTGCAGCCATATCAATGATGGCGCGCATCGGCAGCTCCCATACAGTCCGGTAACGTTTCCGGATATCTTCGGGTAGATCGGTAATAGTCTGCACCGAGCCCTCGGCCATCTTGATGCGAGTTCGTGTCTCATCGGTCCACAGCCCGCGAGCCTTCAGCTCGTCGACCAGGTAGCGATTGATCTGCAGAAACTCGCCCGAAAGCGTCTCCCGTTTGAAGAGATTTGAAATCTGCGGCTCAATGCACTCGTAGCACCCGACGATTGAAGCAATGGTGGCCGTGGGGGCGATCGCGATGAGCAGCGAGTTCCGTAACCCTGTCTTGCGGATGCGCGCCTTCAGCACATCCCAGCGGGCGAGGTCCTTCGGTGTGATTCCCCATAGGTCAAACTGTAAGTGGCCCTGGGCGGCGCGGGTATCTGCAAAGGCCGCGTGCGGACTAATCTTTTCTGCCAGCTCACAGCTGGCCACCAGCGCATGATAGTAAATCTCTTCCTGGATGCGGGTCGAAAGCTCCTTCGCCTCTGCTGAATCGAATGCAAGACCGAGCTGAAAGAGAACATCCTGCAGCCCCATGACACCAAGCCCCACCGGGCGCCAGACATTGTTGGAACTGGCGGCCTGCGGCACCGGGTAATAATTGATGTCGATCACTCGATCGAGCATGGGCACAGCCAGCCGCACCGTGTGCGCGAGCTTGGCGAAATCAAACGCTCCGTTCGTCACATGCCGCGCCAGGTTCACCGAACCCAGGTTGCACACTGCTGTCTGATCGTGAGAAGTCACCTCGGTGATCTCCGTGCACAGGTTCGACAGGTGCACCACGTTGCCGGGCTTGCCGGTCTGGTTGCAGCGCAGGTTGGTTGTGTCCTTAAAGGTCATCCAGCCATTGCCTGTCTCGGCGAGCGTGCGCATCATGCGTGCGTACAGGTCGCGTGCCTTCATCTGCTTCGCTGCAAGCCCATCGATCTCGGCCTTTTCATAGGCTTGGTCAAACTCGGCACCATATAAGTCGGTCAGGTGCGGCACTACTTTCGGATCAAACAGTGACCACGCACCATCCGCGTCCACCCGCCGCATGAACAAGTCAGGGATCCAGTTCGACGTGTTCAGGTTGTACGTGCGGCGTGAGACGTCACCCGTGTTATCTCGCAACTCGAGAAACTGCTCCACATCCGCATGCCAGGGCTCCAGGTAGACGCACGCTGCACCCTTGCGCTTGCCTCCCTGGTTCACTGCCGCCACAGAGGCGTCCAGTGTCCGCAGCCATGGCACGATCCCGTTTGACAGCCCGTTCGTCGCCCGGATGAGCGAGCCTTCAGACCGTACCCGATGAAACGCCAGCCCGATGCCGCCTGAAAACTTGGACAGCAGCGCCACCTGCTTGTAGGTGTCATAGATGGAATCAAGCGAGTCCTGCGGCGAGTCGATCAGGTAGCAGCTCGACATCTGCGCATGCCGCGTGCCGGAGTTGAACAGCGTTGGCGAACTTGGCATGTAATCATGCGCGGCGAGCAACTTATAAAACGGGATCGCCTCACTTACAGACAACGCCAGCCCGCACGCCACACGCAGAAAGAAATACTGCGGAGTCTCGATCACCTTGCGCGTGATCGGGTGACGCAGCAGGTAGCGGTCGTACACCGTCCTAAGACCAAAATACTCAAACCGGTCAGAGAGGTCATCATCAACGGCGTTGTTCAGCTTGCGGGCGTTTTCAACTACGAAGGCTGCTGTCGCCTCACCGATCAATCCCTGCTCGCGCCCTAGTTCAATCGACTGCGAGAACGAGTAGATATTCTGCCCGGCAACCTCTTTCATGATCGTCGCATGCAACAGGCGCGCAGCCAGCCTGGAGTACTCCGGCTCTTCGGCTATGAGCGCGGCCGAGGTCTGGATCGAGATCGAGTCGAGCTCACGCGTGGTCGCCCCGTTGAACAGGCCGCCGATTGTCTTTGAGGCCACACGCATGGGGTCAATGTGCGTCAGCCCATGCGCCGAGCGCTGGACGGCTCGCACAATTTTGTTCACATCGACGGGCTCGAGGCCGCCGTTGCGCTTGCGCACCTGCATGACCGGCGCTGTCTCAGGAAGGGGAAAGTCGGGGAGGACGTCGGCGAGCGTGGTCTGGAGTTCGGGCAAGCGATGTTCCTGTTCCGCCCTGGTCAGGTTGCCGCCGGTGCCAGAGCGAAGCTCCGCCACCACCCGGCGCTCCCCTCGGAGGGCATGTGAGTGTCTTCAGCAAGGCAGGTCTTCGGGGTTGCAGGCTGCCTACTTGCCTCGGCTTCCCAGCCCGCCTTTACCGGCGTTGCCAGTGCCTTGTGCCCGTCTCCGGGCGTGAGGCGTTCGTTCCTGCTTACCGCTGCGGGGCACCTCCGGCTTCTCACCGGAATTCCCTGTTAGGCCGCCTCACGGCAGCACCTTTTTGAAGTAAGCCTACTGTATCTTGTGTGTGCCTGTGCATAAAAGCACAACATGTGGAAGGGCAGCCAGCGCGGGTACTTTCGTACCCCGGGAAAGACAGCTGAGGAAGACAGGGCAATGCTGAGGAAAAACGGGTCCGACCCACTCCTGCTTCGCCGCCCGCGTCTACCCGAACAGCTGGTGATCGCTGCTGGAGCGCTTGCGGGTTGCTAAACTGGTCAGACAAGCACGCAGTGAAGTCACCAAAAGTTTCCAGGGGTCCCCCAAAAAACCATGAAGCAGCCCAGCGAGCCCTTGCAGAGTGCCAATCGACGTACCTTCCTCAAGGCAGGCGGCGCCATCGCTGCCGGCCTGTTGAGCCAGGCCGCTGTGCCGGCGCAGGCGAGCGTTTCCGCACTGCCGGGGCTTCCGGTCAACCACCGGACCCAGGCGGCGATGCCAACGCGGAACCTGGGCAAGACGGGTTACAAGGTGGGGGTCTTCTCGCTGGGCGGGCAGGCCGCGCTTGAGAAAGGCAACAACTTCGACGTGGCCGGCGCCATCATTGAGCGCGCGCTTGACCTCGGGGTCAACTATCTTGATACCTCGTCGATCTACGGCGGCCCTGACCGTTGGAGCGAGCAGTACGTGGGTCGCGCGATGAAGGCCCGCCGCAACGAGGCGTTTCTCGCGACCAAGACCAAGGAGCGCACCCGCGACGGATCGTTGCGCATGATCGAGCGTTCGCTCCAGCTGCTCAACACCGATCACGTAGACCTGTGGCAGCTGCATGACGTCGGCCTGCCCGAAGACGTGGACGCGATCTTTGCCAAGGGCGGAGCGATGGAGGCCCTGGTCGAGATGCAGGAGCAGAAGGTGGTTCGCTATCTCGGCGTGACCGGCCACTATCGGCCGGATGCGCTGATCAGTACGGTGACTCGCCATCCGTTTGACTGCATCCTGATGGCGATGAATGCGGCCGACTCGCACATCCACAGCTTTACCGATCAACTGCTGCCGCTTGCGGTAGAAAAGCAGATGGGCATCATCGGCATGAAGGTGCCGGCGCGCGGGCGTCTGCTGGCGAGTTGGAATCCGCCGCCGGTCGCGCAGCAGGAGCATTCCTGGGAGGGTTCGGCGATCGCTACTCGGCCGGGCGTGATGAGCATGCGCGATGCGATGCACTTTACCCTCACGCACCCGGTCTCAACCGTGATCATCGGCTGCGACAACGTGCAGCAGCTGGAGGAGAACGTGCAGATAGCACGAGACTTTACGCCGCTCTCGTCCACGCAGATGGCGCAGCTGAATGCAGCGGCTGAGCCCGTCGCGAAGCAATCCCTGTTCTTCCGCTTTACCGATCGCTCGAAAGGATAGCGAGACTGCCCGCCCGGGGACTGCGCCGTTGGCGCAAGAGCAAGAGCCCTCCTCGATAGGATTCGAGGAGGGCGTTTTGTCTTTGCTGGCCGGTGCCGGGCCTTGCTGCCTTCGGCGTATATCATCCTCGTGACGTAGCTTACCGGGCGTTCAGCGGACCGCGCGTAGCCTTGGTGCCAGGTGGTCGCGGCGCTGTATGTGTGGAAAACCACGCAGACGGCTAGTCCAGCGGCGTTCGCAGCCCGCACACTCTGAATAGCCTTAATATGGCATCCAGTTCATGCTTCGGGTCTCTCCAACTGCAAGGGCGACCGGGCCAAAGGGGACAAGCGATTGATCATGAAGCAGCTGCGAGCCGAGACGCGCGAGCAGCATGAGGAACTGGAATCCGCACTGCCGCTCGGCGACGCTTGCCTTTCTGTCGAGAACTACACGCGACTACTAACGCGGTTCTGGGGGTTTTACCAGACCTGGGAGGTCAAGGCTGCCGCCATGGCTCCGGAGCACCTGCAGACTCTGCTGGCAGGGCGGCGCAAGCTGCCGCTGCTGGCAGCTGACCTCCAGGCACTTCAGCCAGGTGCGCACGCAGCCCGACCCTCGCTCAATCCTGGTTGGCTGCCGACGATGGAAATGGAGGCAGGCTTGCTCGGTTCAATGTACGTCGTCGAGGGCGCGACCCTGGGCGGGCAGGTCATTGCACGGCAACTGGAGCGGGAACTGCACTTGAATGGGGGCCATGGATACTCGTTCTTCCAGAGCTATGGCAAGGCGGTAGGCCAGCAGTGGAAGGAGTTCAGCGCGATCGCGAACGCGATGCCTGAGACCGCCGCGCCCGCAATGATCGAGGCGGCCAGGGATACCTTTACCGCCTTCCATCGCTGGTTTGCCGCGTTGGCCGAGGACACGCGCGCGTGAGCTCGCACGTTCCTGGGCAGGGAAGCGGTGCAGCCGGAGCGGAGTCTCCAGGCCGGCCCGCACCCACGCCCCAACCTGCGCCCGGGCTGGACCTGAGCAGCTGCGACCGCGAGCCCATCCATGTGCCCGGCAGCATCCAGCCGCATGGTTTCCTGCTCGCGCTCGACCCCCAATCGCTCGCCGTTCGGGAGGCAAGCAGCAATGCGGCCGCATATCTCTGCCTGCCGATCGCGGCGATCTTCGGCCAAAGCCTGCGCACCCTGCTCGGCACTGTGCAAGGTGAGCGCCTGCACGCCGACCTGGCGCCGTTTGCGGAGGCGTCCAGCGGGTCAGGGCAAGGTGTGCCGCTTGCGACGCCGCGCATGCTCTCATCCGTCGCTCTTGACCAGGCTGGCAACAAGCCGATCGCCCACTTTGACGTTGTCGCTCATCGCACCCCGGGCGCCGCAAACGCCTGCCGCATCCTGGTTGAGTTTGAACTGATTCGCGAGCCTGTGGACCTTGAAGCACTGCAGGCGCGCCTGTACAACTTCGTCTCCGCCAATCGAGGCAAGCAAACGGCCGAGGCCGTGATGGAAGCCGCTGTCAGCGAGTTGCGTGTGCTTACCGGCTGCGACCGTGTAGTGCTCTACAGCTTTGATGAAGAGGGACACGGCCTGGTGCTGGCTGAGAACCGAGGCGAGCAGTTCGACTCGTACCTCGGACTGCGCTTCCCGGCCTCTGACGTGCCCAAGCAGGCGCGGCGCATGTATGAGCTGAACCGGGTCCGCATCATTCCTGATGTCGACTACCAACCGTCGCCCCTGATTCCAGCCCAGGGTTCTGCCGGTCAGCATGAGCCTGTCGCCGAAATAGATCTCTCGCTTTCCATTCTGCGCAGCGTCTCGCCTGTCCACCGGGCCTACATGCGCAACATGGGCACCGCCTGCTCCATGTCGGTCTCAATCCTGATTGAAGGCAAGCTGTGGGGGTTGGTCTCCTGCCACCATCACACGCCTCTGTACGTGCCTTTGCGCCTTCGCTCCGCGTGCGACCTCGTCATGCAGGTCGTCAGCGCGCAGATCGAGTCGCAAGCCTCAGCCCAGCATCTTGAGTGGGTGCTGCATGCCCGCGCATTGCAGTCTCGCCTGCTAAGCGCGATGGCAGCAACCGACAACTACGTGGACGGGCTGCTCGCGAACAGCGCTCTTCTGCTTGCGCTGCTGCAGGCTGACGGCGTCGCCCTGGTACAGGGCACGTCGGTACATTTGTTTGGCGGAACGCCCTCTGAAAGCGAAGTGCTGCAACTCGCCGACTGGCTGGCCCGGCGAGGCGAGGATGTGTATGCCTCGAGCCACTTCTCGCGCGAGTATCCAGAGGCACTCTCGTTTGCGAGCACGGCGAGCGGCGTGGTCGCAGCCTCACTCTCAAAGATTCACACCACCTACCTGCTCTGGTTCCGGGCAGAGCAGCTCGCGACAGTTCGCTGGGCTGGCGACCCGCATAAACCCGCGCTGCCCCCGGGCGAGGCGCCACCCGCCCCAGGCGTAACAGTGAGCCCACGCCACTCCTTTGAGGAGTGGACGCAGCGTGTGCATGCTTGCTCAGCATTATGGACTCCGGAGCAGATTGCCGCAGCTGCCGAGCTGCGCAGCGCAGTGCTCGAGATCGTGCTAAAGCACGCGGAGGAGATGGCGGGGCTCGCCGCTGACCTGAAGGTTGCCAATGCGGAACTGGAGGCATTCTCCTACTCGATCTCACACGACCTGCGTGCGCCTTTCCGCCACATCTCCGGCTTCGCGGAATTGCTGCGTGAACACGATCTCGAACGCTTGAGCACCAAGGGTCACGGCTACCTGAAAACCATCATGGAGTCGGCTCATTTCGCGGGCGTGCTGGTGGACAGCCTGCTCGACTTTTCGCGTATCGGGCGCATCAGGCTGCTCAAGGTACCTGTTGCTATGAACCAGCTGGTAGATGAGGAGTGGCAGGCGGTTGTTGACGACGATGGCGGTGATCGCTTGATCGAGTTTTCGCGCGGAGACCTGCCCGAGGTCCTGGGTGACCCCGCCCTGTTACGCCAGGTGCTTCGCAACCTTTTCGCAAATGCGGTCAAGTACACGGGTAAGGTGGAGCGTGCGCGCATCACACTTACTGCTTGCAGGGAGCCGCTTGAGTACATTTTTGCGGTTCAGGACAATGGTGCCGGATTTGATCCCCAGTACGCAGCCAAGTTATTCGGCGTCTTCCAGCGTTTGCATCGGGCTGAGGATTTTGAAGGAACCGGGATAGGCCTGGCCAATGTGAGGAGAATCATCGCTCGTCATGGCGGCCGCACCTGGGCCGAGTCGACTCCGGAGCACGGCGCAACCTTTTTCTTCAGCATGCCTGTTCAGCCCATCGAGGAAAGAGACCTGCCGCGTGGATAAACCGATCTTGATTGTCGAAGACAGTGCCAACGACCTTGAACTGACCCTGAACGCGCTTGAGAAGAGTTGCCTGACCAACGAGATCATCGTTGCGCGAGATGGTGCAGAGGGCGCTGATTATCTGTTCTGCCGCGGACAGTACGAGAACCGGACACCCGGCAACCCCGCGGTTGTTCTTCTTGATCTAAAGCTACCAAAGGTTGATGGATTGGAGCTTTTGAAGATGATTCGCGAACATGAGGACACGAGCCAAGTCCCAGTGGTGCTCCTTACCTCTTCTCGCGAAGAGCGAGATGTTGTGAGTGGCTACAAGCTCGGCGTGAACGCCTACGTGGTCAAGCCAGTAGAGTTCCGGGCTTTTGTGAAGGCGATCCAGGACCTGGGTGTCTTTTGGGCGGTGCTCAACGAGCCGCCGCCAGGAAGCCAGCAGGTCCGCCGCAATGGGTGACCTGGAAAACGGCAACGCTCCGGTTCGCGTCATTCTGCTCGAGGATAGTGATCTGGACGCGCAGCTGGTCATTGCGCGGCTGGAGCGGTCCGGGCTGCGGCTGCAGGTGGGGCGAGCTCGAGATCGCGCGACCTACTACGCGTTGCTGAACGAGCAGGAGCACGACCTGATCCTGGCCGATTATGCTCTGCCGGACTTCGACGGCCTCGCCGCGCTGAAGGCTGCCCGCGCTTTGCGCCCCCATCTCCCCTTCATCTTCCTCTCAGGCCGGGTCGGCGAAGAAGTTGCAATTGAGACCATGCAGAAGGGCGCTACCGACTACGTACTAAAACAGAGGATGGAGCGCCTGGTCCCTGCTGTGACTCGCGCCCTGAAAGAAGCCGAGGAACATGCGACCCGTAAGCGGGCCGAAGAGTTGTTTGCGCAAAGCGAAAGTCGGTTCCGCGGTGTTATGGATGCGTTGCCCCAACGCGTGTGGGTAACAACCGCTGCCGGCGAGATGCTGTACGTAAACAAGGCCTGGAGGGAGCACGCCCCCGCCGGCCTTACAAGCTGGCTCGATCCGCGGATCACCATTGAGCAGGACAGGCCACTGTGCCTGGAGTGCTGGAGGACGGCGCTTGCTACTCACGAGGCTTTCAGCTGTGAGTGCCGCCTGCGCTCACACGGAGGCGAGTACCGCTGGCACCTGGTGCGCATGGTGCCGCTTAGTGACACCCGGACTGCAAATGGGAATCCGTGCATCGACTGGCTAGGCACGGCCACCGACTTGCAAGAGCAAAAGCTGAATGAAGAAGCACTGCGGACTGCGGAAAAGCTGGCAGTGATCGGCCGCCTTTCCGCGTCGATTGCGCACGAGATCAACAACCCACTCGAGTCGCTTACCAACCTGATCTACCTGGCACGGCTTGAGGCGCGTGAGAGTCCGCGCGTGCTTGAGTATCTTGATATGACAGAGAACGAGCTGGCCCGCATGGCTGCGATCACCAAGCAGACACTCCAGTTCTATCGGGACCCGCTCTCGCCAACAGCCGTGAACGCGCGCGAGATCCTCGAGGATGTGCTTCGCCTTTTTAGAACACGGCTGATGTCAAAGCGCATCCAGTACACGCTCGATGCAGAAGACGAAATTTGTTTCGATGCCATCCAGGGTGAAATTCGGCAGGTGCTGATCAACCTGCTTGGCAATGCCATCGATGCCGTACAGCATGAGGGATCGATTCATGCCCAGGCGCGCCTGGTGCAGGAGGGGGCCCGCGCCATGGTCGAGCTGCAAATAGAGGATGATGGGGTTGGCATCTCGCCCGCGCAGGTCGGTCGGCTCTTCCAGCCATTTGTGAGCACCAAGGGTGCACACGGTACAGGCCTCGGTCTGTGGGTGTCCAAGGGAATTGTTGAGAAGCATGAGGGCACCATCCGGCTTGCGACTCATCCTCTGGAAGGCGGGACGGTTACCCGCGCGACCGTGCGCCTGCCACTCAAGGTCGAAGGACACCTGGTCGCGGACCGCAGTGCCAATGTTATCTAGTACATGCCGCGGGCAGTGACGTCAAGCTGGTGTCAGCACGCGTGGTTTCCGCATCGAACTCCAGAACAGCGCTGACGTGCCGCGCACGATAAGGAGCAAGTCGATGAGTGAACCAGTGCCTACGCTGAGCAGGCAAGAGGGCATCGAAAAGATTGCAGGGCTGATCAAGGATATCCAGATTGCGATGCTGACCACGGTCGGTACCGATGGCCCGCTACACAGCCGGCCCATGGCCACCCATCAAACCCCGTTTGATGGAGAACTGCTGTTTTTAACCGCCGACGACACGGGCAAGGTCTACGAGATACGCAAGGACGCCGAGGTCGCGCTCACCTATGTGGACCCCAAGCACACCTTCCTCACGCTATCGGGCCGCGCTTCTGTCATCAACGATCGGGAGCTGATTGAGAAGTTGTGGAACCCGAGTTACAAGGCCTGGTTTCCCGGCGGAAAAGATGATCCGTCGATTCGCGTGTTGCGTGTGACGGTTGAACACGCCGAGTACTGGGAGGCACCGTCGAGCGCCGTTGTACGCAACGTGAAAATACTGGCGCGTGCAGTGACCGGAGGCAAGACGGCCGTAGGCGAGCATGCCCGGGTCGAGCTGTAAACGGACAAGTAGTAAGAGGAGCCTTGATGGCATTGCCTGCAATTGACATGAAGGCCCGTAAAGGCTCGGACGACGATGCGGACTCCGGTTCGTCTGCGCAGAAAGACCTGGAGCGACCTACAGCCCAGCAAATTTTTAACCAGGTAGCTGAAAACGCGCGTGGCGAGCTTGAGCGCAAGACACTGCCGCTTGCCATCTCCGGGATCGCGGGCGGGTTGCTGATGGGGCTCACTGGCATGAGCGTGTCGATCCTGCTCTCGATGATCGGCACTACGCCGGCAGGCGAGCTGACCGCTTACTTCTTCTATCCGCTCGGCTTCATGGTGGTCATCCTCGGGCGCAGCCAGCTGTTTACCGAGAACACTCTGTACCCGGTCGCGCTGATGCTTGATGAGCGCAAGCACTACCTCGCCACGGCGCGACTCTGGGCAACCGTGTTTCCGGCCAACATCGCAGGCGCGTTGCTGTTTGCGCTGCTCGCAGTCAAGACCGGGGCGCTGCGGCCGGAGTATGTCGCGCAGCTGGTCAAGCTTGGGACCGAGGCGCAGACGCCCGCGGCGAGCCACGTCTTCTGGAGCGGCGTGGTTGGCGGCTGGATTATCGCCACAGTCGCATGGCTGGTAAGCGCCAGCCACTCCATCACCGGCTCGGTCATGCTGATCTGGACGATGACTTTCATCGTTGGCATTGGCCA
>CAZZYO010000009.1:44269-52077 GCA_964658255.1 Candidatus Babeliales bacterium
GTGAGATCCTGAGCGCAGTGCTCGCCGGCTCGGTGCACCTGGGCGCCTTCTTCGGATGGCTGCTGCCGGCGACGCTGGGCAACATTACAGGCGGCGTGCTGCTGGTCACGTTGCTCGAGTACGGGCAGTCCAAGCTCGATACATAACAGCTCACGCACTTGATCCATGCAGGAGCGGAGTAAGTTTCAGGCTTACTCCTCCAGCAGTCGAGTGACCTTCTCTATCAGAGTTTGCGCATCCCTGGGCGCGAAGACCTTCGCGTCATTGTCAAAGTAGATGTATACATCGCGTGCGTGGCATTGCGGCCCGCGCCGTGTGCATGCCAGCGTGCCATCCGTGACCTCACCGCCACGCGCCCACGTTGCCGCACGCGCAGCCCACGTATCGAGTGCGCCTGCGCTGTAACCGCTGGTGTAAAGCACCTCAGAGCCATGCAGGCGACAGTAGACGAAGTCGGCGGTGACATCCATCAGCAGCGGCCACTCGACTGTATCTGCGCAAACCAGTGCGACGTTGTACTGCCGCAGCAGGTCAATGAAGCCGTCGCACACAAACGCAGCATGGCGAATCTCGATGGCGTGGCGTAGAGGGCGGCTGGGCAGAGCGCTCTCGTCCTCGCCTGAGCCGTAGACCACCCAGTCGCGCCCCTCCATGCGGCTGTCGTGGCGGCGAGCAAGCGCGACGGCTGCGTCTGTGTTGTGCGGCAGGAGCTGGAAAAACGTCTCCAGCAATGCATGCGTCGCAGCGTTGTAGACAAAGCGTGCCGGGAACTGCCATAGCATCGGTCCAAGCTTGGCCCCCAGGCGCAGCAGGCCTGACGCGTAGAGGTTGGCCAGCGGCTGCTCAACCCGGTTGAGCTTGAGCATATGTGTGATGAAGCGCGAGCCTTTGACGGAGAAGACAAAATCCTCCGGCGTCTCGCGCACCCAGGTTGCAAAGCTGGACGGCCGCTGGAGCGAATAGAACGTCCCATTGATCTCGATGCTCGGGAAGAGGGAGGCGGCAAAGCGCAGCTCCTGCTTATGCGAGAGCTTGGCCGGATAAAAGTCTCCGCGCCAGGGCTTGTACGTCCATCCCGAGATGCCAATGCGTACGCGTCCAGCCATGCTAGGAGAGAGGTACGCGGGCGCGTTTCAGTTGGCTGTCTTCAGTCTTGCGCGCTCAAGCGAGCACGGCTTTCGTACCTAGGTGAGCTTGTAGGCGGAGTAGTCCCTCTCGAGTACAACGCACAAAGCCTCGACAACAAGCTCATGGTCCGCCCGCTGGTCCAGCCCAGAAACAGTCGCAACACCAATCACGCCCGCGCCTGCAACCGCGATGGGGAAGCTGCCCCCATGCGTGACGTAGTCTGCCGCCAGGAGCGCGTACTTTTCAGTGATGGTGCTTTGCTTGCGCTCGAGCTCGAGACCAATGGCATAGGAGGAGCGGAGGAACCGCGCGACGGTGTTGGTTTTGCGGCGCACCCACTCCGGGTTGTCCGGCGTGGTGCCTTCGAGCGCGGCGTAGAAGAGCGGCTGCGAGAAGCGGCGCACGTCGATGACGACCGCATGGCCGCGCGCAAGGGAGAGCTCGCGCAACCGTGTGCCCAACGACCAGGCTGTTCCGGCGTCGAAGCGGGGGAACTGCAGGGTTTGCTCCTGGAGGGCGATGCGGGCGAGATCGTCGGTGAGGGACATCGTCTCAGCTTCGATGCGCTGGGCAGCAAGACGGACTCAATCAGCGCCGAGCGACTTATCCTTTTTGAAGGTCACTTCCAGATCCACTTTGTGAGTGTCCAGGTGCTTGGTCTGCTTGTAGCTAGCCGAGTAGCCGTCAAGGGTATGAAGCCGCGCGGCGTTCCTCGTGAGAAAGCTCGGCGCATAGCCGCGATCAAAGGGATCGCCCGGCTGCATGGTCCATGCTTCGAGCACCTTTGCCCTGCGCGCCTCGTCCAGCTGGTTGATGGTCAGCTGACCCATATGATACGGCTCGCCCGGGGTCACGCGGATGTTGTAGTTGACCAGGTGCTTCTCCTTTTCAAAGACCGGCATCGCGCTGACCCTGGCGTCGATATAGCCCTTGTCGGCGTACGGGCCGGTCACCACCAGGAGCGATCGTCGGAGTTTGTCCTCTTCGACAATCTCGCCCGGCTTAAGCGGAGCCGCTTTGAGGAAGGTCGCGGGATCGACCAGCGTGGAGCCGACCAGCGAGAAGCTGCCGAGGCGGTACTGCCCGCCCGGCTCCACGGCCACCGTGAAGGGAACCAGGACCTTGCCTGCTTCTGCGACCGGAGCGCCGGGCGCGATCGCAGTGATCGCGGCCTCAGCATAGCCTTTGGCCAGGTAAACATGGAGCACGGCCTGTCGCAGGGCGGTCTCACTGTCTGTCGCGCCGTACTCCTTGCCGGCGTCAGCCCTGGCGACCTGACTCAGCGCGTCGGACCACTCCGGTCCGGCTCCGGGAAAACTTACCGCCCCGACCAGGATGCGGGGCTCCGAGATGTGGAAGCTGATAGCCCTCAGTTCGGAAGTGCCGGGATCCGACTCGGGCAACGCTTCGACAGCAGCCTTGATCTGCTTTTCGGCAAGAAGCGTCTGGAGAGCGAGGACCAGTTGCTCCTGGAGCGTACCGGCGAGCGGCACCGAACCGTGGAAGAGCGGCACGCGTTTGCCCAACTCGGCGGTGAGGGAGGCGTCGGCCCACCAGGGGAAGTTGGCGTAGCGCGCAGGCAGCAGCGCCGTAGCGGGCGTGAGCGCGAAGGTAAGCGACTGCCCGTCACTGCGATAGCGAACGTCGGTAAACAGGCCAGTGTCAGCGAAGGACTGGGTGGCCGACTTGACCTGGTCGGGCGTGAGCGGTGCCCCCGGGGTGAGGTGGGTAGCGGCGAGCAGCTCGGCCTGCGTGAACCCGGGCGCACCGGTAAAGGCGATCGTCTTTGGCTGAAAGGTTTGTGCTAGCGATAAAGGTGAAAGAACCGGTAGCAGAAGCAGGGCGGCGAGCAAGCGCATTGGATAACGTAGCAAATGCCGGAACGTCAGTCACGCCAAATTCGCGGTGAAATGGAGCGTGGCCTTTCTGGACGCAGCCTGTCTCTCCAAACGCGTGGCTTGCACAAAAGAATCCGCGCTGCGCGTGCGAGTCCGGTTCAGGTGAGCGTTTTGGCGTTCCTAGGCGTTAACCTCCACCTTGTCGTGCCAGGAGCTGGCTGCCTCGAGCGCCTTGTTAACGTTCGCAATGTTCGCCGCCCCCTGCGTGTTGAGCCAGTCGGCAAACCCTTTTTCACCCTGCTTGGCGAATACGGCCACACCATCGGACCAGGTAGCGCGGCCACACAGCACACCGTTGAAGCTCGTCCCGCTCTCGGCTGCAAGCTCGAGGGTCTCGATAAAGATGGCGTTGGTCACGCCGGCTGACAGGTAGATGAACGGCTTGTACGTCGATGCAGCTGATGCCCGAAAGTGCTCGAGAGCCTCAGCACGGCTATAGGCCTGCTCGCCCTTGAAGGCCTTTGTGCCGCCGACAAACTGCATCTGCACTGGCACTTCCACCTTGAGCACGTCGACGTTGTACTTATCCTTGCTGAACTCCTGCATGGATCCGGTCACGATTGCGGGCTTGCGCCTGGCATAGGCAAGTCCCTTTTCATCCTCGCCATGCTCGTCGTAACCGACGAACTCGAGGAAGAAGGGGATATCCCAGGCACGGCACTCGTCGCCGACCCGCTCGATAAAGGCGTGCTTCACGTCGTTGATCGCAGTCGTCTCAAACGGCGAGTAGTAAAGCAGGATCTTGATGCAGTCCGCTCCTGCCTCCTTCAGTCGCCGCACTGACCAGTTATCCAGCAGGTCAGGCATCCGGCCGGGCTCGGTCGCATCGTAGCCGGTCTTCTCGTAGGCGAGCAGAAGGCCTTTGCCATGGCGCTTCTTGGTCGCCGGCAGGCCAAACTCGGGGTCAAGCAGGATCGCGGAAGCATACTGGGTCAGGGTGTCGGTCACCATCGACTTGAAGTCCTCAAGCATCGAATTCGGCACCTCGGCCACGCCCTTCTCCTTGGCGAGCGACTTCTGCAGTGAGCCGCGCTGGTCCATGGCTGCAGCCGCAATCACGCCGCGCTCGTTCGATACGGCCTTAAGCCCTGCCAGCTTGCCCGGCGTCATCTTGATCGACATTCTCGTACTCTCCTGTTTGTTTGCTATGGTAGCTGCTCGGCTGGTCAACACGGCGCATGCAGGCTTGTAAGGTGGATGCCAAGGTAGCACTGCCCGGACACTTTGCGCGCGAATTCAGAGCGGTTTTAACAGCGCTCGCTGGGCGGCGAACAGCTCCCCGATGCCTCGCTCGGCGTAATCCATCATCTCGAGCATCCGTTCGCGCGGGAAAGCCTTCTTCTCGGCGGTCGCCTGCACCTCGATCAGCCCGCCATCTTCGCCCATCACCACGTTCATGTCCACCTCGGCCTGCGAGTCTTCCTCGTAGGCCAGGTCAAGCAGGGTGACGCCTTCCACGATGCCGGCGCTGGTAGCCGCAATCAGCTGCCGCAGCGGCGACCGCTTCAGCGTACCTGCCGCCACCAGCCGCTCAAAGGCGAGCGCGAGCGCGGCGCACGCGCCTGTGATCGCCGCTGTCCGCGTGCCGCCATCGGCCTGGAGCACGTCGCAGTCCAGGATCACCGTCCGCTCGCCGAGCGCCTGCATATCGACCGCCGCGCGAAGCGACCGGCCAATCAGCCGCTGAATCTCATGGGTCCGCCCGCCTACCTTGCCCCGTTCTGCCTCGCGCGCGGTGCGGGTCAGCGTCGCGCGCGGGAGCATGCCGTACTCGGCCGTTACCCAGCCCTTGCCGCTATTGCGCATCCAGCCCGGCACCCCCTGCTCGACGGTCGCATTGCAGAGCACCCGCGTCTGGCCCATTTCGATGAGCACCGAGCCTTCAGCAGTACCAACGTAATCAGGAATTAGCCGAAAAGGCCGAAGAGCTTGAGGGGTGCGCCCGCCCGAGCGGAAAAACTGCGGCTGTGTTTCTGTCATAGCCCTATTCTAAGGCGCTCTGAGGACCTTTTTGGGAAGCGCGCCAAGGCGTTCCGTTCTGGAGCGATCGCGTTAAGTCCAACAGCTGCAATTACTTAGCTCCCCCAGGCTAGGGGTTCTCTCCCGATATGGAACTCCTGGCAC
This sequence comes from Candidatus Babeliales bacterium, assembly GCA_964658255.1. Lineage (GTDB taxonomy): Bacteria > Acidobacteriota > Terriglobia > Terriglobales > Acidobacteriaceae > EB88. Next base: position 49,420 of record CAZZYO010000009.1, read on the forward strand.
TCTGTCCGAGCCTCGGGCGCCGCACATCTCCCGCTGCTAAGCCTTTTGTTTACATGTGATTACAGCGGCCGGGCCGGTTGGTCAGGCGTGTGCATAAGCATTTGACAAGTACCGCGCGGCACGCACCCCAGAGGGAGAGTCCCCATGCAATTTACCCGTCCCGATAAGCAGGCCCCATCCAAGCTGCTGCCCTTTCGTTCTTCGCCTGCCACACTGCGTGGACAAGGAGGCGCGCCCGATCCGGATCAGGTGCCGCACGATATTGCCGCCCTTCGCAGGCCGGTGCCGGTGGAGAGCTTTGGAGCTCCCCGCCTGCAGCAGGTGGATGGTTTGGCGCACGATGCCCGCAATGTCATAACGTCGCTGTCGCTGATGGCAGGCATGATGGCCGAACCGGGTGTCCTGGCCGCAAAACACGCGCACTTTGCCGGAGACCTGGAAAGTCTCGGGCACACGCTCTCAAGGTTGATCGAGCAACTGTCTCAAACCGCGGGTACGGCTGCGCAGGCAAGCCCAGGTTTGCGCCCCGTCGGGAACGGAGCCCTTGGGAACAAGGAGCCAGTCTTCAGTCGCGAGCCGTTGCGCGGCCGACTACCCTCGGCCGCCGGAATGGCGGGCCAGGCCAGTGCTGCCGGCCCGGATCAGGATGCAGGCGCCTCGGTGAAGAGCTGTGAGCGGTTGCTGGCGGCCGTCGCGGGACCTGCGGTCGCGCTCCACATCTCGTTTGAGCGCGGACTCGGCAAACTCGCCCTGGGTGGGGACGAGGTCACCCGTGTGCTCGTCAACTTGGTCAAGAACGCAAGCGACGCCATGCCGTCGGGCGGCCGCGTAGCGATCACCGTCCGCAAGGCCCTGGGTGCAGATCCTGCAGCGCTGATTACCGTGCAGGACACCGGCACGGGCATCCCGGCCCATGCCATGGGTCAGATTTTCCAGGCAGGTTTCAGCAGTAAGAAGCCGGGGCGGCGGTGGCCGGCGACGGCTCATCATGGCCTGGGCCTTACTATCGTGCGCGAGCTGGTGGAGAGCGTCGGCGGGAGTGTGCGCGTGAGCTCAACCCTCAAGAAAGGCACGACTTTCGAGCTCAAAGTGCCTTGTCACAAAGGTGAACTATAAGGGTGCGCAAGGCTCCTGATGAGCTACCTGCCAGGCGTCGCTGACTTCCGTAACTGTGCGTTAGGGAAAAGGTTCCCTAGAATGAGCCACACAGTCACTTACACAAACGATATGGCCTCAGCACCGCCCGGAAAGATGCACGTACTGATCCTGGACGAGGATGCGGCAGTCCGTTCGGCGATCAGCGAAATTGCTGCGAGCCGCGGATTTTCGCCGCACGCAGTCAGCACGGTTGATGCCGCGCGCGAGTACCTGCGCGGCAACTCGACCGATGTCCTGCTCCTTGATCTCAAGAGCCCCAGCGGCGAAGGCATCGACCTTCTCGATGAGGTCAAGACGCTGCAGTCGGATACCTCGATTGTAGTTATGACGGCATACGCTACCGTCACCTCAGCGGTCGAGGTGATGCGAACCGGTGCCACCGACTACCTGACCAAGCCCTTCGCCATGGAAGAGCTCGCGGCGGTGCTCGACCGCACGGCAACCCGGCGGCAGCTGAACTCCGACAGCCGCAAGCTGCGCGACCGGCTGCGCTCTCAGCAAAATCTTGGCACCATCGTCGGGTCGAGCCCGGAGATGGACAAGCTCTACCGCATCCTATCCAAGGTTGCGCATTCCTCGCACCCGGTCATGATTCTCGGTGAGAGCGGCACGGGCAAGGAGCTGGTGGCGCGCTCCATCCACGGCAACGGGCCGAACGCGCAAAAGCCGTTTCTTCCTGTGGACTGTGGCTCGCTGGTGCCGACCCTTGTGGAGAGCGAGCTCTTCGGTTATGTCAAGGGCGCGTTCACCGGTGCGAACCGGAACAAGGACGGCCTCCTCGTCGCGGCGGAGGACGGGACCGTCTTCCTGGATGAGATTGGGGAGCTGCCGCTGGATCTGCAGGCGAAGCTGCTGCGCGCGCTTCAGGAGCGCGAAGTACGCCCTGTCGGGGCGAGCCACCGGGTACCAGTGCGCGCGCGCATTCTCGCTGCTACCAACCGGGAACTTGGCACCATGGTCGAGCAGGGGCGCTTTCGCAAGGATCTGTACTACCGTCTGAATGTGGTTTCGCTGAAGATCCCGCCGCTGCGGGAGCGCAGGCCGGACATCCCTCTGCTCACGGCGCATTTTCTTGGGCGGATCGGCAAGGAGTACGGGAAGAAGTTCGAGCTGGGCGATGAGGCGCTGCGCGTACTCGCCGACTATGACTGGCCCGGTAATGTGCGTGAGCTAGAGAATGCGCTGGAGCGTGCCTGCTCGTTTGCTTCGGGCGAGACGGTGCAGCTTGGCGACTTGCCAACGCAGCTGCAGGACTTCCGGATGCAGCAGCGGCGGTTGACCATGCCGCTGCGGCAGACCATGGAGCAGGCCGCAGCCGCCGCGCAGCCAGGCGTCACCTCGTTGGCCGAGATGGAGAAGCAGGCCATCCTTGATACGATTCGGCGGCTGAAGGGCGACAAGCTGCAGGCGGCCCGGCTACTCGGTATCGGCAAGACGACGCTTTACCGCAAGCTGAAGGAGTACAACATCGCCGAACATATGCTGGGCGCCTGAGTTGCA
>CAZZYO010000010.1:0-3308 GCA_964658255.1 Candidatus Babeliales bacterium
GCAGGATCACGCTTGGCAGGATGCTGGTCGCTGCGACTGAACGGGGCGTATGCGCCGTGCTGCTTGCCGAGGACGATGCTGCGCTCGTGGCAGCACTGGCAGCCCGATTTCCGCAGGCAACACTCGAGCACACCGGGCTGGCTCCTGAGGTTGACGCGGTGCTCGCGACCCTCAGCGAACACCCGTCTGCACAGACGCTGCCACTCGATCTGCGCGGCACCGCCTTCCAGATGCGCGTGTGGGAGGCCCTGCGAAAGATTCCCCGGGGCCAGACGCGCTCGTACACGCAGCTTGCCGCGGAGGTGGGTGCGCCGACAGCGGTGCGCGCCATTGCGGCTGCGTGCGGGCAGAACCCCGCTGCCCTGCTCGTTCCTTGCCACCGGGTGATCGGGGCCAACGGCAAGCTGACCGGGTATCGATGGGGGCTTGAGCGCAAGCAGGCGCTGCTGGCGCACGAACGGCAGTCGGCAACGCCGGAGATTCCCGGGTAGCGCGATCCCGCTACTTGCAAACTCCCAGGTCAGCCAGGCATGCACTCACGTAGACGTGCGTTGCTGCGGGCCTGGCACCGGACCCATCCTTGCTGAGCCATGCGAGCACATCGGCATCCACGCGCAACGAAACTGCTTCCTTGACTGCTTCCTTCATCGTCCGATACAGGGCGCCGCGTTTGACGACGCGGAGCGGAAGAAGTGAGGTGGCGCTCTGCCGCAACGGCCCGGATGCTATTCTCGAATCACAAGGAGAATGCGGCTTCTGCGGGCATTTCTGTGCCGCGCGTTGTCGCGCAATCATCTATGGCGACGACAATGGCACCCCCGGAGAGCACCCGCACCGAACCGCACGTCAAGCATCACGTCAAGGACCTCGCGCTTGCCACTCTGGGCAAGCAGCGCATCGAGTGGGCCGGCGAGTCGATGCCCGTGCTTGCGCAGATCCGCGAAGACTTCAAGAAGTCGCAGCCGCTTAAGGGCATCCGCGTCGCGGCCTGCCTGCATGTCACAACCGAGACCGCGAACCTGATGATCGCTCTCCGTGACGGTGGAGCAGATATTGCTCTCTGCGCTTCGAACCCGCTCTCAACCCAGGACGACGTAGCCGCCGCGCTCGTTGCCGAGTACGGCGTGTCCACCTTCGCGATCAAGGGCGAAGACAACGACACCTACTATCAGCACATGTCCGCCGCGATCGACCATAAGCCGCACTTCACCATGGATGACGGCTGCGATCTGGTGACCCTGATGCACACCAAGCGCACCGATGCGCTTGAAGGGGTCATCGCCGGGACGGAAGAGACCACGACTGGCGTAATTCGCCTGCGTGCCATGGCGAAGGAAGGCGTGCTCAAGTATCCGATCATCGCCGTCAACGATGCGCTGACCAAGCACATGTTTGACAATCGCTATGGCACCGGGCAGTCGACCCTTGACGGCGTAATCCGTTCGACCAACGCGTTGATCGCAGGCTCCCGCTTTGTCGTGGCCGGCTTTGGCTGGTGCGGTCGTGGACTGGCGTCACGCGCCCGCGGTATGGGTGCCGAGGTGATCGTGACCGAGATCGATCCAACGCGCGCGATCGAGGCTGTCATGGAAGGCTACCGCGTGATGCCGATGGAGGAAGCCGCCAAGGTTGGCGACATCTTCGTCACCGTCACGGGGAACAAGAGCGTGATCCGCAAGGAGCATTTCGAGTCGATGAAGGATGGCGCCATCGTTGCCAACTCGGGTCATTTCAATGTCGAAATCGACATCCCGGCGCTGGAAGAGTTGGCACACTCCAAGCGTGCGGCTCGCGAGTTTGTCGACGAGTATGTGCTCGCCGACAGCCGCAAGGTGTACGTTCTTGGCGAAGGCCGACTGATTAACCTAGCCGCGGCCGAAGGCCACCCTGCCTCGGTGATGGACATGAGCTTCGCCAACCAGGCACTGGCAGCCGAGTACCTTATGGCCGAGTACAAGAACCTGCCCAACAACGTCTTTCCTGTGCCGGAACACCTCGACAAGCGCGTCGCCAAGCTCAAGCTCGATGCAATGGAAATTGGCATCGACACGCTCACGCCTGAGCAGGAACTCTACCTGGCGGGCTGGTCCGAGGGCACCTAGTCTGCCGCATACCCAAAGAAGCCCCGGCTCCTGGCCGGGGCTTTTGTGCGTCAAGGGCGGAACATAAGTTCTGAAAAAGCTGACGGCAGTCCAAACAGGTGACATCCTAGGAGACGCGTTCCCAAGAGCGGTCCCGCAGCAATCCCGTGCCAAGGAGGAACCTATCCTTTCATCGACGACGATGCCCCCGGGGCATGTGCTGAGCACAGAACACGGGAAAGCTGCTGCGAGCGCAGGTACTCGCCGCAGGCGCTGGAGCGGCGCTTTTGCGCCTACCGATGAAGGACCGCGATGGACAGTGTGGGAGACCGGCACGCTCCTCCTTTATGTCGCTGCCCTAAGCTTCGGGATCCACCAGCATGTTCCCTGGGCAGATGAGTCGCAGGCCTGGATGCTGGCGCACGAAGTCCCGCTCGGGCACCTGCTCTCTCAGAGCCTGCACTATGAGGGCACGCCCGGCCTTTGGCATACCCTGCTCAAGCTGCTCCAGGTCTTCCATATCTCGCTCACAGGCATGCGATGGATCGCCGGCGGGATCGCGGCGGCAAGCACGGCTGTGTTGCTGGCCTATGCTCCTTTCCCGCGCATTGTGCGTGTGCTGCTGCCGTTTACCTTCTTTCTCGCCTATCAAGACGCCGTGGTGGCGCGATCCTACACGCTCTATGCCGTCATGGCCTTTGCTGCCGCGGCCTTGCTGCGGAGCACGCGCTACCGTCCTGTCCTACTCGCGCTGCTTCTCGGTTTGATGGCGAACATCTCGGTTCACGCGTCGATTGCCTCGGGTGGTATGGCAATGGCAGCCTTGCTGCTGTGGCGCAAACGGGTTCCCTCCGGCACGGGGTGGCGGACAGCGGGAGCCATTCTGCTGCTTCTTGCCTTCTGGCTCGGCGCGATCTGCAGCATGGCTCCAGCGCATGACATCGACTATGTCGCCGGCAATAACGTGCAGCGCTCAATCGCCCAGATCGAACAGCAGTTCGGAATCAAGGCCAAGGTGCCCGCGCCACTCAGCCAGGCGCAGATGGCGAACCTGCCACCGACCCTGCCTGCCGTGCACCTGCGAAACACATGGCAGGGTATCTGGAACAGGCTGGCCCGCCTGCTTTCCGTGATCACTTATCCGCTCTCGGTGTATCGCTCCCTCGCGCTCCTCCTGGTCGCGCTTGTTGTTCTGCAGGCGTGTCTCAGTCCGCGCTCGGCTTCACG
>CAZZYO010000010.1:3318-50280 GCA_964658255.1 Candidatus Babeliales bacterium
CCACCACCGCAGCAAGCGAGCGGCAGCTTGGCAGCCCGGGATTGCTCCCCTACCTGTTAATGGTCGCAACCTTCACCTCGGTCTATCTGGCTCCGCGGCATGTCGGCATGGTGTTCACAACCTTTGTCGTGACCGCATGGCTTACATGGCCGGCGGAACGTAGCCTTGCAGGCCCAAGGCTGCTGGTCCATCACGCCACAACTTTCGTTTTCACACTCATCCTGTTGATCCAGATCAGCTGGACATACCACGCCCTGCGCCTGGAACACATGTCGCCCTACTCGCCTGACCTGGAGACAGCCACCTATCTCAAACAGCAGGGTGTTGGCGCACCGGATGCAAACAAGCGCCTGGCCGCCTTCTACTACTACAGCATCGGTCCGCTGGCATACTTCGACCACAATATCTACATCAACCAGCCGCCTCATCGGTACTGGTTGTGGAGCACGAGCATGCGCACCTATGGCACTGTACAAGAAGCGCTTGCGCAGCATCCCGACTTTGTCGTCATAGGCGGCTACGAGAGCGGGCACGATGCCGAGATCACGCGCGACTGGCTACCAGGCACGCCTTCTCAACCCGGAGTCGTGCGGGGCGACGGCTTCTTTATCGGTGACTTCTTTCGTCACCATGGCTACCACGATACACACGTGTTCTGCGGCCACAGCTGGATGCGGTCTACCTATGCCGAGCGCATCTGCCTCACCGTACTTGAACCAGTCAAGTAGGTCTGACCCACCTTGTCTGCATCGAAAGCCGCCTTCTTCTTTTCTGCTACAGCGGGCCGCCACGCATCGCGCCCCGCCATCCTAAGGGTCACTGGCTTAGGCCTGCCAGGCGGTCTGCATCTTTGCTGTATCGTAGGCGTGCCGGCCAACTCAAGGAGATGATCCACTTTCTATGTCCATTGTTGACCTGCTGCTTGGCCGACCGCTCGCCACCATAGAGGAACGCGCCGAGCACGTTGGGCCGTCCTCTGGCGTTTCTATCTTTGGTCTCGACGCTCTCTCCTCGGCTGCCTACGGCCCCGAGGCAGCGCTCACCCTGTTGATCCCGCTTGGCCTTGGCGGCGTGCACTACATCGTTCAGATCAGCACAGCGATCATCCTTCTGCTGGTCATCGTCTACTTCTCCTACCGTCAGACGATAGAAGCCTACCCGAACGGCGGCGGCTCCTACACGGTTGCCAGCGAAAACCTGGGAGATGGTGCAGGCCTGCTTGCCGCAGCCGCACTGATGATTGACTACGTGCTGACGGCCGCCGTTGGTATCTCCGCCGGTGTCGGGGCGCTTGTCTCTGCGGCTCCCGCGTTGCACGCGCACATTCTTGCTCTTTGCCTTGGCATACTAGCCCTATTGACGCTGATCAACCTGCGCGGCGTGCGGGATACTGGCGTGGCTATCCTGGCGCCGACCTACCTGTTTGTTCTCGCGCTGCTTGGCACCATTGCCATTGGCATCTTCCGCACCGTGACGAGCGGTGGACATCCGGCCCCGGTCATTGCGCCGCCCCATATGCCCGCTGCCACGGCCGCGCTCAGCTTCTGGCTGCTGCTGAAGGTGTTCTCAAGCGGCTGCACCGCAATGACTGGTGTAGAGGCAGTCAGCAATGGCGTCACTGCATTCGCTGAGCCGCGCTCAGACAAAGCGCGCAAAACACTGACGATCATCATCGCCATCCTGATCGCACTGCTCGCCGGGATCGCATTCTTATGCCACGTGTATAACATCGGTGCCACTGACCCTAGCAGCCCACAGTATGAGAGTGTCCTATCTCAACTTCTGGGAGCCATCGTTGGTCGCGGCGTCTTCTACTATGTCAGCATTGGCTCCATCCTCGCGGTGCTCGCCTTATCTGCAAATACCGCCTTTGCCGATTTCCCTCGACTTACCCGCGCCATCGCCACGCATGACTATCTGCCGCATGTGTTTACACTGCGCGGGCGCCGCCTGCTCTACTCCTGGGGCGTCTACGTGCTGGTCGCGCTTACCGCTCTCCTGCTGGTGCTTTTTGGAGGAGTTACAGATCGACTGATCCCGCTATACGCGATCGGTGCGTTTCTTGCTTTCACACTCTCGCAGGCTGGCATGGTGGTGCACTGGCGCAAGAATCCGAGTCGGGGTTCCTCGTTCCGCATGGCCGTGAACGGCATTGGCGCGATCGCTACAGGCATCACGCTCGTGGTCGTGCTGGTCACCAAGTTTGTGGCGGGAGCGTGGATTACTGCGCTGCTGGTACCCGCCATGATCGGCATCATGCTCGTGATCAAGCGGCATTACCGTCGCGTCTCGCGTGAGATTGCGCTGGACACACCTATCCACCTCACGGACCTGGTCGCGCCCCGCGTTATCGTTCCAGTCGACCGCTGGAGCCGCGTCACCGAGAAGGCCATGCGTTTCGCACTCACCATCTCACCCGACGTCCAGGCCGTACACATTGACCTGGAAGAAGGCGAAAGCAGCATCTGCGACGTATGGGAGCACGCGCTGGCAGCGCCGCTGCGGGAATCACAGATGAAGGTTCCGGAGTTGGTCCGGCTTAAGTCGCCTTACCGCTTTGTGCTTCTGCCACTGGTGGACCACATCCTTGAAGAAGCCAGGAAGAATCCAAAACGCCGCCTCGCGGTCATCGTGCCAGAACTGGTCGTCACGCACTGGTACGAAAACCTGCTGCACAACCAGCGAGCCAATGTACTCAAACTGCTGCTGCTGGTACGCGGGAATGAGAACATCCTGGTCGTCAACATTCCCTGGTACCTGTAACTACATCGGGGGTAACTTGCTCGTGTCCCAACCGCCGCCGAGTGCGCGTATCAACTGGACGCTGGCTGCAAACTGCCTGGTCGTGATATCTGCCTGGGTACGCTGGTTGGCTAACTGCGCCTGCTGCGATGTAAGTACTTCGAGGTAAGTCGTAACTCCGCCCTTATACCTGTTTGTACTCAGGGCGACCGAGCGGTTGGCGGCAGCGAGAGCGATTGCGGCCGAACCCGACTCCTGGTTGAGAATGCGCAGCGCGGCCAGGTTATCCTCAACCTCCTGAAAGCCGTTCAGCACAGCTTCGCGATAATTCGCTACGGACTGCCGGTAGTTTGCCCTGGCTTCCTCGGTGATGGCGCGGCGCCGGCCAGCGTCAAACAGCGTCTCGGTTGCCGAGGCGCCAAGCGACCAGAGCTCACTCGGGCCCTGGATCCAGGTGCCCGGCTCGCCGCTCTCAAAGCCGCCCATACCGCTCAGGCTGATATTCGGATAGTAGGCGGCGATCGCGACGCCGATCTGTGCGTTGGCCGCCTGTGCCTGTCGCTCCGCCGTCGCAATGTCAGGGCGGCGCTCAAGCAGGGTCGATGGTACGCCTGCAGGAATCGTCGGGATGTTCGTCGTCTGGGGCAGAGGCGGCAGCGAGAAGTCAGAAGCAGGCACGCCAATCAGTGTGGCCATCGCGTGCTGATATTGCGCGCGTGCCACAGCCACGTCAATGTCCTGGGTCTGCGTAGTAGCGAGCTGCGTCTGGGCAAGCGCTACGTCAGCTTCGGTGGCCACACCACCGCGCGCGCGCCGGTTGGTCAAGTCCAGATAGGCCTGGTAGGTCTGCAGCGTTGAGTCGAGTAACTGCTGCTGCGCATCGAGTCCGCGTAGCTCGAAGTAATCCAGTGCCAGCTCGGCACGTACGCTGAGCTCTACGTTTGCCAGGTCAGCGGCGCTGGCTTGCATGTTCGCGCGGGCAGACTCGACGTTGCGATGCACGCGGCCCCAGAAGTCCGGCTCCCAGCTTGCCTGGCCGGATAAAACAAAGTCGTTGTACTGGTTCGGCGATAAGGTGCTGACGCGCGTCGGGCGATTGAAGGAGAGGCGCTGACGCTGGATATTTGGCCCTGCGCCCAGGGTCGGGAAATAATCGGCGCGGGCCTGCCGAACAGTCGCCCGCGCATTGATGTAGCGCTCGCTTGCAGCTACCAGGCTCTGGTTACCCAGGGTAAGTCGCGACTCGAGCGCACTCAGTTGTGGATCCTGAAAGAGCAGCCACCAATCCCCGCGCAACGTCGCATCCGCAGGCGCTGCGCTGGTCCAGTTCCCGCTTGGCGGGGTAGGCGGCGGCGCCATCTCGTGATAGGTAACAGGTGCAGGCGCCGTTGGCCGATGATAGTTGGGACCAACGACACAGCCACTTACCGCAAGCGCCGCGATGCTGACTAATGCAAGAGAGAACCTGCGCCGAGTGTGCTTTGCACGGGAGGAACTCACTTGCCGCCTCCCTGCTCTTGCCCGCCGCCAGGGCCCTGCTGGTTCTGCTTCTGCGGCTGCACCGGGTGCACGATCTCTCCGTCCACGATAGAGTCAGGCGGGTCCTGGATCACGTTGTCATTGGGAGTAAGCCCCTGCACGATTTCGACCACGCGCCCATCGTCGCGGCCCACAGTAATCGGCACCAGCTTGGCCTTGTTTCCACCATCGACGATCGCTACACGCAGCCCCTCGGTGCGAAATAACATGGTCGACACTGGGACGACCATCGTCTGGCCTGGCGTATTGAGTTTCATATGCACTTCTGCGTAGGAGCCGGGAAGCAGCTTGCCGCCGCGATTGTTTACGTCGACTTCCACCAGGAGCGTACGCGTTGCCGGGTCGATAGCATTGGCTGTGCGCACAATCCTACCGTCAAACTGCTGCCCGGGATGCTCAGCAAGCGTCAGGTCTGCATGCACGCCGGGCCTGGCAGCAAGCGAGTCGATCTGCGGCACAGCAACATAAACGCGCAAGGTGCCGATCTGCGCGATGTGAAAGATTTCCCGTGCCGCACCTGCGTCAATCAACTGCCCCTGGTCGACATCGCGTGCAGTGATCACTCCATCGAAAGGAGCCGTAAGTCGCTCGAAGCCGACTAACTGCTCTAATCGCTGCACGTTCGCCTGCGCTGACCGGACCTGCGTGGTCGTCGCAGCCTGTTGGGTGACGAAGTTATCCGTGTCCTGCTTTGAGACTGCGTCCGCTTTGAGCAGGTCCTGGTACCTGGCGGACTGTACAGCGGCGTTGTTTGCATTGGCCTGCGCAGTGGCAAGGTCGGCACGAGCCTGCTGCAGTTGCTGGTCAACCTCGGGACTTTCAATCACGGCCAGTAACTGACCCTTGCGCACGTGTGCACCGATATCAACGTACCAGTGCGCAAGATAGCCGCTGGTACGCGCATATACGGGTGAGTCAATGTAGGCCTGCAGTGCTCCAGGCAACATCAACTCCTGGTCCGTCTTGCCTGCGGTTGGCTTGGCAGTGAGTACATCCGGCGCAGCGAGCGCGGTTGTCTGGTTCTGCAGCGTAGTGCGTGCATGCAGACGCGGCAGGATACCAAGCACTGCAAGCAGGACCGCCACTCCAAGTCCGACGAAGATCAGAATGACCGCCAGGCGCCCTGGGAACGCCTTCGGCCTACCTGCCGTCTGCTGTGCATGGTTCTCCGGCTCGCGCGTGGACTGCGGTTCTTGCTTCTGCTGTGAATGGGTCATGCGGTTGCTTTCTCCATGCGATCAGCCTGGGACTTATTCTTCTTCGGACCTTCATCGCGACGGCGTGGAAGTCGTGTATGCACCACGCTGAAGAACGTTGGAATAAAGAACAGGGTGGAGGCGGTACCAAACAGCAGGCCACCGATGACAGCGCGCCCGAGCGGAGCATTCTGCTCACCGCCATCGCCCAGGCCAAGCGCCATCGGGACCATGCCAATGATCATGGCCAGCGCCGTCATGATGACCGGGCGGAAGCGTGTTGAACCTGCTTCGACCGCCGATTGCAAGGCCTCGCCAACGTTCTCTTCCAGGCGTTCGCGCGCAAAGCTGACGACAAGGATCGAGTTGGATGTCGCAACGCCCATGCACATGATTGCGCCGGTAAGTGCCGGTACGCTGATGCGCGTGTGCGTCAAGAAGAGAAACCACACGATGCCGCTCAGCGCCGCAGGCAGCCCGGAGATGATGATGAAGGGGTCGAGCCAGGACTGGAAGTTCACCACGATCAACAGGTAGACCAGGGCGATAGAAAAAGCGAGACCTGCATACAGCCCGATGAACGAAGAATGCATGGTTTGCACCTGTCCGCGAACGACCATGCGCGAGCCCTGGGGAAGTTGGTTCTTCATCTGCGCCAGGATTTTTTCGATTGCATCGCTGACGCTTTTTAGATCGCTGTGTGTCACGTTGCCGTAGATATCAATCGTTGGTGCAATGTTGTAGTGACTCACAGTTGCCATCTCGGCGCCTGTTGTAAACGACGCGACATTGCCGAGGATCTGTGTGGGCCGCCCCATCAAGGAGCTGGTCGGCATCATGCTGGCTAGCCCTGTCGGCGCCGGGGAGGTGCTGCCAGTGCTGGTCGTGGCGCCTGTACCGCTGCCGGTAGAGCCGGTCGCTGCGCCTCCACTTCCTGCAGTGAGAGGTATATTCGCCAAGTCATCGAGCGAGTCGAGGTTATATTGCGGCGACTGGACTGCGATGTTATAGCTCACATTATTCTTCGGGTCGAGAAAGAAGGTGGGCGAGGTTTGGAAAGAACCGCTCGTTGCCGTGAGCAGGCTCTGCGTCACGTCCTTCTGCTGCATGCCTAGCTGCGAGGCCTTGGTCCGATCGACATCGACAAATAGCCTGGGATTGTTGAACGGTTGCTGGATGCGCAGGTCTGTTGTACCGGCAACATACTTGATCCTGTCGAGCAGTTTGGTGGCAAATTCGCGATTGTCCACGAGGTTGGGCCCAACAATCTGGATATCGATAGGTGCCGGCGCGCCAAAGTTGAGGATCTGCGTCACCATGTCCACCGGCAGCTCATAGAAGATAGTTCCAGGGAAACGTTGCGCCAGCACTTGCCGAAGCTTGTCCACGTAAGCCGGGGTTGGGTGGTGCTTGTCGGTAAGCGAAACCTGGATGTCGGCATCTGCCGGACCGACGGTAGCCGAGTTACTGTACGCCGTGTTCAAGCCACTGTAAGGCAGGCCTATGTTATCGATGATTGTGATGACTTCATTTTTGGGGATGACTTCGCGAATGGTCTGGTCAACCTCATCGCAAAGCCTTGCTGTCTCTTCAATCCGGGTACCGGTGCGCGCACGCATGTGCATCTTGAACTGTCCGCTGTCAACAGAGGGAAAGAAATCCTGTCCAAGAAATGGATAGAGTGCCGCTGCGGAGATCAGGGTGAAGGCAAAGAACAGCGCTATGAAGATGCCGGCATGCTCCAGGCATAGCTCGAGGATGCTCTGGTAGCCTGCGCGCGTTTTCTCGAAGTACTTCTCAAACAGCAGCTGGAATCGCACCAGTGGATTCCGACTTGACTTCTGCTTCTCGGCGCCAGCTTCATCGTGCTCCTTGAGCAGGTAGAGCGCCATGGTGGGCACGATTGTACGGGAGAGCACATAGGAGGCGAGCATCGCGAACACGACTGCCTCAGCCAGCGGCACAAACAGGTAGCGCGCAACACCGGTGAGAAAAAACATGGGCACAAACACGATGCAGATCGAGATGGTCGAGACCAGCGCAGGAATCGCAATCTGCGCAGCGCCGTCAAGGATGGCCTGCTCAACCGCCTTCCCTTCTTCAAGGTTGCGATTGATGTTCTCGATCTCGACGGTTGCGTCATCGACCAGGATGCCCACAGCCAGCGCGAGCCCGCCAAGGGTCATGATGTTGATCGTCTCCCCGAGTGCCGAGAGCAGCAGCAACGACGAAAGGATAGAGAGTGGGATCGAGACGGCGATAATAATCGTCGATCGCCACGAGCCAAGAAAAAGAAGGATCATCAGCGCCGTGAGGCACGCCGCGATGATAGCTTCGCGGACCACGCCGTTGATTGACGCACGCACGAAGATCGACTGATCACCCAGCGGAGTAATGCGCAGCGCCGGGGTAAGCTGCGCCTGCACCTGCGGCAGCTTCTGCCTGATCCCTTCCGTGATATCGAGAGTGGACGCATCGCCGGTCTTGATCACGCTCAGCAGCGACGCACGCTGCCCGTCGACGCGCACGATGTTGGTCTGCGGAGGAAATCCATCACGCACATGGGCCACATCGTGAATGTAGATCATCGCGCCGTTAACCGAACGAATCGGCAGATCATTCAACCCTTCGACAGTAGAAGGCGCGCTGTTGGTCTCGATCTGGTACTCAAGGCCGCCTACCTTTGCGGTGCCCGAAGGCAGGATCAAGTTCTGCACGCCGATCGTATTCACGACGTCCGCCGGGGACAGACCCTTGGCCTGCAGCGCCTGCAGGTTGATATCCACCTGCACCTGGCGCTGCTTGCCGCCATAAGGATACGGAATGCCGGCACCTGGAACTGTGACCAGCTGCGTGCGGATGAAGTTAAGGCCAAAGTCGTTGAGCTGCTGCTCTGAGAGCCCCTCGCCCGAGAGGCCAAGCTGAAGGATCGGGACGCTCGACGCGTTGTACTGGATGATGAGCGGCGGCGTGGTTCCCTGCGGCAGCTGGCGCAGTTGGGTTTGCGCAACTGCTGTGACCTGGGCGACAGCCGTCGCAATGTTCGCCTTCGGCTGGAAAAAAATTTTGATAACACCAATGCCGTTCAGCGATTGTGACTCAACGTGTTCAATGTCATTCACGGTCGTGGTGAGCGTGCGCTCCGACAGTAGAACGATACGGTTGGCCATCTGTTCGGGCGACAGGCCGGTGTACTGCCACACCATCGCCACGACAGGGATGTTGATATTTGGGAAGATATCAGTGGGAGTCGTCAGGACCGCAAGCGGACCAATCAGCATCAGCAGCAGCGCCAGCACGGCGAAGGTGTAGGGCCGTCGCAGAGCGAGGCGGACAATCCACATGGGTAATTTAGCTCTCCTGGCAGCTTGTTGCTACGTGAGGGAAAGGCCGCTCAATGTTGGGAGCCGCAGATGGCGACAGGCTTCCACATGGCAGCGGATATATATAGGCTTCGATGCGCGCTGCCAACGAGACAAAGCGCATACCGGCAATTATCGATATGTAGATAAGACGTTGAGAACAGGCCTGAGGACTCTTTTGCTGTGAAGGTGTGCCAGATCACATTGGTCGACCAGACAGAAGGCGTCGAGGTACACCTGCTATCCAATGAACCGCCGCCGTGATCCAACTGCCTCGCCCCAAACACTACATATTCATATTCTTGAAGATACGTCGAGGCACGCTGCGGACGGCCAGCATGATCAGCGCCCAGAAGCCGGGCAGGTAGACCTCGTCCCGCCGGGAGGCGACAGCCTTGAGGATGCCGCGGCCAATAGCGATGGGTTGAGCAAACAGGGGACCGTGCGGCAGGTGTGCCGTCATTGGTGTGGCCACAAAGCCAGGCTTGATCGTAAGCACGTGCACGCCGGCTCGATCGATCCGGTTGCGCACGCCATCAAGGAAGATCGACAGCGCGCCCTTGGACGCTCCGTAAACATAGTTGCTCTTGCGGCCGCGGTCGCCAGCGACGGAGGAGATCACGGCAAGGCAGCCACCACTGCGTGACTCAAAGTAGTTGGCGAGCCAGGTAATCAAGGAGACCGGCGAGAGAAAGTTGGTGTGAAGAACGGCTTCCGTCGTCGAGTAGCTCTTTTCCGCATCAGCCTGCTCCCCGAGCACACCGTGCGCCAGCAAAGCAAGGTCGAGCTCGCCCAGCGTTTCAACCGCAAGCGCCAGCATCTGCGGGTGCAGGTCTGTTGCATCCAGGTCGACGATGTAGCCCCGCACAGCCCTAGCGCCGCGCGTCAGCAGGTCAGCGCTTACCGCTTCGAGCTTCGCCTTGTCGCGCGCCACGAGGAAAAAGCTTGCACCCTGCCGCGCCAGCAGCCGCGAGGTGGCAACCGCTATCGCTGAGGTTGCACCCAGGATCAGGACACGGGAAGGAACAACGGGCGCAAACTTAGGCACGGTTGGTTACTCGCTTCCAGAACGAGGAGTCGAAAGCCGGGTCAACGTAGGGCGCGAACCGCTCCCACTGCGGGTAGAACGCCTGGAACTGGTGCGCGGTCATGCGCGCATCCTTGGCCGGATACATGCGCCCCCCATGCTCAACGGTGATCTCAGCCAGCCGCTGCAGCAGGGCAAAGCTCACCTCTTCGCGGATAGGAAAGTCGAGCGCGAGCGTGAGGCCCGGCATGGGGAACGAGAGCAGGCCAGGTGAGGGCACATCGCCAAAGACCTTGAGCACTGCCAGGAACGAGGCCAGCCCCGAGGCAGTGATCGCCTTCATGATTTGGGTCATGCCCTGATTGTCCGCATCCCAGGGCAGCGCGCACTGGAACTGTAGCAGGCCGCGTTTGCCGTACATCTTGTTCCACTCGAGTACCGAGTCGAGCGGGTAGAAGAACGGCTCGTAGTCGACCACCGAGGACACCGTCTTGCCCAGCTGCTTGTTGTAGTAGGCGAAGTTGAACAGGCCGATCGTCGCCTTGTTCAGCGCGAACTCCGGCAGGTCAATAGGGAAGATAAGCTTCGGTTCCTTGCTCGGCTTCAGCGTGTCAGGCGTCTCAGAGTGCGTGCCTTGCATAAAGATGCCCCGGGCAAAGTTCTTGCCGGTAGACACGCAGTCCAGCCAGGCAACGGTGTACTCCACGTCAGCGGCTGCCTTTGATATCTCGAGGAACTCGTTGAAGCCGACAAACTTGTCGCCGCGGTAGTTGATCTTGCGCGAGACGATCGGCCTGAGGCGCACCTCGGCCCAGGTAATCAGCCCGGTGAGGCCCATGCCGCCGATGGTGGCTGCGAACCAGTCGCGGTTCTCGCGCGGCGAGCATACCAGGCGCGAGCCGTCCGAGCGCACCAGCTCAAAGCGAAGCACATGCCCGCCGAAGGTCCCGGCAACGTGGTGATTCTTTCCATGGATATCGTTCGCGATCGCGCCACCCAGGGTCACGTACTTGGTGCCCGGGGTGACAGGCAGAAAGAAGCCGAGCGGCACGCCAAAGTCGAGGATTTCGGCGAGCGTGACACCGCCCTCGGCACGCAGGATCCCGGTCGTCGGGTCGAAGTGCAGCAGGTGGTCCATGCCACGCGCGCCCAGCAGGGTGCCATTCTCAAGCAGGCAGACGTCGCCATAGCTACGACCCGCGCCTACGGGCAGCATCTTGGTCGCGGGCGGCTTCTTGAGCGGGAAGTCGGTCGTCCAGGAGAGTGGAGCGACCTGTGCCTGCAGGGTCGGGTAGCGGCCCCAGGACTCAAACTGTGGGCGAGCGTTTTTCTTTGCCATGCGATGTCAGCTCCGGTTCGAGGCTCCTGCGAGGGTGCCACGGGTTTGTTTGGTGCGCTATGTGCCGAGCCAACTGCGCCCAATGCGCAAGGGACCTGCTTGCTGCTCCGCAACCAGGAAGACAAAAGACAGAACCACCTAAAGAACAGCGAAGATAGCGATGACCACGACCAACATACCGATGGCAAGGCTGAGCTTGTCGGTCACCGCGAAGATCACCGGGTCCTCGTCCATCTCGCCGCGCGAGGCCAGCAGCCACACCCGACTCTGCCAGAAGATCATCAGCGGCGTTATCAGCCAGAGCCGCTGCGGGTGCCGGTAGAGCTGCGAACCGGCCAGGCTGCTGATGTAAAACGAGAAAACGACCACGGCTGCGTAGGCGGCCGAGGTCCCGAAGGCGCGAAGCTGCTCAATATCGCTGGTCAGGTAGCCGCGGCCATTGGAGACAGCCTGCCCCGCCGTGCGCAGGTTCTGCAGCTCACTAAAGCGCTTGACCATGGCGAGGGACAAAAACAGAAAGATCGAGAAGCCGGCCAGCCACGGAGAGATGACCAGGTTCCCTACCTGCCCACCTGCCAACAGGCGGATGGTATAGAGCCCGGAGAGCAGCATCACGTCAACCAGCACAACTCGCTTGAAGTAGAACGAGTAGCTCAGCGTGGTGACAAGGTAGAGCAGCAGGTACGCCAGGAACCCGGAAGAGAGCGCGAGCGCAGCTGCAAAGGAGACGAGCAGAAAGCTCGCAGAGATGAGCACGCCGGCCTTGGCCGACAGATCGCCCGAGGCAAACGGGCGATAGCGCTTGCGAGGGTGGCGCCGGTCGGCCTCTATGTCCAGCAGATCATTAAAGATGTAAGTAGCCGATGCACACAGGCTGAAGCAGAAAAATGCAACCACCGACTCGAGGATGCGCGAGGTAGTCAGCGCGTGGGCCAGGACCAGTGGGAGGAAGATCCGGGCATTCTTCGCCCACTGGTGCAGGCGCAGGGCCTTGCGCAGGGTGTGTCCGAGCGAAGCGCGATCATCAAAACGCCCGGCGACCTGG
The DNA here is from genome assembly GCA_964658255.1 of Candidatus Babeliales bacterium. Lineage (GTDB taxonomy): Bacteria > Acidobacteriota > Terriglobia > Terriglobales > Acidobacteriaceae > EB88. Next base: position 15,569 of record CAZZYO010000010.1, read on the forward strand.
AACTTGCCTGCCTTTGCTGCCGAGGTGAGCGCGCTGTCGGGATTGGCGAGCATCGCCTGGTGCGCTGCTGCAAGCAGCGGCAGGTCAGGACGAGCATTGCCGATATAGTCGAATCCCTGGTCGGGAAAGTGCCGACGAAAGCTCTCCAGCTTGTTGTTGCCGGTCAGGTTGGTCTTGCCATCTGAGGCAAGTACCCCCGCAAACAAGCCGGTATACTCGGCCACGCGCACCGCGAGAGTCGTGTCGGCGCCTGTTGCCAGGTAAAGCTTGCGTCCAGCACCATGTTGCTGCTCAAGATAGGCAAGAAGCGCTTTATTGTAGGGCAGATGGGCGACGTCAAGCGCCACCCGCTTGGTGACCTGGTCCTTGAGTGCTGCCTTGCCTTGTGCGATCCAGCCCGGCACCTTCAGCAGGTCAGCTGTATGGGTACGCACCATGACCAGCAGCGAGTCTACCAGCGTATCGCTCTTCACCAGGGTGCCATCGAGGTCCACGCAGAGCGGACGCGGCGCCTCCACAGTGGCCGCCGGAGCATACTGCGCCGGGGCTCCTGTGGCTGAAAGAGGATCTGGCATGGGCTACCGTAGTATAGCATTTACCCGCTTCCGGACTTCGGCCGAGAGCCTGCAAATAGGAGCACAATCCGATCACAGGAACGGAACAGTCCGGGGCCAGCAACCTGCTGACAAACGTATCGGCGAGGCCCGTTCCACCTCCTCAACAAGCTTGCGGCGGCACCGGCCCCGCGGGCATCCAAGCTTATTCCGGAGGAAAGTACCGTATGCCCAGACCCACGGTGGCTTCACTGGCTGTTTTCACCGCAGCCACGCTCTTTGCATTCGCTCCCGGTGTACGCGCCCAGGGTTCCCAGCCTGTGCTCACCGGCCAGTCTGCCTTCACTGACTATTCGCAGGAGAAGCCCGGCACAGAGCGCAAGATTACCGTTGCTGATCTGCCCGCACCTTACGCAACCAAGGGCGTCGATGCCGGTTCCGAACACATCGACCGGCCAAACGACGCATGGCCGCAGGCACCAGCCGGCTTCAAGGTCGAGCAGTATGCCACCGGGGTTGACCGTCCGCGGCTTATCCGCACCGCACCGAATGGTGATTTGTTCGTCGCCCTCAGTGAATCAAACAAGATCATGGTTTACCGGGGCGTCGACAGCCAGGGCAAGCCAAAGCAGGTTGAAACCTTCACGACCGAAACGACCCAGCCCTTCGGCATCGCCTTCTACCCTCTCGGACCCAATCCCAAGTACGTCTACATCGGCAACACAGACTCGGTCGTTCGCTTTCCGTATAAGTCCGGAGACATGAAGGCCTCGGGTCCGGCGGAGAAGCTTGCCGACCTGCCTGGCGGTGGGCGCCTGCGCGGCGGTGGTCACTGGACCCGCGATGTTGTCTTCTCCCAGGACAGTAAACGCATGTTTGTCTCGGTTGGCTCGCACTCGAACGTTGACGACGCGGACACGCACCCCGAGGAGTTTCACCGGGCGGACGTGCTCGAGTTCACCCCGGAAGGCAAGTTCGTCAAGGTCTATGCATCCGGCATCCGCAACTGCGTTGGCGAGGCAATCAACCCCGTGACGGGGCAGCTCTGGTGCTCCACCAACGAGCGCGACATGCTGGGCGACAACCTGGTCCCCGACTACATCACTCACGTCGAGGAAGGTGGGTTTTATGGCTGGCCGTGGTTCTATATGGGCGGCCCTACGGGCGGAAGGCAGGACCCCCGACTCGAAGGCAAACACCCGGAACTGCAGGCTAAGGTCATCACGCCTGACGTGTTGTTGCAGCCGCACTTTGCTTCGCTCGAGATGACCTTCTACAACGGTTCGCAGTTCCCTGCGGACTACAAGGGCGATGTCTTCGCTGCCGAGCACGGCTCGTGGAACAAGGCCAAGCGTGCCGGTTACGAAGTGGTCGTTGCCCCGGTGAAGGATGGCAAGGCGACCGGCGAGTATATGGACTTCCTCACCGGCTTCACCACCGCAGATGGCAAGGTGTGGGGCCGTCCGGTCGGCGTGACCGTGGCGCAGGATGGTTCGCTCTTTGTGACCGACGATGGGTCAGGGACGATCTGGCACGTTCGCTACATGGGCAGCAGCGCTGGGATGAAGGCTGGCCAGTAGTAGGAGCGGCGCGGCGCTGTCCGGTTCTGTACGCAGAATCGGGCAGCATTCCATTCATCCGGATGGACGTGGCAGAGAGCAGATACTGAGAGCACTCTCGGGCGCGCCTTGCGGGAGTACGCACCACAGCCGCAAAGCGTGCTCGAGCGACACAGCTCGCGTCAGATCTGCATGATCTCGACTTCCTTCTTTTTGCTTAGCTCATCCATCCGTTTGATCTCTTCGTCCGTAAGCTTTTGAACTTCTTCCAGCGCCCGCTTCTCGTCATCCGCAGAAATTTTCTTGTCCTTGGCCGCGACCTTGATCTGGTCGTTGCCGTCGCGACGAATATTACGCGCCGCGGTCTTGTGCTCTTCCAACACCTTGCTCATCTGCTTCACCACGTCGCGCCGGCGCTCCTCGGTCATGGGCGGCACGGGCACGCGGACTACCTTGCCATCGTTCTGAGGATTAAACCCGAACTCAGGACTGCGCAGGGCCTTCTCGATCTCATTGACCAGGCTCGCGTCCCATGGCTGGATCACCAGGGTATTGGCGTCTGGCGAGGTCAGCTGCGCCACGGCTGAGAGCGGCGAGGGCGTGCCGTAGTAGTCCACCCGCACCGGGTCCAGCATCTGCACAGAAGCGCGTCCGGTGCGCAGCGAATTCAGGTTGGTGCCGAAGTCCGCGACCGCTTTGTCGAGGCGCGTCTTGCTTTGCTGGTAGATATCCTTGAGTGCCGGGTTACCGGCCATAAACGAGACTGCCATCGGTCGTCCTGTTCCTTTTCTTGAGCCGCGTTTCGCTCCATTTTACCGCGCCGCTTCGAGCCTGGGCCTTTCAGGTCCAGGTCTATATTCCAGTACAGGTCCAAGTCATTGCGCCCGGCAAGCCTCGCAATTGCAGTGGCGGCGCAGGTAGTCCCACGAGTAGATCCCGCTCGTGTGTCCATCGTTCCAATGGAAGCTGATGGCGTACTTGCCGACCGGCTGCACCGAGTCGGGCCGCGCCGGGGCCTTGTACATGGGCAGCAGGCTCGGCGTGGCTGGCGCAGTTTTTTGCTGGCCCGGCGCCCTGCCATCTTTCTCTCGCTCATCGTGGCAGGTGGCGCAGGGGCAGGCCAGGCGGAGCCACGGAAAGCTCCAGTGGCTCTGGTGTCCGTCGCGCCAGTCGATCACCACGCCAGTGCCTTCGGTCTTCATGACGCGCACCTTGACTGGCTCGATCGCGGCAGGCGGCAGCACGCGATGAGCCGCGTCTTCGCGCCGGGCCTGCTCTTCACTGACCAGCCGTATACCTTCATGACTCATAGGAAAATGCTAGCAGGTGCACCCGGCCTGCGCTGCCTTGCAGACAGCGCGCAACTCTAGAGCGCGCGATTGCGCCAAAAGAAATAACCGGCCATGCCGAAACCGATCACCGTCACCAGGGTGCGCATCAGGCGTGCATCCAGGCGCTGCGCGCCTCGACCACCGACATAGCCGCCAACTGCGCCGGTGACCATCATGAGCAGGCAATGCTGCCACAGCACCTGCCCCTTGACAACAAACAGGAGCACGGCCATCCCGTTGGCAAGCGTGGTCGTAATCACCTTGATGGCGTTGATCTGGTGGATGTTCTCCATGCCGAAGACAGCCAGCAGTGTGATGATCAAGAACCCCGCCCCCGCGCCGAAGTACCCGACATAGAGCGAAATAAAGAGCATACCTGCCACCAGCGGCAGAATCGACGGCGTGCTCGCAAGCGCCGCGCCTTCCTGCTCGCTGAGCGCGCGCTTGCCCCGCGCCCTGGCCTGGAGCCGGCGCGAGATGGGACCGCTTGCGGCGAAAAGCATGGCGGCAACCAGGAGCAGCCACGGCACCAGGCGCAGGAACGTGGCCTGCTCGGTGTGCAGGAGCAGTACGCCGCCGGCCACACCGCCCGCGGCGGCCGCCAGGCCCAGAGGCAACACCAGGTGGCGATTGTGTTGTACTTCCCGCGCATAGGCAAGGATGGAAGCAGCCTGCCCGGGCCACAACGCCACCGTGTTGGTGGCGTTCGCCTGGATCGGAGGCACACCCAGATTGAGCAGTGCGGGAAACGACAGGAACGACCCGCCACCGGCTACCGCGTTCAAGAGGCCGGCGATCAAAGACGCGCAGCATAGCCAGAGCGTGCTGAGGTTGAACCGGAGGCCAGCGTGCACGCGCTGCCAGGCACCCGCCTGCAGGGTCGCATGAGGAAGCAGAAGCATCGGCTTCAGCCCTGCCGCAGCTCAGGGGTCGCATCCATCAGCGCCCGGGTATACGGGTGCTGCGGCGCCTCCGTTACCTGAGCGCAGCTGCCTATCTCCAGCAGTCGCCCGCCGTTCAACACGGCAATGTTGGTCGAGAGATAACGCACCAGCGGCATGGAGTGTGAGATGAACAGGTAGGTCAGCGAGAACTCCCGCTGCAGCGAGCGCAGCAGGTTGATCACTTGCGCGCCAACGCTGACATCAAGCGCCGAGACCGGCTCGTCGAGCACCAGCAGCTCCGGCCGCAGCGCGAGCGCGCGTGCGATGTTGATGCGCTGTCGCTGGCCGCCGGAAAACTCATGCGGGTACCTGGCCAGCGCGGAGCCATCGAGACCGACCCTGGCCAAGAGCTCAGAACACGCAGCCTGCAGCCCGGGCTTGCTGCGGGCACGCTCGTCCTTGTGGATCAGGAAGGGCTCGCCAAGGATCTCTGCGATGCGCATGCGCGGGTTCAACGCGGCAAAAGGATCCTGGAAGACAGGCTGCATACGCCGCCGCATCGCGCGCAGTGCCTTGGCAGGCACACCCGTAACTGGTGCGCCATCGAAGAGCACTGCTCCCTGTGTAGGCTCGATGAGCCCGAGAACCATGCGCGCAATCGTGCTTTTGCCTGAGCCCGACTCGCCCACCAGCCCAAGCGTTTCGCCGCGCTCCAGCGTGAAGGAGACACCATCCACCACCAGCGCGTGCCCCAGGTTGCCTGCACGCGGGTAGCTCTTTGAGAGGTGCGAGACCTCAAGCAGCGGCATATGCCAAGAGTAGCCCAGAACTTGTAAAACACAGTCCCGGCAGCGCGCACGATCATCCAAAGCTCACCGGGAGGCGTGTGGATGGCCGACACAAACACGGAGGGCACGCGCAACACTCCGGCCGCCGCGACAGATGAGGCTGCTGCTCCCAACCTGCATGAAGATATGGCGGCGCGCTCAGCCCAGCTCGATACAAGCACGCTGCTCGCGACAGCCGGTGGCTTCCTCGATGCCTTTACCTACTTCGGTCACGGCCACGTCTTTGCTAACGCGATGACCGGCAACGTGGTGCTGCTTGGAGTGGAAGCGGTCTCAGCTGGCGGTTGGGGCCCATCACTCCGTCACCTTCCGCCGATCCTTATGTTTCTGCTTGGGATCTGGGGTGCCCGTGCGCTCGAGCTGGGCGCAAAGCGCAGGATTCTGCCCGGGCCGCACCCGTGTGTACTCCTGGTTGAAATAGCCACCATGGCTGTCATCGCGTGTTTACCAGCGGGCGCGGGCAACTTCTGGATCACCTCGGCGATCGCTTTTGTTGCGTCCATGCAGGTGCAGACGTTTCGTAACGTTGACGGTTACTCATACAACTCGACCTTTACCACCGGCAACCTGCGCATGCTGAGCGTGGGGCTGTTTGACTGGTGCTTTGACCTGGGCCAGAAGGACGCGCCGAAGAGCACGCGCGTGTTTGCGACGATCTGCCTCGGCTTCCTGGTCGGCGCAACCACCGGCGGCCTTACCGTGAAACACTTTGGCAACCGCGCGCTGCTGATCGAGCTCGCTCTCCTCGGCATTGCGCTGGCGCGCGTGTTGCAGCTCGGCATTCCCGGCCGCCATCCTGTTCGTGACAGCGGCCAGGGTTGAGTCTGTAACGGCAGCAGTTACAAGCGTGGGTGCAGCTTCTGGAAGCCGGTCTTTTCCTGGTAGGCGCGGGCAAGCGTGCAGGCTTTCGCATCCTGGTAGTGCCCGGCCAGGAAGGTCAGGCTCACCGGCGTGCCGGGGCCGCCGATCGAGTCGTCCTCACCCGTGTCCACATGCGGCGGCGTGGGCGCATCTGCTCCGCGCAAGCCATTCGGCACAATGACCGCCGGATGCCCGGTCAGGTTGGTCGCCACCAGCTGCTCGCTCCCGCTTGCCGCGACGATCACGTCGTAGTCCTGGAAGAGCGCCGAGACCTGCGCGATGGCCAGCGTGCGGACGCGATTGGCCTGGATGTACTCCACTGCCGGGTAGAAGCGCGCAATCCGGAAGGTATTCGGCCAGTCGTCCGGCGACTGCTCGGTGAGCAGCGCATCCCGTCCGGTCATCGTGAGCTCATCAAACGCCGCGGCGGCCTCAGCCTCAAGCAGGGGCACCATGGCGCCGTAGGGCAGCTTCGGCAACTCGACCGGAGCCAGCGTGATGCCCATCGCGCGCAATGCATCGAGCGCAGCAACGTCGTAGCGGTGATCGTACACGCGGCGCGCATGGCCCTGTTCGCGCTCTGTCTGCCTGCGGCGGCGGTGTTCCGCGGCCTGCGGGCTGGTGTCGGCGGGAGAGCTGGTCTCGGTCGCGGCTTCGAGCGGCTTAGGCGCCTCAAAGTCGCTCGCGATGTAGCCGACCCGCAGCTTGCGCCAGTCAAGCTCAGCGTCATAGTGGAAGGCCGCATCGCGCGTGGCCAGGTCGCGACCATCCGGCCCGTAGATCGCACTCAGCACCGCCGCGCAATCTTCTACTGCTCTGCAGATCGGTCCCAGCTTGTCCATCGTCCAGCTCAACGCCATGGCGCCGGTACGCGGCACAAAGCCAAAGGTGGGCCGCAGACCCGTGACCCCGCACCGAGTGGATGGCGAGGAGATAGAGCCCAGTGTCTCCGACCCTATCGCAAAAGCCACGCAGCCGGCCGAGACCGCCGAGGCCGACCCGGCAGACGAGCCACTTGAGCCCTGGCGCGGGTTCCAGGGGTTGCGGGTGCGTCCGCCAAACCACTTGTCGCCCATCGCCAGGGCGCCAAGTGTGGTCTTCGCAACCAGCACGGCGCCCGCTGCATCCAGCCGCTGAACCACCGTCGCATCTTCGTCAAACGACTGATGCTCCATCCCGCCAGCTCCCCAGGTCGTCGGGTAGCCCTTTACCGCCAGCAGGTCTTTCGCGCCCCAGGGCAGCCCATGCAGCGGGCCCTTGTAGTTGCCGGCCGCAATGGCCGCGTCGGCTTCGCGTGCATGCGCCATAGCGCGCTCCTCGGTAAACGTGATGACAAAGTGCAGCGTTGGATCGTACCGCCGCAGGCGGGTTAGATACATCTCCGTCAGGTTGACGGAAGAAACCTTGCGGCGCCGCACCAGGTCAGCCAAGGCCATCACGGGAGCAAAGGCCAGGTCTTCCAGGTTCGCAGGCGCACTCGCCACCGAGGGAGCTTTGGAGTAGCGCGGCTCGCGACGCTCCCGGTCGACGACCGCGCCCGGCGGCAGCGGGTCAAAGACAAAGGCCGGCGCCACGCTGTTCTTGAGGTGCAACGCGCGGATTTCGGAATAGCTGTCACGCTGTTGGCCGAGGCGTTCGAGCATTGCGGCCTTGTGCTCCGGCGCGATCGTTACCCCGGCAAGCGCGGCGGCCTGGTCAAGCATCGCCGGGGTGACGTGGAAGGACTTCTCGCCATCGCCGGACTGCTGCGCAGCCAGCGTATAGAGCGCACCAGGAAAAAGCGTGGAGGCAAGGCCGAATTGGCCGGAGACAGATAGAAACGTGCGGCGATCAAGGGGCATATGCAGGAGAGTATGGCATGCGGGGCATTGACGCACGCACGTCGAAGGTGTATCAGTGTTTGAACACGAATCGACGAGGTACTATGAGAATCATCTCCCTGATCTGCCGCCTCCTGCTCGGGCTTGTCTTTGTTGTCTTCGGCGCAAATGCATTTCTGCACTTCATCAAGATGCCGCCGCCGGCGCAGGACCTTGCTGGACAATTCACCACCGTACTCATGGCTTCGCACTACATGATGTTTGTTGCCGCCCTGCAGGTCGTCGGCGGGTTGCTGCTACTTATCGGGCGCTATGTACCGCTCGGGCTGACCCTGCTTGCGCCTATCGTCGTCAACATCCTGCTGTTCCATGCACTGATGGCGCCGCAGGGGCTCCCGCTTGCAGTCATCACCACCATCCTCTGGGCGGTAACAGCATGGTCGGTGCGCGGCGCATTTGCCGGCATCCTGAGTGCGCGCGCACCGTTGACAACTTAGAAGGCTCGCAGCACCCGGGCTGGCAGTATCACCAGCGCGGTGACAAGCTGCAGTGCGCCCCCAACCGCAACGCCAACGATGCGGAATGGAAGCAGGAGCAGCCATAGCAGAGGGTAGACGACAAGCGCTACAAGCGCGAGCGGCCAGCAGACGACCCACAGCAAACACCACAGCACTAACTTGATCACAGAGCCCATCACCCTTCTCCCTGCGTATACGACAAGCGGGTAGCGCCAGTTCCCCTTGAGTGCCAGAAGAAATGCTCAGGCAAACTGTGCCAGCTCCATGCCGAGCTGGTAGGTTTCGCCGTGCGCCAGCAGTTCGTTCCAGGTGATCTCACGCTGCTGATAGCCTGCCATGCGACCCAGCATGCAGCTCAACGCGGTCTCTACTCCGGCGGCTATCTGGTTGTGCGCCGGGCCGCTGGTGATGCTCGCAAGAAAGCTGCGCTCCTTCTCGCGGTCGGCCAAGGCTAGGTTGTCAGAGAAGCTTCCATTAGCCGCAAACTTGGCCGGGCCTGCTGCAGCAGCGCTGCCCTCCTCCTGCCAGGCCCATGCCTGCTTCCCGGTGATCTGCACCGGGCCTGCATACGGCACAGTGGCCGCGCCCTCAGATCCATGGAAACGAAGCCCGGCATCGAAGCCGCCGTACTCCCCGAACTGGGTTGAAGAGAACGAAAGGTGCACCTCGCCAGGATAGGTGTAGTCCACCTGGTAGTTATCCCAGCAGTTACCCGCGTGGGTAAGTACGCTTCGGCCACCGGTTGCTGTGGCCTTCAGTGGGTGCGTTCCAAGCAGCCAGTTACAAAGGTCGATGATGTGTATGTTCTGCTCGACCAGGATATCGCCTGAGAGTGTGCGGTCCCACAGCCAGTTGCGCAGACGGTACTCGTCGGCCGAGGCGCCGGGGCGTACCTTCTCAAGCGATCCAGGCGCGTTGTAGTTGCCGACGACCGCCGCTATCTTGCCCAGCGCACCGGCCTTGATCTTCTCTGCAATGGCTACGATCGGCGGTGCACTGCGGCATTGGAAGCCAACGTCAACGCTTTGTGCGGGCTTGACGCGCCTTGCGATTTCAAGCGCCTGCCGCGCCTGTGCCACGTCGATGCCGACCGGCTTCTCACAGTAAACGTGCTTGCCCGCAGCGACGGCTGCTGCCAGGTGTTTCACGTGGAAGTAGGGTGGCGTCGAGATCTGGACCAGGTCCACCTCGGACGAAGCAGCAAGCGCCTGGTATGCGTCTGGTCCGCGAAACAGCAGCTTGCTGTCGAGCGCAGGCTGCCCCAGCGTCGCGTTCAACTGGTCGAAGTGCGCGCGTCCGACCGCAAGCTGGTCCGCAAAGATATCTCCGATCGCAACGATGCGCGCGCCCGCGTTTTGCGCAAAGGAACTCGCAACCGCTGTGCCACGCGACCCGCAGCCAAGCAGCCCAAGCCTGACCGCCGAGTTGGCCTGGTAGCTAAACGCGGTGCTCGACTTGATCAGCAGGAGCCCCGACGCAGCCGCTGCGCCGGATTGAAGAAAGCTTCTTCGCTTCATCTCACCTCGTCCCACTTACCCGTTTGCGAACACCTGGCCCAAGACTCGTTCGAGATAAAGCTTCTCGCGCCGTACATCTTCTATTTGCTGCGGCCCTGCTGTCTCCCGCTCAATGGTAACCGCGCCAGTGTAGCCGAGCCTGTGCAGCCGGGTGAAGACCTCATGAAAGTCGACCAGCCCCTGCCCAATCGGCACCTCTTCGCCAAGCTCGCTTGGGTTAGTGGGCCAGCGTCCATCCTTGGCATGGATACTCCGAATATGTGGCCCAAGAATGGCAACCGCATCGACTGGATTTGCCTTGCCATAGAGGATCAGGTTCGCCGTATCGAGCCCGACTGCAAGGTTCGGCATGGACACATCGCGCAGCGTGCGTGCCATGGTCGTTGGCGTTTCCTGGCCCGTCTCCATCAAAAAAGACTGGCCATTCGCCTGGCAGTGCATCGCAACCGTGCGGATCGCCTCGACCGCGCCCGGGTAGAGCGGATCCGCAGGATCCTCCGGGATAAAGCCGCAGTGCGTCTGTACCTGCGAAATGCCAACCTGTTGCGCAAAGTCTGAGACCTGGCGCAATGCGTCGATGCGCGCCGCGCGGGTGCGAGGCGGTACCAGGCCAATCGTCGCCGGACCCTCGGTAAAGTTCCATCGCAGCGGCTGGGGGCCAACGACCTCGACTGTGGTAGCGGTTACGTTGTAGCGCGCGAGCAATTGGCGCATCTGCCCGGCAAGTGCCAGGGTAAAGCTGCCGAGATACCCATCAAGCGAGAGAAAACAATTCGAGAAGCCGAGATCGTGTACGCGCCGGATGGTTTCCTCCGGCGCGTCGAATGGGCTTACGAGCAGGCCAAGCGCCATAGGCCGCAGCATCGCCGCGTTTGCAGTGCCGCCTAACAGCTGTGCGGCTGCTGCGCTGACGGCAAGATTGAGGAACTGTCTCCGCTGCATGGTGCTTGCCTCGTGCTTTCTAAAAGCTGATGCGCACCCCGAGCTGCGCAGCAAAGGGGATGCCGACAGTTGTGCCGGGACCGAAGAAGTCGCCGAGCCCGCCTGCCGGGACGGCAAGCTGCTGCAGTCTGGTAACAGGTTGCGTTGCGCTGCAGTCTGCATTTGTGCAAATGCTGGTTATGTTCCCTGCCGACGCCTGCGCGGCGGGCACCGGCAAGGCGCCTGCGTTCGTCACGTAATTAGCGCCGGGATTGTTGCGATTGAACAGGTTGAAGAAGTCTACAAAAGGCGCAAGCGTCCATCGATCCCCGAAGTCAAACGGGCGACTGACTCGCAGATCTGTTTGCAGGTAGGGTGTGCCGCGAAACGCATCGAGCGACGTAGGCGCGCCGTTCACCTGGACACGCTGGCTGTTATCGGCGGTGGTGATGGTAAATGGGCGCGCCGACTCTGCCTGCGAGATCGTGCTTAGCTCCAGGCCTCCGATCGTCCGCCACACGCCGGCTAGAACAAAGCGCTGGCGAGCATCTTCTCCCGAGGCGCCGTAGTCACCGGGACCAAATGCGTTGAGCGGATTACATACTCCGTTCACGTAGTCGAACAACTCCCCGAGGACGCAGCCCCAGGTCTCCGCCTTTGAGAAAGTGTAATTGGCGACAAAGGTAAGGCGCCGTGTGGCCTCCCCTTGCAGATGCACCAGCAGGCCGTTGTAACTCGACCGATTATCGGAGTGGAAGACATGGACGTCGGGCACATACGTGGCCTGGTTTGGATCAGAAGCACTTAACTGTGGTGTAAGCAGGTTGGCGCCGCCCTGGTAACTGTAAGCGCGAAAGCCATGATCGCCCTGCTCGTGAATATAGTCGGCGCTCAGCAGCCAGTTGGGGGTAAAGGCGTGTTGCGCCCCGAGCGAGAGATGGACCGCGTAGGGCGTCCTGTAGCGCGGGTCGATCAGGTTGGCTGTGCCACCGCGGGCGTCGCCTGCCACGCAGTCCGCGTTCTGCGCGCTACCCGGATCCGCCACAGGGTCAACGCACGAAGCAGAAGGCTGCTGCACGGCCTGGAGCGCAGTCGCCCAGCCACCCTGGGCCAGATCGTCGAAGTAGAGCCCGAAGCCGCCGCGAACCACTGTAGCCCGACCAAGCGCGTACACAAAACCCAGGCGTGGAGCAATCTGCATGCGGTCATCCTGCGGGGTTCCCTGCACCAGCGGGATACCAAGTGCCTGCAGCGTCTGGTAGCCGGGATTGGCTGCCTGGCTGCGGCCGGAGCCGAGGAAAAGCCCGTAGGTCGTGCTGTAGCGGAGGCCATAGTTTACGGTGAAGTGCGCCTGCGTTCGCCATGCATCCTGCGCGTAGAAGGCAATGCGCTGGATATTCTGCGAGAACGCGCCGCCAGGATTCGAGGTAGAAGCGCCCGCAGCCAGGTCGATTGAAAATTGCGCAGGATTCGCGACATAGTAGGTCGGATCCTGTGGCAACTGGTAGAGCGTCTCCGTATTGGTCGGGAAGGCGCCACCAAGTACTGGCTCATGGATGAGGTTGGCGCCAAACTTGACCGCATGGCCGCCACGCGTGTAACTCGCGTCATAGCGCACCTGGTATTTCTGCTGGTCGCGTCGCGCGGGAAAAAACGAGATTGGCGTGGCAAACTGGTTGTCACCAAACGTTTCAAATCCCGAGACAGTAAGAGCGGTGGAACTGAAAGGAAACGCAAGCGCGAATCCTAGCTCGGCATTGCGTGACTGGTTCAGGTGCAGCCCGCTCGCGTTTACAACCAGCCTGCCCAGCCAGTTGGGGGAGAAGACATACTGCTGCCCCAGCACAAGGCTCAGGTAATTGTTGTGCGCCAGCAGCCCTGTTGAGGGAAGCGTGCCCTGCTGCACCAGGCTGTTATGCGTCGTGTAGTTATCGGTTGCGGCGCGCAGATACCATTGCGACTTACTATCCTGATCCCAGTCAAGCCGCAATGATCCGAAGTAGTCAAGAAATGGAATGGCGACGCTATCTGGAACAGGGACCGAGCTGACACCGGGAATAAGTCCCTCCCCTGCAAGCGTAGCCAGCGCGTTGAACTGCACCAGGCTGGCCTGACTGTAGGCGATGCTGGCGTGTTCATCCACGTGCTCGAGGCTGGCGAAGAACCATAGCTTGTCTTTGGCGACCGGACCCCCCAGCGTGCCGACATAGTTCTGCCGTGAAAAAGGCTGCTTGGGGTTAGGCGCCGGGTTTTCTATCGGGTAGCGTGCATCCAGCGCCGCAGCACGCTCGTACACTGCCGCGCTTCCATGCCAGTCATTGCTGCCGCGTCGCGTGGTGATGACGATCGAGCCCGCAGTCGTGCCGCCGCTGTCGGCATCTTCCTGGCTGGTGCGCACGGCAAACTCCTCGATCGCGTCCGGCGAAACATTCTGTAGGAAGCCGCCAATATAATCGTCCGAGTCGTCGCCGCCATCGACGGTTAGCTCATTGTTCAACCCAGAGCTGCCGCCAGTTGAGACAGCCGTGATCCGGGCCTTGGTCGGGTCTGACGGCTCTACCGGCTCGGTGCCCGGAGCAAGGTAGGCGATGTTGGCAAAGCTGCGCGCTGTGAGTGGCAGGCTCTCAAGATCGCGCCTGGTGACAACGGCCTGGTGTACGTCGCTTGCGCGGTCCAGCGGTTGCGTTGCGATCGACGAAGCCTGCCCCGCCACGCCGGTTGCTTGCTTAACCGTGCCAGGCTGCAGCGTGACAGACACATCGCGAACGCTGCTGACCAGGATCAGCACACGTGCAGAGGCAGGCGCAAAGCCATCCTGCCTCACCGTAAGCTGCCAATTGCCGGGTGCCATGGCCTCGATCTGAAACTCGCCGCGCGCGTCGGTGTAGGCACGCCGATCTTCGGCGCTGCCGGGTAGCGCTGCGTTCACCAGCGCGCCCACCACCCGTGCGTGCGTTCGGTCCTCGACCGCCCCGCGCAGGCTGCCGCTTGTGGTCTGGCCGATAGAGGCGGTGGTTGCAAGCGCAAGTGCAAGGAATACGACAATGCTGATCTGCGGAAACATGCCTGCTCCTAGCAGATATGAGAATCGCAAATGGAAGTCAAGCGAATTACTCTTAGGGCGACGCAGGCAAGCTCGGCGTGGCGCTCTCAGCGAATACACGACGAGCCGCACCACTGCGACAGGAGGATCGATGAAACAGGTGTCAGCAGCGCTCGTGAGTGTCGGGATGATCAGCACGGCCGCGCTTGTTGCAGGATTGCTCTCGGGCAGCGGGAGCGTCAGGGCGCAGGAGCAGAGCGCTGACCTGGTACTGGTTCACGGAGTCGTGCTCACGGTCGACGCACAGGATTCCGTCATGCAGGCCATCGCTGTCAGCGGGGGCAAAATCCTCCGCGTCGGCAGTGACGTCGAGGTGATGCGGCTTGTCGGGCCACGCACCCAGGTCATCGACCTCGCAGGAAAAACGGCGACGCCAGGCCTGATCGACAGCCACGGACACTTTGCGAGTGGCGGCATTGCGGAGCTGTTCCATGTGGACCTGAGCGACGCCACGAACATTGCCGAGGTGCAGAAGCGCGTAGGCGAACGCGTGCGCACGCTTAAGCCCGGCCAGTGGGTTGAAGGCGATGGCTGGGATGAAGGCAAGCTGCGCGAGCAGCGCTACGTCCTGGCGGCAGACCTCGACCAGGTGGCTCCTGAAAATCCTGTCTGGCTCATGCAGACTACGGGTCATTACGGCGTAGCGAACAGCATGGCGCTACGCCTGGCAGGCATTGGCGCGCTCACGCTGGATGCGCCAGCCGGGACCATTGATCGCACCGCGGATGGCGCGCCAACCGGCGTGCTGAAAGAAGCAGCGATGGCTCCGGTGACCAGACTCATCCCAACGCCAACCCTTGAGGAAGAAAAGCGGGGCATTCTCCACGTTATCGACGAGCTGCACAGCGAAGGCATGACCGCCGTAAAGGATGCAGATATCTTCCCGCAGACCTGGACTGCCTACCGCGAATTATTGGAAGAGGGCAAGCTCAATGAGCGGGTCTGCGTACTCTGGCATGCGGGTACCACGCTCGCTTCGGCGCAGGCGACGCTTACCCGCATCCAGACACTGCCTCGGCCTCCTGCCTCGCTCGGTGACGGGCGACTGCTCTCCTGCGGCGCCAAGCTTTACATGGACGGCAGCGGCGGCGCGCGCACGGCGTGGATGCAGAGCGACTGGAATAAGAACTCTCGCGAGCGGGACACAGGCAACCGCGGCTACCCGGCCACTGATCCGGACATGTACAAGCGCGAGGTTCGGCTCTTTCACCAGGCCGGCATCAACGTCGGCACGCATGCAATCGGTGACCGGGCGATCGACTACGTGGCCGACACGTATGCCGAGGTGCTGCGCGAAAAGCCAACGCCAGGGCTGCGGCACAGCATTATTCACGCAAATATTCCGAGCGATCACGCTGTCGACCAGATCGCCATGCTCGAGAAGAAATACGATGCAGGCTACCCAGAGTCGCAGGCACCGTTTATGTGGTGGCTCGGCGACACCTATGCCGGCAACTTTGGTCCGGAGCGATCCCTTCGGCTCAATCCCTTCGCGACATATCGTAAGCGCGGCATCACCTGGGGAGGCGGGTCAGACTATGCTGTGACGCCGCTGGCAGCGCGTTACGGTTTGTGGGCCAGCGTGGCGCGTGAGCCGCTCAAGGGCACCTGGGGCGCGCACCCGTTCGGCGTGGCAGAGTCGGTCGACGTCCACATTGCGCTGCGGTCCTACACTGGATGGGCGGCACGTCAGCTATTTCTTGAGAGCCGCGTCGGCTCGCTCGAACCAGGCAAGGATGCGGATATCGCTGTCTGGGCGCAGAACCCCTATAAGGTGCCAACGCCGGAGCTGAAGGAGTTGCGCTGCGTGATGACGCTACTCGCGGGCAAGATCGTCTTTCAGCGTGCGCCCTGACCCACAACGTCCTCGCACTTACCAGCGTCAATGCCGGGACGAGCCCGGAAGCGGATTTTCCACGTAGGCCAGCAGTGTTGCCGCAGTCCCCTGTGCGGCGAGCTGCTTCCAGGCCTCCTGCACCTGTGCAGCAAAGCCATTCCGCTGGGCCAGCTTTGGGCCAAGCACAAACATGAGAGTCGCGGCAGAGAGCGCTGGCCCTTCTGCCTCACGCAGCATGTTTTGCAGCTGCGCAGCCGCGGCATCGCGAATGGTAAGTTGGCGTCCCTGTTCGTCCATCCCCTGCAAGTAGCGCAGCCAGCAGGCGACTACCAGGGCGAGCAGAACGGTAGGCCGCCGCAGATCCAGCAGCTTTTCGACCGAGGGCAGGATAAACTTCGGCAGCTTGGACGAGCCCTCGCTGCAGATACGCTCCACCTGGTCGCGCAGGTTGGGGTTCGCGAATCGCTCCAGCAGCGTTGCCTTGTAGTCGGTGAGATGGATGCCCGCGACCATCGGCACCGCAGGCGTCACCTGATCCATAAATGCCTGGAGAAAACGGCGCATGGCATCATCGGCAATCACATCATGCACAAACTCGAACCCCAGCATAGCCGCAGGATAGGCTAGTGCGAAGTGGCTGCCGTTCAACAGGCGCACCTTCATCAGTTCAAATGGAGTTACATCGGAGGTGAACTGCACACCGACTAACTCAAGCTGCGGGCGGCCGTTTGTAAAGGTATCTTCGAGGACCCACTGCATGTAGGGCTCGGTGAAGACGGGCCAGGCATCCTCAATGCCGAAGCGTTCTTCAATCAGCGCGCGCTCAGCGCTGCTTGTAGCCGGGGTGATGCGGTCGACCATGCTGTTCGGAAAGGCGACATGCTCTTCAATCCACGCGCGCAGGGCCGGATCCTTCAACTCGGCGAAGGCGGTTACGACAGAGCGCGTAGTGTGGCCGTTGCCCTGCAGGTTATCGCACGACATGAGTGTAAAAGGCGCGAGCCCACGTGCACGCCGACGCGCCAGCGCCTCCGTGACGTAGCCGAGAAAAGTGCGCGGCAATGTTGGAGATGCAAGATCGTGCTGTACCTCGGCATGCTGTGCGTCTAGCTGCCCGGTCGCGGTATCCACCAGGTAACCACCCTCGGTGATGGTCATGCTGACGATGCGGCAAGCGGGCGAGGCGAGCTTCTCGATGGCGGCCTCAGGGTTAGCAGGCGCGTGGATGAAGTCACAGATGGACCCAATGATGCGCGCGTGTCGACCATGCGCGCTGCGTTCGACCAGCGTGTAGAGGAAGTCCTGCGTGCAGAGCACTTCAGCCAGTTGCTTGTCGCCTGGCAGCAGGCCAATGCCGCACTCTGCCCAGGGCCTGGTGTGTGTGCCGCTCATGATGTGGTGCAGCAGCTCGTCAAGGTACGCGGCCTGGTGTGCGCGGTTAAATCCACCCACGCCGATATGGACGATGGAAGGCTCAAGTGCCGCACGATTGTAGGCAGGGACGCGCACGCGCGCAGCCAGCTTCGGCAGGTTCTCGCTGCTGATTTTCAACTTTGGCTCACTCACTCGACTCAATCTCCCTGTGCGGGAAGCACGTGTGCCTCTGCCGCCTGCTGGCGGGCCAGCACGAGCGCGCCCCACAACACACTCTGCTTGCCTAAACCCGGGGGCACGACGTCAATCCGAGCGCGCGACCACGGAGGCATTTGGCGGGACAACTCCTGTCGCAGCGGCATAAAGAGCGCGTCGCCGGCATTGCTGATGCCGCCACCAATGACAATGCGCGCGGGGTTGAAAAGCATGATCGTGTTCTTCAGCCCTTGCGCAAGGTGGACCACGTAACGGCTGACGAACTCCGGATCGGAGAGGAGTTCACGCGCGGTCTTGCCGTAGTCGCGTTCAAGCCACAGACCGCAGCACATCCGCTCCATGCAGCCGTACGATCCGCACAGGCAAAGCGGCCCGCCGGGGAGCACGGTATGGTGGCCGAGCTCGCACGCAAAGGAATCGGCACCACGGAGCAGGCCGTGCTCCGTCAGCAGGCCGCCGCCGATGCCAGTTGAGAGCGTCATGTAAAAGAAAGGCCGGATACCGACGCCCGCGCCGAAAAAGCCTTCACCCAGGGCACCCACCATGGTGTCGCGATCCATCACGGCTCGTAGACCTAGTCGCCGCTCCAGCTGCTCGATCAGGTCAAAGGACTCCCACCCTTGCACGTGGGTCGACATCACTATCTTCTGCGTAGGAAAGTCGACCGGGCCGCCAAAGCCAATGCCGCATGCCTGGTAGGTGCGGGGGCCAAAGCCTGCAACCATCTGCTCTATCTGCTCGACCATCCAAAGCGGCCCGCCATCGCGATGGGTAGCGCGCGTGGCGGCGTCAAGCAGCAGATCACCTTCAAAGGAGGCGACAGAGAAGTTGGTGCCACCAATATCGATGGCTAACACATGCTGCGGCGTGGACATAGGTCGTCTCTCTCTCTCTCTGCGGGGCTAGGCAGGCACGGGCACAA
This sequence comes from Candidatus Babeliales bacterium, assembly GCA_964658255.1. Lineage (GTDB taxonomy): Bacteria > Acidobacteriota > Terriglobia > Terriglobales > Acidobacteriaceae > EB88. The sequence continues at coordinate 33,834 of CAZZYO010000010.1, forward strand.
GGAGGGATGGTAGCTCGCGCATGTTGCTGAAGATGGCTTGCGCGCCAGCATTGGTAAGCCGCTGCGCATGGTTATCGTCGCAATGCGAGCCGCCGGTAAAGCCGAGCACTGGGATGCCGGCAGCAACCGCGGCTGTGACGCCAGCCACGCTGTCTTCGATCACTACGCAGCGCAGCGGGCTGACCCTGAGCCAGCCTGCGGCGAAGAGGAAGATATCGGGCGAGGGCTTGCCATGAGCAACAAGGGTCGCGCTGACAACGTTGGGCACGAAGCGATTGAGGAGACCCACGCTGGCCAGGCCGCGCTCCAGCTTTTCAGGAAAGCTTGATGACGCCACGCAAGCGGGCAGAGCAATTGCGCGGAGTGCGTCCAGTGCCTCCACAATGCCCGGCATAATCTGGAGTTCGCTCCCGTATGCTGCCCAGGTGCGCTCATTGACGCGCTCGCGGTAGGTGCCTGGGAGTTCGTGCCCCCACTCGGCCTCGATCTCAGCCTTCATCTCGCGGTCAGGGCGCCCGGCGAAGCGGCGAATCACCTCTTCGGTGCTGATTGGGTAACCCAGTCGCGTAAGCTCTTCGGCAGCTATCCTGCAGACAAGTATTTCGCTATCGATCAGCACTCCGTCACAGTCAAAGATTACGGCGTCACAGGTCAAATCTGAGCTCCTTTTAGGCGGCCTGCTGCGAGGGCGCGAACTTGCCGTCGTGCAACATGGCTTCTACCTCTTCCAGGGTCTTGCCACCTACCTCGGGGAAGAAGCGCTTGATAAAGAAGAATGCAGCAACGTTCATGCCTGCGTAGACACACATCGCACCTCCAGCTGAAAGCAGGTGGACCAGCGTGAGCGCTGTGACGGTGACCAGCAGATCCGCACCCCACACCATGGTTGCTTGTGCGCTCGTGCCGGCACCACGCACTGAAAGCGGATACATCTCTGACCCGGAGAGCCAACCCACTACCTGGATGCCGCCCGCGTTGAACATCATGTAACTCAGCAGAAGGGCGATGACCAGCCATGCGTGTCCCTTGTCAGCGAGCTTGAAGCCAAGCACAGCACCCAGCATGAGCAGGCTGAGTGCAGCACCGGGTAACATGAAAAGTGTGAGTCGACGACGACCTATCTTGTCGACGATGACCAGTCCCAGCCCGGTCATCAACGCATACACGACGCCAAGCGCAAGGCTCGACTTGAGCGCGCCCTCGTGGCTGTAACCAACACCGGTAAGAAGTGTCGGCGCATAATAAATCATCATTTCAATACCAGTAAGCTGCGTGAATGCGGCCACACCGAGTGCGGCAATGACCGCGGGACGCACCCACTCTTCTTTCATACCGTTCCAGCCGCGCACAGGCGCTTTCTTCTCCTGCTCGACAATCGTTTCCATGCCGTGGACTTCATCGTCGAGATTTGCGCCGTCTTCGCGCACGGTAGAAAGGGCCTCACGCGCCTTGTCGCTCTGGCCCTGGTTCACCAGCCAGCGCGGGCTCTCAGGGAGTTTGAACGCGCAGAGAAGAAACAGCGTTGCTGGGATAGCAGCACCCGCGATCATCCATCGCCATGAGACAGTGTGCAGGGTTGCGCCAACCGCGTCTGCAGTCACTATGCCCAGCCCGATGGCAACGTTGAAGGAGGTAACAAAGTGACCCCGCCCCGCAGCTGGCGCTATCTCCGCCACATACACCGGAACTGTCTGCGATGAGCCGCCGACTGCAAAGCCAAGAAAGATCCGAGCTGCGATCAGCAGCAGCGCATTTGGAGCAAGGGCACACAGAAGTGCGCCAACGATGTAAATGGCACCGAGCACCAGGATCATTTTTCTGCGGCCGAGTTTTTCAAAGGCCCACCCGCAGGTGAGGGCGCCGGTGATGGCGCCCAGCAAAATTGCCGACGCGACGACCTCCTGCATCGTGTGCTCGAGGTGGAATTGGCTGCTGATGGGCAGTAACGCGCTCGAGATAATGCCCGTGTCATAGCCATAAAGGAAGCCGGCAACCGCAGTGGTGGCCGTGACAAAAAGGAGGAATCCCTTTACCTTCACAGATCGTCTCCCTTTCCTGTCCGAGCGCTTGAAGGTTGCGGTGGCTGGACTCACCAAGTTCATACTGCGCGCCCGGACGCGCATGCTCTGTGGCGTGCTGCGGCTTTATGGCTTACCGCCCGTCATTGGTTCCGCGACCCAGCAGCGTCAGGCTGTCTTCCGCTCTTCGGATTCATCGGCCTCGGCAGAGTCGACATATGTACCCGACGCCTGCAAGCGAAAGAGGTTAAACACACCTTGTGTCGCAGACTTTGCCGGCGCGCCTTTCTCCTCCTGGTAAGCAAGCAACGGCGGTTCTATCTTGTGGAGGAAGCGGTCAACAAAGCTTTGCACGGTTGTAACTGCATCCGGGGTGGGCGTCTTGAAGCGAGCCAGGATGCGGCTCAGCGTATCCTCGTTCGCCTGGAAACGCTTCAGGATGGATGCAGCCGCACCATCCAGGTAGGCACTTACATCCACATCCTCGACAAACGAGGCGTATTCCGGATCGGAACGCAGCAGCGCTTCAATGCCATCTCGCATCTCCTGCACTACTTCAGACGCGTACCGCTGGTGATCCTCTGTCTCGATGATAAATTCATTTAGCTTGACGTCGGTATTGCCGCCCGACTCCTTGAGCGCGGTAAGTGCAATGAGCCAGTGCGAACCGTTGAGCAGCCAGCCTTTAATCTCTTTTTCTACATGGAGATGGTGGCTGAACTCGGCGGATGTCCCTCGTAGTACGCGCTTCAGGTCTTCTGTATCCGGACATAGCTCCAGCTTGAGCGAACCATACTCCTCGGCGCGAACTAACACCGTGGGCTCGCCATCAATCTGCGCTTCTTCCAGCTCCACGCACACGCGATCCACCAGCGCATGAACGCAGTGCAGGTGGCGCCGCGTGGTTTCGCTTAGCCTGGCTGCGATTTTTTCGTCTTTCAATACTTCATGAGCGCTGACCGTATTTTCGCAGGCGATCAGGTACACGTCACCAATCGCATCGGCCTGCTGAGATTTGGCCTCGCAGATGGCGTTCAGTGCGCCAACCACGGGCGCGTAGTGCCCGATCGTCAGCACAGAGGCCGTAACAACGACGCCATCCTTCATAGTCTGCGATCGGGAGAGTATCTCGCGCACCTGGTCCTCTACCGCATCATCGTGGTATGTGAGGAATCCCTCGTACTTCACTACTTCGCGCGCCTCGGCAGGGCCGCCGGGGGTAGCGAGCACGTATTCCTTGCGGGGGTGCTGCTCAAGCAGACGATTGCGCCTCGCCGGGTCAAGCGCGGTACTGCCCGTAGCCTTGCTTGCCGAGGTTGCGCGGTTTAAAAGATAGAGCTCTGTCTGAGGCGATTGCAGGAAAGGAGCCACCAGGCCCAGGCCTAACCTACCGGCTCCAAAGTGTATGTGTAACAAGACGCCTCCCTATGGTTATGGCTGCGTGCAGCCAGATTCAAAAGAAGCGAAGGTTAGAATCGCACGCAATAAAGCTGCGCGCCCAAGCAAAAGTTTTATGCGCAAATACGCTCGGGTCCTAATGCTTAGGATTGTTCCACTGCAGATCCCTCTGCCGGTGGACCGCTCGCGCTGCCTGGTAGGTCAAACCAGCCGCAACTACCAGCGAATTGTCAGGCAAGCCACGCGGTCCTAACGTGGCTCGCCCTTACATGGATTGGGATGCGCGCTGCTTGGGTTGCTGGCGAACATAGCAAAGCGAGCTGTTGCCGATCTATCAAGATCTCGAGCGGGCATATCAGCCACACGCCTGGAGCGAACAGAGCGGGGTGCCTGCTCTTAGCGCTGGACCCTAGCGCTGGCTCCAGGGCTTCACTGTCTCAGGATTTCGGTGTTTGCTGTCGATCAGCATGTCTGCCACCATGCCCGTGACAAAGGCGTAGACACCCTTCCCCATCACGTCGATGACCTGCTCATCCACAGGCCAGGTCCATGGCAGCGCCCCAGCGCCGGTCAGGTTTTCCAGTGCCTGGTCATTCAAGAGCCGCAGGTTCAGGAACAGGAACGAGGCAAACGGCCCTCGCACGCCACGCTCCGCCATCCATCCTCGCACCGCACCAAGCAGGATACCCTGACCCCAGTGCATGGCCCAGTTCGCCTGCAAACTATTTTCCTCTGGCTGGCTTAGCAATCGCTGGAGCGTATGCGCGGGCACGTACGAGTCAGGACGCCCGGTCAAGGACTGCTCGAGCTTCTCGGCCACCGTCATGGCAGCCACTCCTGCAACGCCGGCAACAAGGCCGCGAATCAGAGCACCCTGGCTCATCCGATCTCCTCCGGTAACCGATGCAGCTGGTCCCTCCTGGTGTGATGCCTGCGGCGCAGGAACATGCGACTGCTGGGCAACAGGCAAAATGCGAGCGGAAGATGTGCACGTAAAGATCACGACGAAGGGCAGTACAGGAGAGAAGCTATTCCAAGGCTGAGCCGGTGCTGTCGTGCCATCGTAGGCCGCCGGCATCGCTTTCCAGGTAATCAGGTAAGCGTGGCGGAGAGAGGGGGATTCGAACCCCCGATAGAGCTTTTGACCCTATAACGGTTTAGCAAACCGCCGCCTTCAGCCACTCGGCCATCTCTCCGGCTGCGTGAATTATAGCCGACCAGCCACGCCGCTGCGGCGCACACCGTGCCCGGGTACGCACTTTTGGTTACCCCAGGCAAACCACCGCAATCCTCCGCTCGGCATCTGAGTCCATGGAAACGCGATCCGCCGGACGCACTTATCCCCGGCACGCGCGAGGGCATATGCCCTACGCGACGGCCTCCTGCGAAACAGCGCTTAACGAAGAGGACTCTATATGGCGACACCTACTTTACAGGGACAGTCCACTGGCACCGAAAGCATCATTGCAGGTTACTTTCCAGCGGGAGATGACGCCCATCGCGCCATCAATGCGCTCCTAGACGAAGGCTTTTTACCTGAGCAGATCGGGGCAGCCTTCCATACCGGGTCGCAGGGCGGAGCGTCTACCCAAAGCGGCACCGGAAACGCAACAGGAAACGCAGCCGGGGCTGTACTTGGTGGTGACAGCATGCGTGCCGAACTCGGTACCACTGTTTCCACCTCGCAGCGGACAGATAACACGATTGCCGGCGCGGCCTCGGATGACTCCGCGGTACAGCCTGCGGGCATCGCAACTGGCAGCGGCAGTCCCTTCCTCAGTGTCGGACGCCCAGGGCCGATCTCCGGATCAAGCCTTGAGCACACCGGCCTGCCGAGCGAACTGGTGCACGAGCTCCCAGACTCAAGCCCTCGCGCATCCTCGGGTGACAGCTTTGCCAACACGGCTGCCCCGGTTACCCCGGCTGCGCGCACCGGATCCGCACCGCAGCACCATCTGCAACATACGGACACAAGCTGGGGTGCGAAGATCAAGCACCTCTTCCAGCCCAAGCAGCACGATTCCCCGGCCACCACAACAGCTGCGACCACCAGCGAGAGCCAGAACTTTGGCACGGGCGAAGGAAGTCTTGGGATCGCTCCGCCCTACGGCCATCCGTATGCAGCAACCGACTTCGAGCGTTCCGTCAGCAGCGCCGGCGTGGCTCCTGAGCACTCGCAACACATCTCGCGACGTCTCTCTGGCGGCGGAGCCGTGGTAACGGTGCAGTCCACAGGACGCACCTCGGAGGTAGAACGGATCTTCGAGCGTCACCACGGGCATGTGCGTTTTGCCAGCAGCACCTTTGAGGATGCGCCAGCGTACAGCGGCGGAGATGCGCGCGTTGAGGTCTTTGGCCACCTCGAACATATCTACCCGAACTACAACCGTTAGGTTCTCAACCTACCCCCATCTCGAACCCATCGAAAAGCCCTGCTCTCTGCGGGGCTTTTTTCGTGGGTGCGCAGGCTGGTGAGTGATATACCAGGTTCACGCGCTTTGCGGTGAGGTGCACCCGCGGCGCCCGCCGGGAGAGACCCCAGTCCCCTACGCACGGCCTATCGCTGCTGCTTCGCCCAAGCGAGTGACTCGCCGCCTGGGCCTGGTGCCACTGGTCGCTGCCACCTACTTCATGGTCTCGGGCGGGCCATACGGCATTGAGGACATCCTCGGGAGCGCAGGCTATCTCAAGGCGCTGATCATCCTGCTGGTTCTGCCGTTTGTCTGGACGATCCCAACCACGCTGATGATCGGTGAGCTCGCCAGCGCGCTGCCCGAGGATGGCGGTTTCTACATCTGGGTGCGACGGGCCCTCGGACCGTTCTGGGGCTACCAGGAGGCATGGCTCTCGCTCACCGCCAGCATCTTTGACATGGCCATCTATCCAACGCTGTTCACCCTCTACCTCGGGCACCTGGCGCCATGGTTAGTGGCGGGCTCGCGCGGCACCCTGTGGGAGATAGTGCTGGTGCTGGGCTGCTGCCTGTGGAACATGCGTGGCGCGCCCGCAGTTGGCCATGGATCGGTGATTCTATTCTGCGTGCTGCTTTCGCCCTTCGCCGTGCTCACGGCAGCAGGCATCTGGCGGGGCTGGCACCTGCCTGCGCACGGCCTTGGCCCGGCAGCACACTCGGCCTGGACTGCGTCGCCAGCGGGCGGCGGCCTGAGCCTGGCCATCCTGGTGGCCATGTGGAATTACATGGGCTGGGACAATGCCTCGACGGTCGCGCGCGAGGTAGAGAATCCGCCCGTGACCTACCCGCGCGCCATGCTGATTGCCGCGGCGCTCGTCGCGCTTGCCTATGTAATCCCGCTGGGAGCCATGGCTTACGCGGGCATGCCGCTGGAGCGGTTTACGACCGGCGCCTGGGCCGACGCAGGTGGGGTGCTCGCCGGTGGCTGGCTTTCGCTTGCGATCATTGCCGGCGGCACCCTCAACGGGCTGGGCATGTTCAACGCGCTCACGCTCTCCTACACGCGTCTGCCCATGGTGTTGGCGCAGGAAGGCATGCTGCCACGCTGGCTTGCCGAACGCAACCGCTACAACGCGCCCGCAATGGCGATCCTGGCCTGTGGACTCTGCTGGGCGCTGGCGTTGGGGTTTACCTACGAGCGCCTCATCTCGATCGACCTGATGCTTTATGGCTCGAGCCTGGTGCTTGAGTTTGTCGCGCTGATCGTGCTCCGGGTGCGTGAGCCGGAGCTTGCCCGGCCCTTCAGCATGGGCCGCTTTCCGGTGGCGCTTGCGCTCTCTGCCATGCCGGTCAGCCTGGTGGTGTATGCCATCGTTGTCGCACGGCATGAGCAGTTAGCCGGCATGCCGGCGCCGCTCTTTGGCATTCTGACGGCGTCGGGAGGAGTGGTGTGCTACTACGCCTCCCGCCTTTGGTGGTCGCGCAACCTGCGCTAATTCGGCAGCGACGGTACGCCTCGGGCAGCTCGCGCAGTTAAGCAACCGCCGCTGCTACGATCTGCTACTTGTTGCCTTTGCCGAAGTTATCGACAGCGTACTTGATGCGCTCCTTGGCGAAATCGGCATCGTGCCATCCATGCACTTCGACCCGCTTGCCTTCGAGATCCTTGTAGATGGCAAAGAAGTGGGTAATCTCACGCAGGATGTGCGGGTAGATCTGACGATAATCGGACACCTCGGCAAAGCGGGGATTGCCCACGCCAACGGCAAGAATCTTCTCGTCGAGCACGCCCTGGTCCAGCATCTCCAGCACGCCGATAGGGCGCACCTGCGCCAGGCAGCCGCAAAAGGTTGGCTCGTCAACCAGCACCAGCACGTCGAGCGGATCGCCGTCGTCGCTGAGGGTCGACGGGATGAAGCCGTAGTCACCTGGATAGTGCACCGGAGAGTAAAGATTGCGATCGAGCTTGAAGACGTGCAACTGCTTGTCGTACTCGTACTTATTGACGCCGTCTGCCGGAATCTCTATAACGGCGTTGACGACCTCTGGGGCCGTTTCGCCGACCGGCAGTTCGAGATAATTAACCATGCGCTTTCCTGTCTGTGTCCGTGCTTGGATTCAGGTACCGGCTGCTACGCAGATCGGGTAGCGGTGCCGTGCTCCGTTTATAATCGGGCAGGATGAAGGCTCATGTCTATGTTGTCTCGAAACGGAGCGTGCTCGATCCGCAGGGTCAGGCCATCCAGAATGCATTGAAAAAGATGCAATACCACGGCGTTTCTGACGTGCGGCAGGGCAAGTATTTCGTGCTGACTTTGGATGACGCGCTCGATGCAGCAGCCGCCAGGGCCGAGGTGGAGCGGATCGCCACCGAGGTGCTGACCAACCCTGTGATGGAAGAGTTTACGTTTCGGATCGAGTAACCGCTTTTCGGCCACGTCTGGCCGCGCTCCTGCCAGGGGAGTGCGATCAGCTGGGCGCCTTCTAGCGCCTCTCGTGAAAAATGGCAGCGGTCAAGCCAGGATGACGCTTGCCGTCGACAAGCGCGATCACCCCAGCCGGGTACTCGTCTGGCGTAAGCGATAAGGTTCTGCCACAGATTGCAAAAATGCTGGGGATGACAAGTGGGATCAAGCCTGCTGTGACCCAAATGCGGACTGTCGGCTAACCGCTCCATAGCCTGAAGGATGATGTCGAGTACGCGATCGGCAGAGTCCTCGCTCTCTTCCGCAACATACTCGTCCGACTGCGCCTCAGGATGAATCGCATACCCGGTCATCTTCCGCGAAGTCGCTCCTCGCCTTTCTGCTCAAACCGCCGTCGCACTTCATCCCCAGGTATTGGCTCTCCCGCGCCATGCGAATTTGATCGTAAGGGTCATTGAGCATCGTGCGCACCTGTTCAAGCTCCTGCAGCTAGCCTGCCATGGCATCGCGTACGAAATCCGCCGAGGTTCAACGTGGCTATGTTGTCCATCGGCTTAGTTGTGCTTCCATCTCGGGCGCGAGTTGGGCTTCCATAGTCATAGCCCAGGAAGAACAGCCACGCGGGCCAAACATCTCGTCCAGCGCGCTCGCAAACTCTTGGCGCAGGCCGCCCAGCCTCCCCCGACGCTCGGTACAATACCGCCATGTGCGGCATAGTCGGGTACGTCGGCTCCCAGGATGTTGTTTCGGTCATCATTGAAGGCTTGCGTCGCCTGGAGTATCGCGGGTATGACTCGGCGGGCATTGCCGTCGGGCGCCACGACGGTTCCACGCTTCAACTTCGGCGCGCCTCGGGCAAGTTGCGCAACCTCGAGCAGTGCGTGCGTGAGTCCCCGATCTTTCCCGAAGGCGGCGGCACCTACGGCATCGGCCACACGCGCTGGGCAACCCACGGCCGTCCCACCGAAGAGAACGCCCACCCCCACCGTGACTGCACCGGCCGCATCGTCGTCGTCCACAACGGGATTGTGGAGAACTACCTCGCGCTCAAGGCAGAGCTGGTCGCTGCCGGGCACAAGTTTGTCACTGAGACAGATACAGAGGTGATCGCCCACCTGATTGAAGAGGTGCAGAAGACCGCGCGCGCTGGCGGCGAGACGCTTAGGCTCGCCGACGCGGTACGCCGCAGCGTGGTCCGCCTGACCGGCGCGTTTGCTGTGAGCGTGATCGCTGCCGACGAGCCCGATACGATCGTCGTCGCGCGCATGGGGCCACCGGCCGTGATCGGCATTGGCCAGTCAGACGCCGACGGACACGGCGAGTACTACGTCGCCTCCGACGTTCCCGGTATCCTGCACCACACCCGCAACTTCTACTTCCTGCAGGATGGCGATATGGCCATCCTTACCCCATCCGGCGTTGCGCTCTCTGACTTCTCCGGCAACCCGGTCAAGCGCGAGATCACCCGCATCCTCTGGGACCCGATCCAGGCAGAAAAGGGTGGCTACAAGCACTTCATGCTCAAAGAGATCTTTGAGCAGCCCCGGTCCATCCGTGACACGACTCTGGGCCGCATCTCGCTTGAAACTGGCCGCGTCTTCCTGAGCGAAATGCAGATCACCGAAGACGAGTTTCGCGCGGCCACGCGCCTCAACATCGCGGCCTGCGGCACCAGCTGGCACGCGGCCATCGTCGGCAAGTTCATGATCGAGCGGCTCGCGCGATTACCAGTCGAGGTCGATTACGCGAGCGAGTTCCGCTACCGCGATCCAATCCCAAACTCGACAGCACTTGGCCTGTTGATCACGCAGTCGGGCGAGACTGCCGACACCCTGGCAGCCCAGCGAGAGATGATCGTGAAGGGCTCGAAGACGCTCGCCATCTGCAACGTTGTGGGCGCGGCGGTCGCGCGCGAGGCGCAAGGGGTCATCTACACGCACGCCGGACCTGAAATCGGCGTCGCGTCCACCAAAGCCTTTACTGCGCAGCTGACCGCGCTCTTCGTGCTCGCGTTGCACCTGGCCCAGGTGCGCGGCACTGTGACCGATGCGGAGTCAAAGGCGATGGTCGAGGAGCTGAGCCTGCTTCCCGGCAAGGTTGAGGCAATCCTGCGCGTCTGCGATCAGCAGTGCGAGTCCCTGGCGAAGATCTACGCGGCAGCCAAGGATTTTCTCTTCCTGGGCCGGGGCATTCACTACCCGATCGCCCTCGAGGGCGCACTCAAGCTCAAGGAGATCTCCTACATCCACGCCGAAGGCTACCCGGCCGGCGAGATGAAGCACGGGCCAAATGCGCTCATCGACGAGCAGCTCCCCTTAGTCGCGCTGGCAACCCGCGATGGAAACGATGCCGGTTCCTCCATCCGGTACGAGAAGTCGCTCTCCAACATCCAGGAAGTGACCGCTCGCTCAGGCAAGGTAATCGCCATTGCGACGGAAGGTGACAACCAGATCGGCCAACTGGTCGACCACGTGGTGCACCTGCCACCTGCGCCCGAACTGCTGCTGCCGGTGCTTGAAGTGGTTCCGCTGCAGCTGCTTGCCTATCACATCGCCGTACGTCGCGGCTGCGATGTTGACCAGCCCCGGAACCTGGCCAAGTCGGTCACCGTCGAGTAGCCGTATGCTGCGCCAACCTCTTCCATAAATTAAGGCAGACAAAAAAGGTGAGGCTCCCATACGACTGAGAGCCTCACCTTTGTTCAGAACGACAAGCGTGCTTGCCACCCTGGGTTAGAAGTTGTACTTCGCGTTCAGCTCGAGAATACGGCGGCCTTCCCGCAGCGGGGTGAAGCCGAAGTTCTTGGTCGAGGGTGAAAGCGTGGCCGAGTTCTCCTGCGTCGAGGCGGTCGCATTGCTCAGGTTCAGAGTGGTCTCTGGCCCGTTCGCATCGGCGTTGTTAAAGCTCGAGTTGGCGTGATTGAGGAAGTTGAAAGCCGCGATGCGGAACTGAACATTCTGCGATTCGCGAATCTTGAAAGTCTTGCTCGCGGTCAGGTCCGACTCGGTGTAAGCCGGCCCATGGATGTAGGGCAGGACGTACTGGCCATTGATGCCCGGTGCGGCAGGCAGCGCAAAGCAGTTACCGTTGATGGTCTGGTGCGGAGCAGTCTTGACGCTGGTTGTATTGCAGGTATACACGGGCTGCAGCGAGTAGTCAGGCGTGCCGAGCAGCGATTGCGCGCTGACACCGACCTGCAACGGAGCCGAGCCGGGTGCCTGGCCAGGCTGCGTCGGCAGAATCAGCCCACCACCCAGCCCCAGGTTCGGGCTGATGATGTCCTGCACGTTCTGGCCGCTCTGGATCTGGGTAATCCCCGAAACCCCCCAGCCATTGACCACGCCGCCAATGTAGCGGTTATGGACCAGCTGACCAAAGTCGTACGAGTAGTTGGCGTTGAAGATGTGCGTGCGGTCAAAGCCGAGCGCACGATAGTTATTCCGCGGGTTGATTGGGTCAGCCGGGGTTGAGGTTTCCCCTTCAGCGCCTACTGAACCCAATGCCTTGGACCAGGTGTAGTTCACGCTGTAGTTGAAGCGACCCTGCTGCTTGCTCCACCCGGCTTCAAGCGCGTTGAAGTTGGAATAGAGACGGTGGCTCGCCGCGAGTACGTGCGTGTAGTAAGGGTAGGGACGGAACGCGTTCACCTGTGCCGTGCTGTAGGAGCCAACAGTGATGTTCTGCACACCGATTGTCGCCGGCGTATTGCCTGCGAACAATGCGCCGATTGGCAGCGCATTCTTGTCGTCGACGTTCACCCCGTTGTTCGCACCGCTGTCGAGCAGGTGATCCGACCGGTTGCCAACATAGGCCAGCTCGATCGTGCTGTTGAAGGGCACCTTCTGGTCTACAGCAAAGTTGTAGGTGTAGACCTGGGGCTGCTGATTGTCTCCGCGGAGAAAAGCCGAAGGCGAGCTGTTTTGCGCGCTGCCACCCGCAGTAAGCGGCAGATGCAGGTTGCTGATCGTGGACAGCAGGGCGTAGTTCACTGTCGTGCTGTACTGGCCCTCGGAGCTGCCAATGCCAGCCGTCGCTGCGTTGAAAGAGTCATGCGCGCGGTAGATCCCGTAGCCCGCACGGACCACGGTCAAGCCGGTTCCCCGCGGGTCCCAGGCAAGGCCCACACGCGGCTCGATGAAGACAGCCTTGGTGGTGAAGCCTGACCGTGGAACGCTCGGATCGATGCCGTGCCATAGGAACCCCGGCAGCGGATTGTTGGCGGTCGGGGTTCCGGAGCCATAGGTGGTTGGATCCCACACCGGCACGCCGTCGCCGCGGCTGTCAGTAAACGGGGTAAGGTGCTCCAGGCGCAGGCCAAGGTCAAGCGTCAGCTTTGGCGAGATGCGCCAGTGATCCTGCCCGTAACCGGCGATGTTCCAGAAGTACAAGTCGGGGTGTACGTTGATGTTCTGCTGGGTGAAGGTGGCCACGTGACCCTCAAGGAAATTGGCCATGGCGTTACCGGAATTGGTACTTGCCAGGCCCGACGGGTCGGCAGGGTTGGTGCTTGCTGGCCCGGTGTTTTCGACCACGCCTGCCATTGAATCAGTAAAGCCGTTATTCGGAAATCCGACGCTGGCTACCGTGCCATTCGGATTCTGGAAGGCATTGACCTCGTTGTTGTTCGTCAGCTCTGTGAAAACGCCCAGGCGCAGGGTGTGCGCGCCCAGCAGGACTGAGACGTTGTCGCCGCCACCACGGATCCACTTTTTGGCGTAAATACCGCCGTACGAGGTGTCCGGAGTGCGATTAATGGGCAGGTTGGAGTAATCCTCGAGTGTCGGATACTGCGGATCCCCATTGGCGTACGCACCCTGGTAAGGGTAGCCGACAGACGAAGATAGGAACGAGGCCTGGTTCTTCGCAACGAAGTCCTGCAGCAGGTACGCTGCCTGTCCAAACAGCTCATTGGTGATCTTCGGGCTGACCACGGTGGTCAGGTTGAACGAGCCAGTCTCCGAGTTGATCGTAGACAGCAGCCCGCCGCCTGGCAGGTTGGTGCCGCCCGTCGTGCCGCTGCGTGCCGAGTAATACTCGTTCTGCGGCACACCGCTCTTGCCTGCTTCCTTGGTGTAGACAGCAAAGATGCGGTTCTTCTCGCCGATCTGGTCGTCGATGCGCCCGTGCGCTTCCCACAGGTTGTTGTCTGTGAGGTTGGTGGTGATGTAGTTGTAGGTGCCATTGCTGGCCACGTTCGGCAGCGGCAGCGTGTTCAGCAGGGCGCGTCCGCCCGGGTCGATCGCCGTGACCTGGCCGTTGACCAGGGGAGCGCCGTTGGGACCCTGCTGCGGAATGCGGCACAGCGCCTGGTAGCTGCCCGGCGCGCAATCGACGCCTGGCGTAGTGCCCGGACCAAGCATCTGCTGGATCTGCCCGGCGCTGAAGTCACCATTGCGCATGCCGGCCGTCGGAACCAGCGCAGTCAGGGTTGCCGAGCCCGCGCCGCCATAGGCATACACGTTCCTTTGGGCATACTGCTCTGCCCCGACAAAGAAGGTCAGGCGCTTGTTGGCGTTAAACCCTGTGCCCGGGATGATGACCGGTCCACCAAACGTGAAGCCCGGGTAAACCTGACGGTCAGGTGGCTGGGGCTGATTGGTGTACTTTGAAATCCAGTCGTTCGAGTTGAGCTGGTTGGTACGAGCGTACGTGTAGAGCGATCCGTGGAAGTGGTCGCCCCCGGACTTGCCGACCGCGTTGATGACGATTGGGCCGTGGGCCGTGTCCGCGGTAAAGCTTGAGGTCTGGGCCTTCACCTCGGCCACAAATTCGTAGTTGATGTTCTGGATCGCGGCGCCAAAATTTCCCGGGTCCGTCACATCTGCGCCATCGGTCAGGATCGCAACGCCGTTCAGCGGGGTCCCGTTGCCGGCGTAGGAACCTGCGGCGCCGTTGACCGAGACCTGCGACGGATCGTAGGCGCGGTTGTCTGTGCCGGAGCTGTTGATCGCGAAGCCAGGCAGTGTCTTGAAAAGCTCGGTGACGTCGCGCCCCTCAACCGAAAGGTGCTCGATCTGCTGCGAGGTGATCAGCGAGCTGATCTCGCCCGAGTCCAGGTTGATCTGCGTGTCTGCAGTGACGGTGACGTTTTCCGTCGAGCCGCCGGCAGCAAGGTGAATGTCACGCAGAGCCCGCTGGTCGGCAGGGTCGAGATGGATACCAGTCGCGGTGTAGCGCTGGAATCCAGGTGCCTCGATCGTTACCTGGTAGTCACCTGAGGGGATGGAGGGGAAAGCGAAAAGCCCGGCTCCGTCGCTCTGGCTGGTGCGTGTGTCGCCGTTCAGAGCGCTCTTCAGCGTCACGAGCGCGTTGGGGATAACGGAGCCGGAAGCGTCCTGCACTGTTCCGGAGAGGGTGGCGGTCGTAACCTGCGCATAGAAGGCCGCAGGAGTGGCAAGTAGCAGAGCGGTTGGCAGGACGAAGCGCGAAGCGCCGGGCCGGAATGCCCGTAAGCGGCCTGATTTGAATAGATCAATGCGTGACATCTGGCTCCTGAATCAATCATGACGTCCTCTCGCAAGTCGCAGCACAGAAAGCCAGGTCGTCATGGCTGGGGCAACCCTTCGAGAGAACGTGCGGGGAAATTTGGTTCAACCTGCGATGTTCAGCGAGGACGCCCAGGCATACAGTGAGTTGCCGGGCCTTCTGGCGGTGATCGCAGCACTAGTAACGTCCGATGTAACGAGTTGAGCAGTCGTACGTTGATTACTAGTACACAGTATCAAATCCTTCCCTGGATGTTCGCTAAGTGACGCTTGAGCGTCACACCGGTTTGCTGCAGTCACCACTTACATGAAGCCAACCTTCACAAGCAGGTTGTGAATAGCCGAGCGTTATGGTCTTATTTGAAAGCAGACACAAGTAGTCGCATATCCGACCTCCGTAAGCGGTCGCTCTCAGGAAGTGCCAACCGTGCCGCCGCATTCCAGCCTTGCTGCTTCTTTAAGCCTCGTTTTTGCCTTGCTGTTTTTGACCCCCTCGCTCATGCACGCGCAGGAGCCGCCCTACTTCGTGGCCTACTCGCATGTGCTCGAAGAGCCCGGCAATCTCGAGATTGCCAGCCAGAACCTGCAGGCAGCCCCCAAGGACGCGCATGGCTTCTACACGCAAACAGTAGAGCTCGAGTACGGCGTGACCGCCTGGTACACCGCCGAGCTCTACCTGCAGGGCCAGGCCACTGCCGGCGACTCGACCGTGTTTACCGGCTTCCGTGCCGAGAACCGCTTCCGCCCCTTGCGCTCCGAGCACTGGGTCAACCCTGTGCTTTACGTCGAGTACGAGGACCGCAACCAGGCCGATAAGAGCTTTCTTGAGGTCACCGGCAACCAGGTCGTCCGGGACACGCAGGTATCGAACGCGCTGCTGCGCAAGAACGTCGAGCGGGCTGTCGAAGGCAAGCTCATCCTGTCATCGACATGGAACAGCTTCAACATCTCGGAGAACATCATCGCGGAAAAGAACCTGACCAATGAGCCGTGGGAGTTTGGCTATGCTCTGGGCGCGAGCCGCTCGTTGGCCTCATCCGCCAGCGCGTCAGACTGCCACTTCTGCCGCCAGTACTTTGCCGTGGGCGGTGAACTGTTTGGCGGGCTGGGCACGCGGTATGACTTCGGCTTCAAAGCGACTTCGCAGTACGCCGGGCCAACCCTTGCCTACTCCACGCCGAACAACTGGATGGTCACCATCGGACCGGAGTTTGGCCTCAACGCGAACAGTGCCGGGGTGCTTTACAGGGCCAAGGTGGCCTACGAGTTCTCGCAGTTCCGCGACGTCTTCCGGAGGAAGCGATAATGCCCTTTTTTGTAGCCCGGCTGCGGCGATGGAGCCTTGCCTGCGTGCTGGCTGTTTCGGCGGGACTGCTGATGGGCGCGGCCGACGGCAGCTGGCTACGACGGGTACCTTCCGGCGAACGCGCGCAGGTCAATCCTCTGGCCGACCAGGCCGCCGCAGCCGAGGCAGGCGCACACCTCTTCAGCCAGCACTGCGCCACCTGCCATGGAGCCGAGGGTCTGGGCAAGCCCGGGCGGCCCCCGGTGCTGAGCGACCGGGTCGAACAGGCAACCGACGGCGAGCTGGCCTGGCTGATGAAGAACGGCAACCCCTGGAAGGGGATGCCCTCGTGGAATGCTTTGCCGACCGCGCAGAAGTGGCAGCTGGTCGCCTACCTGCGCAAGCTCAACACGCCGGCAACG
>CAZZYO010000011.1:0-49955 GCA_964658255.1 Candidatus Babeliales bacterium
GCCCGCACCACATCATGTGACCCGCACCGCCTTCTTGGACGAGCGACCTACTTCTGCTCCATGCCGGTGAGATGAAACGTGATAGTCCCCCAGAACAGGCGCGCTCGCATCTGCACCGGGGTATGCGCGGGGTCGTCGGTGTACCAGATCCAGATGTTGCCACGATTTTTGACGGTCCCGGCATCCGCGGTCGGCTGCACCCGTAGAGTCTGGTACGTCTTCGACGGGGTCCGTATCGCCTCCCTGCCTTCGACATGGAGCGTCACGTCGGTCACGCGTCCCGCCTCGGCTACCGGGATGCGAAACTGCTGGCCAAGATTCAACGGCTGCGACGCAATGTAAAACATAGCCGATAGCAGATCCGTGACACATGGAGGGATACTCGACTGCTCGGTGCGATGGATATGCGAGATCAGATTGCGCTCATCGTAAGTCGTCCGTCGTTGCCCTGAGGCGAACTGCTGATCGGACGTCACCTGCCGGTGCCCTTCCATAAGCTGCTTGGAGAAGTTCGCTGAACAGCCGGTCGAGCGGCTGAAGGAAGATTGAAAGCGATCCGAGACACGGAAGATCAGGTTAATCGCACCCGCCGTGTCGCCAACAACCGTGACGCGCTCAGCATCGCCATCCTGCTCGAGGCGCACCGTGGCCGTGCCCGCGGGAAACACCCGCCAGTCCACCGCGTAGGTGAGGGTCTGATGCTGCGGGAAGGACCAGCCGGGACGCGGGCTCGGCATTCCCAGCGGCTGGGTCTGAGCGATTCGTCCAGCAGCCTGAGCAGCCAGGCCGGCCCCGGAAAGGCTGCTCGCTGTCGTTGCCGGTGCAAGGGACACCAGGCCTGCGGCAGCCACGAAAACAAGCCGGCGAAGCAGGAGGCCGGGCGCATGGTTCAGGAAAGCAAAGGTCAATTCTTCAGCTCGCGAGTCATTGTCGACGTATGATTCCTCAGAAAAAGACGCCCCTTGATTGGACGGTGCTCGTCATGCTTTTCTCGAACACCCGCTACTTCTTCCAGCCTGCACTTCCGGGTCGCACTGCGGGAGTCGGCCGGGCATCGTTTACCACCGAAAGACCCAATCAGTGCCAGTGATACAGCCGTACGAGGAGGGCGACATAGAGCGCCGAAGCTCCTATCACGGCATTGTACTCGCGGTGCTTGCGATAAAGAGCCGGCGCGAAGGTACCCGTGCTCGGGGAACTCGTGCCACCAGGAGCATAGGGCGAGAGCCTCGGAAGGATGCGCGGAACCTGCCGCGCGTACGTGTTAAATCCAGGGAACTGCCCTTGCAAAAACTCCTCTTCCGACCGGATGGTAGGGACGTAGATCAGGGCAAACAGCACGACGAGCAGCAAGGTAATCATCCAGCTTCGCGAAGCGCCGGCAAAGCCAAAGGCAATCATCATCGAGCCCAGATAAAGCGGGTTGCGAGTGTAAGCATAGGGCCCGGTGGTGGTGAGCTCGGCATTCTTTTTGACATAGCCCGAGGCATAGGCCCGCAGTCCCAGCCCAGGCAGGACCAGCACCAGGCTCCCGGCCACAGACGCCGCCGTGGGACGAGCCAAAGAAAGACGGCGGCAAACACAAAGCCGAGGGGCACACGGATGCGCCGGGCGATCCGGCGCCAGGACAGCTTCATGCGTGAGCCTTATCTGTGCCAGGCGCCTGGGCAACGTCAGTGGCGAGCAAAGCCCGAGCCGCGGCGAGTACTTCGTTCGGCGTGATGGTCAGCAAACCGGCCTCGGGTTCCGCCCGCCGGCTGTGGTCGCGTCGGCTCTCCGGGTGCCGCAGGATAATGTGACGGCCAGCCGACTGCCCATGAAATGGCCCGTTGCGCGCTGGATCAGTGGGCCCAAAGATGGCGACCGTCGGCAGCCCGAGGGCAGCCGCCAGGTGCAACGGCCCGGTATCGCCGGCGATGACCAGTGCTGCCCGGCGAGTCAGCGCGATGAGCTGCGCAAGCGATGGAGTCAGCACCGTCATAGCGCCTGGCTTACGCCCGGGGGCGGCCTCCGCAGTGGTCGCGAAGCTGGCCCGGGCGACAAGCCCTTCCGCGAGCGCCTGCTCTGCAGGGCTGGCATTCACAACAACAGGCAGGCCGTCCTGGGCGAGCGATCGCGCTACCTCGGCGTAGCGCTCAGTGGGCCAGCGCTTGGCGCCCCATCCCGCCCCGGGGCTCAGCAACACAAAAGCCGTGCGCGGCGCATGAGCCGTGCACCAGGCTTCGGCGAGTGGGTCGACAGGCAGCAGCGGTAGCGGCAGCGTGGGAATCTCGAAAGCGCCCGGCGCAAGCGCCCGCGTCACCTCGGCAGCCTGCTCGATCACGTGGACGCCTGAGGTCGCGATCCGGTCGGTAAACAAGAAGCGGGCAGCCGACTCGCGAGGCTCTGCCTCTCCAATAAGCCGCCTGGGTCGAGCCCAGCGCGCGACCATCGCGGAGCGAATAGCGCCCTGCAGGTCGATGGCGAGATCGTACTCGGCTGCCCGCAGGTCATGGCGGGCCCGCAAAATTGCCGTGAGCGTGCCTGCAGCAAACGGGTGACGCGCCCAGTGCTTGGCGGCAATGGTGTGCACGCGATCGACCAGAGGCATCGCAGGCGTGCGCGGCTCGCCCGCTTCGGTGGCGAGCAGCGCCTGCCACTGCGGTTCCACCGCCCAGCCCAGCAGCCATCCCGGGTGCGCGACGCGCAAGGCCGTGATCGCCGGTAGGGCATGCAGGATGTCGCCCATGGCACCGAGCCGGACGATGAGCACGCGAAGCTGATCTACATCGGACAAACTTCGATCTTCTCACAGAGGCAGCCCCGCAGCGGCGGATGCCCGGCCCCTCACCCGGTGCGCGCGCGTCACCCAGACACAGCCGGCAGCCCGGCCAGCGCGGCAAGCTGCGCCAGGGCCCGATGCTCGTCAAGCAGGCGGGTACGCAGGGGGATAGCGTGAAGCGCGGTGACGGTCGAGAGACGACTGCGTGCTTGCTCAGGCAGCCGCACCCAGTCCTTTTCCGTGGTCAGCAGGTGCGTGGCCTGCGCGGCGAGGACGTGGGCGGCGAGCGTTTCAATGTCCGCCGCAGTGTACGGGTGGTGATCGGCGAAGGCGTACGTACCGACGAGCGGGCAGCCTGCCTGGGCCAGCGCTGCGAAGAACTCCTGCGGGTGGGCAATACCGCAGAAGGCGACCGCACGCACGGGTGTTGAAGACGGATGAACGCCTGAGTCAGGGCCCTGCTCGGCAGCAACCCCCGTGTTCACCTCACGCATGCCCTGGCCCGAGTCGGGCCCCAGCAACACCCTGGGCAGAACAAGTTCACGCGCCACGCGCCAGACTGGAAGCGCAAGGCCGCCTCGGCGCAGTACAGCCTCGGTCGTCGTGTCCTCCGCACGTAGAACAACGACGTGTGCGCGTCGCAGCGCAGCCATCGGCTCGCGAAGGCGGCCGGCCGGCAGCAGCCACTCCCTGGCATCGGATGGATGCAGCAGGACAAGATCGACAGCACGCGCAAGCTGGCGATGCTGAAACCCGTCGTCGAGCAGGTGAACGCTCGGGAGAGCGGCCACCGTCTCGGCCAGCACCCCGGCAGCGTAGCGGTCCTGCCCCACGTACACCGGCAGGCCCGTCTGCCCGGCGATGAGCAAAGGCTCGTCGCCATAACGCTCCGCATCTCCGGACGCCGCGTCTACCCGCTCGCTCCCCGCCGAGCGGCGGCCATAACCCCGCGAGAGCACATCAACCGAGTACCCCGTCCTGGCCAGTAGCCGGGCGAGGCAGATCACGAAAGGTGTCTTGCCAGCACCACCGACCGACAGGTTCCCTACCGAAATCACCGGCGCGCGCAGGTGTCTCTGCCCGACCCACCCTCGCCGATAGGCAAGATCGGCAGCCGCAGCCGCAGCCGCATAGACCGGCACCAGCGGGGCCAGCAGCCGGTGCGGCCGGAGGATGCTCATCGCTGTGTCTCGGATGGGGATTGCCCCGGGTTCACCCTGATCTCTGTCTTTTTCGGCTGTGCAGCAAGCAGCACGAGCAGCGCTCCAACGGTCCGCATGGTCCCGCCTGCCTGCTCCAGGAAAACCTCGCGGCTGCGAGCACCCATCGCGCGTAAACGATCTGGCTCGGCAAGCAGCCCTGTGATGGTCGTGCGCAGGCTGGCCGGGTCGCTGAGGACAACCGCGTGGGCGGAAAGCAGCGCATCGACAACAGCGCGAAAATTGTCATAACGTGCCCCCATCACAACCGGCACGCTGAACTGCGCTGGCTCCAGCGGGTTGTGACCGCCTGCGTGCAGGAATCCTCCGCCCACGATCGCCAGCGTAGCCAGCGAATACATCGACGCCAGCTCGCCGATCGAGTCGAGCAGCAGCACAGTGCCCGCCGCCAGAGGTACGCTGGTTCGCTCGTCGCTGGCCATAGTCAGAGTCCACTGGGAGCGCCGCTGATGCGGGATGGAGCGGGAGCAAAGCAGTCGCGCCACCTCGTCGAAACGCTCTGGGTGGCGCGGGGCGAGGATGGTGATCACATCGGCCAGCGGCAATGCGTCCAGCAGCAGCGCCTCTTCACCAGCCAGGGTCGAACCGCAAACAATCACCGGCACGCAAGTCGGCAGACGGGCGTGCAGAGTAGCCGTGAGGGCGCTGGTCAGCGTCGTGCGCACGTCGAATTTCAGGTTGCCGGTGGCGCGTGCCCCCAGCGCGCCGAGGCACCGCAGACGCGACGCATCCTGCTCGCTCTGCGCCAGTGCAAGCGCTATCGTGGCGAGCAGTGGCCGCCACAGGAGAGCAAGCGCCTGGTAGCGGGGCCAGGAGCGATCTGAAATGCGCGCGTTGACGACCGCAACTGGTATCCGCCGGGCGTTTGCCTCCACGAGAAGCCGGGGCCAGAATTCACTCTCAACGAGCACGATGGCTGCCGGCGTCAGAAAACGCAGCCAGGCTTGCGTTGCAAAGGCAAAGTCGAGTGGGTAGTAGAAAACACGACCTGTGCCGAAGCGCCCGCGAGCCAGTGCCTGGCCTGTACGCGTGGTCGTCGAGAGGTATATCTGTACGGCAGGCAGGGCACGCTCCAGTTCCTCAACCAGCCGGCCTGCCGCCAGCACCTCACCCACCGAGACCGCGTGCACCCAGATCGCACGGCCGCTCGGCCGGCTGAGCCGCGCGGGGATCTGCCCCAGGCGCTCCGCGAGCCCCTCGCGATATTTGGCCTTGCGCAGCATCTGCCACAGCCACCAGGGTGCGGCGAGCGCGAGCGCCAGCGTCGTGAGCAGGCTATAAAGCAGGAGCAGACCGCGGGTAAC
This sequence comes from Candidatus Babeliales bacterium, assembly GCA_964658255.1. GTDB lineage: Bacteria > Acidobacteriota > Terriglobia > Terriglobales > Acidobacteriaceae > EB88. The sequence continues at coordinate 5,286 of CAZZYO010000011.1, forward strand.
GGATTTTGCTTTGAGGGTGTCTATAGCGGAGATGATAATGGCGCGGACACCCTTGATGAAACGCTCGTTGCCGGTCCCCTCGCAGCCCCTTCTCCAAAAGCGCACCTTTCTCCGACCGGCGAAGGGTAGCCCGCTTCAGGCGGGGGACCGCGGCAGGATCACGGCGTTGGTTCTGGCGCTGATACTGGCGGCGGCAGGCCTGCCACTCGTCGCGGCCGAGCATGCGCCACCGGTCGCCAAGGACGCAGCCAGCTACCCGGCGTTCGACGCGCATCCTGCTGACAAGGTCACAATCGCCGCCGACCCTTATGACACGCCGTCCAAGATCTCTGCCTTCCGTGTCGACTACCTGAAGTATGACGTGTTGCCCATCCGCATCATCGTGACCAATGCGGGCGACCGGCCCATCTCACTCGACCAGGTACGCATACACCTGGTGCCGGCGGATGGAAACCGAATCCCGGCAACGGAGCCGGAGGACGTAGAGCGACGCGTCTCTACCCGGGATCGCGTGGGAACGACGGTGCCGATCGGTCCGGTGCGCTGGCACCGCGGCGGCAGCGCAAGCGACGCCAAGGTAGAGCAGGACTTTCACGAGTACGAGTACTCGGCGCTGGCCGTCGAACCTCACACGACCCGGGCCGGCTTCCTGTTCTACCCGCTTGACGGTCTCGGCAAGGAACCGCTCAAGGGAGCGAAGGTGTTAGTGCGGCGCGTGGCCGACGCAGACGGGAAAGAATTGTTTTACTTCGAGATACCTATGGATAAGTACCTGGGTGCGTCTAAGTGAGGCCGTGCGAGCTCACTTAGACTCCTTTCTTCTGCGGCTCCCACACATACTTGTGAATCTGGAGACTCAGCCGCGCAGGCAGCCCGTCAGCAAGCATCCAGTCCACTAGCTCACGCGGATCAAGCAGCGCGTTGGCGGTGGTGCGTTCAGGGGCTGGCGTCTTTGAAAAGGCAGGCGAAAGAAGGATGTGGCCGCATCTGGCCGCAAGGTCGTGCTCGGCGATGAAGTCGCGAGCATACTCGTAATCGCCACGGTCACTGATAACGAACTTTACCTCGTCACGCGTAGTGAGGCAGCCCAGGTTCGAGAGGCGAAAGCGCCCAGCCTCGCCGGAGCCGGGGCACTTCACGTCGACGATCTTGTGCACCTGGGATGGCACGTCATCAAGCGGCCGCTCGCCGCTGGTCTCGATCATCAGTTCATATTTCTGTTCAACCAGGCGTTGCATGAAGGGCACCAGATCACGAGCCTGCAGCATGGGCTCACCCCCGGTAAACTCGACCAACCGGACAGGAGCGAGCTTTTCGATCGCAGAGAGTATCTCGTCGTCCTTGGATTTGTAACCGCCGGTAAAGGTGTATTCAGAGTCGCACCAGGCACAGCGAAGGTTGCAGCCCGCGAGGCGGACGAATATACACGGGCGGCCGGTAAAGCTCGACTCGCCCTGAACGGACTTATAGATTTCGATCAGATACACGGAGGCAGATACTCGCTCTTATGGTCGGTGCGTGCTACTCGTAGTAAGTAGCAGCAGACGTGTCGGTCTCGTAAATTGTGCAGTCTTTTACACGGACCCTGTCCTGGGTCAATGTCGCAATATGCTTCGAGGTCTCTTCGAAAAAATACCTGGCCAGGTTTTCAGCCGAAGGATTCACCGTGGTAAACGGCTCCAGATCGTTAATCATCTGGTGATCCAGGTACTCAATCACAGGCCGAAGCACCTGCTTCAGGTCCTTGAAGTCGAGCAGCAGACCGGCTCCATCGAGTGAATCGCCACGCAGCGTCACCTTGACTTTATAGTTATGGCCATGCGGGTTTTCACACTTGCCCTTGTAGTTGCGCAGGTAGTGTCCCGAGGAAAAGCCTGCGTCAACGGTGACCTCAAACATATGCTCCCTTTGCGGCACAGGCTTGTAACTCCAAGGCTGATTATAAAGCAGAGTGGGTTATCAGCTCCTGCCGCGGCGGGTCCGGGTGCGAAGCCTGTTCTCTTCGGCGCGCCGATCCACCTGCTCGAACAAAGCCGTGAGTGTGCCAAGCAGCGCAATCCCCAGCGAGAAGAGCAGGAGGAACAGGCCGATGGTCTTCCACGTCGGAGCCTCGCTGGGAAGCCCGGCGTGGGGCGTGGCCAGCGACATGGCGCAGCTGGTAGCAGAGAACAGCAGCAGGGTCGCGGCCAGGATGTAGAGGTTGCGGGCGATGGGTAGAGGTCCTTCACAGACAGATTACGCGAAGGGGCGCACTGAGCGAGACTCGCGCGATCCCAGACGGCCGCATGTCGCCTGAGCCGGTTCTTGCCCTGGCACGGCGGCTGCCCGGTTATAAGCACTGCATGTCTGGTGGCAGCGGGGCAGATGGCGCCTTGTCCAACGAGAAAAACGAATCCACCTCGGCGATATCACGGGTGATCCGGTAGGCGGGCAGCGAGTCGAGGAAGATTTTCCCGTAACGCTGGCGGTCCAGCCTGGGGTCCAGCATAACGAGCACGCCACGGTCCTCAAGCGAGCGGATGAGCCGGCCAAAGCCCTGCTTGAGGGTGATGACCGCAGACGGAACCTGGTAGTCAAAGAAGGGCTTGCCCCCAGCGTCTTCAATCGCGCGCATCCGGGCCTGCACCACCGGGTCAGTTGGAACGGCAAACGGCAGCCGGTCAATGATGACGCAGGAGAGAGCTTCGCCCTGCACATCGATACCCTGCCAGAAGCTCGAGGTGCCGAGCAGGACCGCATGCGGCGTAAGCCGAAACTCTTCAAGAAGGGCCTGGCGCGGAGCCGTGCCCTGGAGCAACAAAGGCCAGGGAACCTCGCACAGCAGGCGGTCGTAGACTTCGCGCATCTGGGCGTAGCTGGTAAAGAGGCAGAACGCCCGACCGCGGGTGATCTCAAGCACGCGGCGGATGGTCTTGACGGCGGCGTCCTGGAAGCCGGGCTCGCGGGGGTCGGGCATCGAGGGCGGCAGGTAGAGCAGCGCCTGCTCGCCATAGCGAAAGTGCGAGGGTACGACGAGCTCGCGTGCTTCGGGGGCGCTTTCGGACTGATCGCCCGCAAGTCCCAAGCGACGTCGAATGTGCGCGAAACCTCCCTCAACGGTGAGGGTTGCCGAGGTCAGGATGACCGATGGAAACGTATCGAAGAGCACCTCGCTGAGCAGGCCGGAGACGTCAATGGGCGTGGCCTGGAGGTAGGTGTTGTAGTGCGCCTCCCGGCCGCGGGTGCCACCGCGGCGCTCCATCCAAAACACGGTGTTGCGGTCGTCGGCCTCCATGAGGAACTTGAGGCGCTCGTGCAGGTCGTTGGCGCGCCGCTTGAGGCCTGGCGCTTCTTCGACGTTGCGGACACGCTCGAGTTCACCTTCCAGCCGATGGAGTGCGTTGAGGAGGCCGAGGTAGATGTCGCCCTGGTCCTCAAGAAACTGCTCGCGCTGCGAGAACTGGGCGCGCGACTCGCCGGTAAGCGGCAGCGCGCCGAAGAACATGCGGGCGCGCTCGCGCATCAGCTCGGCTGTCGACTTGAGCGAGGAGCTGTAGGCGTGTTTGGCACGCAGCATGGTTTCGAGGTCGCGCGCGAGCTCTTCAAAGCGGACGTTCGAGAGCTGGATCCCAAAGTAGGACGAGGCTACATCTTCAAGCTCGTGCGCCTCGTCGAAGATGACTGCGTCGGCCTCGGGGAGGATGCCGGCATCGGGCGCGTTGGCGGCCTGCTGCTTGATGGCGAGGTCGGCGAAAAAGAGGTGATGGTTGACGATGATGATGTCAGATTCCGCAGCCTTGCGGCGCATCTCCGTGATGAAGCAGCGGTCGAAGTCCGGGCAGGTCTGGCCGAGGCAGGTCTCGGAGCGGGCGTCGAGCTTTACCCAGAGCGGGCTCTGCTCGGGGAGCTGCGCGATCTCGACGCGGTCGCCCGTTTCGGTGGTCTTCTCCCACTTGGCGATGGCCTGGTACTGGTTGATCTCTTCGAGACCGTTAAGGATGGGCTCGCGGCCGAGGGCGTAGAGGCGGTGGCGGCAAAGATAGTTGGCGCGGCCTTTCATGTAGCAGACGCGGAGCGGGCCGAGCAGCGACTCGAGGAAGGGGATGTCCTTGAAGTACAGCTGCTCCTGCAGGTTCTTGGTGCCGGTGGAGATAATGACCCGCCGCCCGGTGCGCAGTGCAGGGAGCAGGTAGGCGAGGGTCTTGCCGGTGCCTGTGCCTGCCTCGGTGATCAGGTGGCGCTTCTCGGTGAGAGCGCGCTCGACAGCCTGGGCCATCTCGAGCTGCCCGCGGCGGAACTCGTAGGGGAGCGGGGAGCGGGAGAGGATGCCGCCGGGGGCGAAGAACTCGTGGAGGGTGGGGAGTTTGGCCGCGGGAGGGCTGGCGGGTTGGTCCTGCTCGGGTGGGGGGGCTGGGGGAGTGCGGGGCACAGTCTTAGTATCGCCTGTGCAGTGGGGGCTGCTCTGCGTCCGTTGAGTACGAAAAGAACTGTTATCTTGAGCAGTTCGAAACTAATGAGAGCAGAAATCTGGAGAATAGAGCCATGGATCTACCCGGAGCAGTCTCGGCAGCAGGACTCGTAAATAATGCCCTCAACGTACTAAAGAGCGCGCGCGAGCTCGCAAAAGAAACCTCAGACACTGATCTGAAAGAGAGAATCAGTGAGGCTTACGACGTGTTGCTGGAGTTGAAAGAACGCGTCCTAACTCTCTCGGACGAAGTTCGCGCGCTTGAGGCAAATCAGAGGGCTAGCGCTGCATACATTGGGCCTGTGCCGCCACATGGTTATTACTATGGGGCAGACGACGAGACCAAAGAGCATCCGCTGTGCCCAAAGTGCTACCAGATGGAGCCGCCGAGGAAAGCCTTCCTGGATGATCCCAGGCTATGGAACGGTGGCAGTCGACGTGTTTGTAAACTATGCGGCCTCTTCATATACGAGAAGCCAATGGATCTCTCGCCTAGACCTGTCTCGCGACGATTGCACCGTTCCTGAACTCGTAAATCGTGCCTAGTTCCTCCCAGCACAGCAAACCTCGTCTTCCGTGTTCACCTCTGAATCTGGGCCATTCATGGGCAAGCATCCGTAAGCCAGCTTGCCAGGAAGTACCCGTTCAGCCACTGTTCGCAGCGTCAAACCAGTTCCAGGCTAATCTGCCGCCCAACCGCCGAGGCCGCGCGAAAAAGCGTCTGCAGCGTGACGGCATCATTCTCGGGATCGAGCAAGCGGTCGAGGGCGGCGCGGCTGGTATGCATGCGCTTTGCCATGGCGGAGTTCGAGAGGTTCTGGTCGACCATCTCCTCGGCGATTTGGCGAGCCAGCACACGCTTGATGGCAACGGCTGTCGTTTGCTCGTAGGTGCCTTATTCGCGAAGCCAATCGTCGAAGCTGTTGCCGATGTTGTCCTTGTTCATCGCTCCTGTCTTTTCATTCGCCTGAGAACAAGATCGATCTCGTGCGGAGGCGTCTTCTAAGTGTTCTTGATGAAGCCATGCAGGAGGATCATTTTGTCCTTCTTATATGCAAAAGATCACACGCGCGATCCTTGACTGCCGTGAGCGAGCTGCAAACCTCTGATAGCTCGCGTCCGGGTGGGCGAATGAGCGGCAAGCCGAGTGGGCCACGCGAACTCAACGTCCTTTATGTCCTCTCCCAAGATGCGCCTGTCTTCGACTGGAAAGCTTTTGAGCCACTCGCGTACGGGTTCGCGTCCATTGGCCGTTCGATAGACCCTTGCCGGCATGCGCTTCAAGATCACAAGCAAAGCGTACCAAAAATGGTACGTCGCCGGCTCCTACTCTGCTCGGCTGTAGCAGCTTCCATGCGGCTCTTAAATGCGGTTTCTATAATAGAACCAGTGCCGGGCTTGCCTTGCCATCCTGTTCCAAGTCCGGAGTGACCTGTTATGCCTAAAAAAGCGATTCGCCGCCCCAACCCGCTGCCCCATACTGCCGACGCCATCGGCATGCCGCTGATTGCCATCTGTGGGCGGCCGAACGTCGGTAAGTCCACCCTGTTCAATCGAGTCACTGGCACGCGTCGATCGATCGTCGGTGACGAGCCGGGGATTACCCGGGACCGCATTTATGGCGAGGTGGACTGGGCCGGGCGGACCGCGCGCGTGGTCGACACAGGCGGCATTGTGCCGGATGACGAGGCGCTGATTCCGACCGAGATCTTCACCCAGGCGCGCTTCGCCTTCGATGAGGCGGCGGCGATCGTGATGGTCGTCGATGGGCGCACGGAGCTTGCCTCGTCTGACCTCGAGCTGGCGCGCCTTCTACGCCGGCTGAACAAGCCGCTCTTTTGCGCGGTGAACAAGATCGACGTGGCCGAGCTCGATGCGCAGGCAGAGAACTTCCGCCGCCTCGGCATTCCGAACCTGACAGCGGTCTCGGCAGAGCATGGCCACAATATTGGCGACCTGCTTGACGAGGTCTTCGCAGTGCTTCCCTTTCCCGAAGGCTCGCTGGTGGAAGAGCCGGAGTACGAGCCCTTCCCGGACGATGAAGACGCCGAGGACGGTGAGCCCGAAGCTGGGGCCGAAGACCCTGACGCTCCCGCCCCGCACCGCACCCACGGCGACTACAAGCAGCGCGAGATCCGCGTAGCCATCATCGGGCGGCCCAACGTCGGCAAGTCCACCCTGCTCAACGCGCTCACCGGCACCGCCCGGTCGATCGTTTCGCCGATCGCCGGCACCACCCGCGATGCGGTCGACGAGGTGCTGGAGTACGAAGACAAAACGCTCCGCATCATCGACACCGCAGGGATTCGGCGCCGCGGCAAGACGCACGAGATGGCAGAAAAGCTCTCCGTGGTCATGGCCCGGCGGCATCTCGAAGCAGCCGATGTCTCAGTGCTGATGATCGATGCCGTGGAAGGCGTGACCGGCTCAGACGCGACCATTGGCGGCTACGCACATGAGAGTGGGCGGTCCGTCATCGTGGTTATCAACAAGTGGGACCTGCTGACCACAGGGCGCACCGACGGCAAGCCGCACGCTGACCGGAAGGTATTCGAAGAGCAGGCGAGAGATGCACTCAAGTACCTCGATTACGCACCGATGGTCTTCATCTCGGCGGCTGAGGGCAAGGGGACGCAGCGTGTTCTGGAAGCGATTGTGCGCGTGGCGGCCGAGCGCCGCAAGCGCGTCACGACTGGCCAGATGAACCGCTTTCTCGAAAAGGTCGACTTTGAGCGAGCGACCGTGCCGATGAACAAGCGCATTCGTATCTTCTACATGACGCAGGCCGCCGTCTCACCGCCAACGTTCATTCTCTTCACCAACCGCGACGTTGACCTGCACTTTTCCTACCAGCGCTTCCTGACCAACCAGATTCGCGAGGCGTTTGGTTTCGAAGGCTCGCCCATCTGGTTCAAGGTGCGCTCCCGCAAAAAGCCGGAGGCTTAATGAGCGCCCCGGGCGATCAAGGCATCGGCACCAGGTTCAGACCGGCGCGGGCAGCCCGGGATCAGCCAACCAGCCCAACAGCCAGGATTGCCAACAGGATGGCACCGGCTTGAAGACGCGCGGACAGAGAGTCAAGGACCAGGTTCATAGCAGGTCACTCCATGGAGGGTGTTTCCACCATAGGGCAGGAGTGCCGAACTCCGCGCCTTACCAAGGTCACGGCAGCTCTGCAGCCACACGCGTCCCGTCGCGCAGATCGAGAACAAACGCCACTTCGCGGTCGGTCGCCATCTCCCAGCCGAGACCCTCAAGTCTTTCACCGGAGATCCCGGTGATGGTAACGCCTTCATCCGAGAGCAGCCCTGACTCCCATGCCTTGCCCTCTGCGCCATAAGCAAGAATGGATCGATTGCCGACAAACAGCAGCAAGGGCACAGGCTCCGCGACTGCCTCCACGGCCAGTACAGGACGCAATGGCACCTGCTCGCACCGCTCCGGGTTGCGTGTAGGGACAAGGTACACGTACCCCCCGGCGGCGGCGCACAGCACATCCGGGTTCGGGTGGGACCACAAACCCGTCGGCGCCAGGGGATCGGCAAAGCCGAGGACACAGGTGGCGAGGAAGGCAGCGTCACCCTGGGGAAAGATCATGACCTCCAGTGCGCCGCGTTCCGCCTCTTCGGCGTAGTGAGGGTAGATAAAGCTGCGCCCAGGCAGGATGAGTGGGCGCTGTGCCAGGATGCTTGCCTGCCAGCTATGTGCAAATGGCCCGCGAGGAGCAGTTCGGTTCATTGTTCTCCACGAGGGGCTTAGCCTGACTTTGCCAGACGCCCTCACGCCAAGGCTGCGCCCAGAACGATCCGGATCATGACTGCATCGCGAGAGAACTCTCGAGCCGCTCACGCACACCGAGAAGTGGCGCCGGCAGCGGCAGGGTGGCTCCGCGCTCGATCAACGGGATCAGCTTGTCGAGCTCCGGGCCCGCATGAGAGCCGGTAAGCGCAATGCGCACCGGATGGAACAGGTCCTTGCCCTTGATGCCTGTTTCCGCTTTCACCTCGTTCATCCATTCTTTGAAGGCTTCTGAAGAGACAGGCACACCGCTGGCTCGCACGCGCTGCAGCAAAGCCGCCAGCACCTGCCTGGCGCTCGCACTCGCCATCAGCGCGCCGTCGTCCCCAGGTGGGACCGCGGCCAGAGTGTGCCAAAGCAGACCCTGTGCCATCGCCGGCAGCTCGTCCAGCTGGTTGACGGAAGGCACCAGCAGCGCCGCAACCCCTTCAAACCAGGCGGCGATCTCGGGGTCTGCGGCTTCGCGCGGAGGCAGGAGTCCTGCGTTTACAAAATGAGGCCAGGCCAGGTCGCGCACGCGTGCCGGATCGGTTTGCTTCAGGTAGTGGCGGTTGAGCCAGTGCAGCTTGTCCCAGTCGAAGACGGCCGGCGAGGGCGTCACCCGCTCCAGCTTGAAGGCCTGCACCAGTTCCTCGGCGGTAAAGGTCTCGCGGGTGCCGCCCTCTGCGCCCCAGCCCAGCAGCGCCAGGTAGTTCACCAGTGCCTCAGGCAGGATGCCCATGGCCCGGAAGCTCGCAACCGAGGTCGCTCCATGACGTTTGGAGAGGCGCTCACGGTCTGCACCCAGGATCGTGGACAGGTGCGCAAACTCCGGCGTTTTCCAGCCAAAGGCCTCGTAGATGGCGACCTGGCGCGGCGTGTTTGAGATGTGGTCGTCGCCCCGGATGACATGCGTGATGCCCATCAGCGCGTCATCGATCGTGACCACGTAGTTATAGACCGGCATGCCCGGCGCAGCCTCGCTGCCGGATCGCACCAGCACCGGGTCGGAGATGGTCTCATGGGGAAACTCGACTGGCCCACGCACCAGGTCATGGAAACGCAGCGGATGTTCCGGGATCTTCAGCCGAACGGCGAAGCTCTCTCCGCTCGCAGCCCGCGTTGCTGCCTCCGCGGGCGCAATCAGGCGGCAGCGACCCACGTAGTTCTGCGGCTGGTGAGTCTCAAGCGCTCGCTGCCGGTCGGCCTCCAGCTGCTCGACGGTGCAAAAGCACCGGTAGGCATGACCGGAGGCCAGCAGAGTCTCGGTATGCGCCGCGTAGATCGCAAGGCGCTCGCTCTGGCGATAGGGCTCGTACGGTCCGCCGACCATGGGTCCTTCGCCCCAGCCCAGCCCCAGCCAAAGCAGGTCCTCCATCAGCTGCGTCTCGTGCCGCTCCTCGCTCCGCTCTACATCGGTATCTTCAATCCGTAGAACAAAGGTACCGCCGGCATGCCGGGCAAAGAGCCAGTTGTAAAGCGCTGTGCGTGCATTGCCCACATGCAGCATGCCCGTGGGCGAGGGCGCAAAGCGAACGCGAACAGGAGACGGGGCAGCGGAGCGGAGGTCAGACGGCATGATCCGATGCTACCAAGTCGCGCCTTCACCGCGGTTGCCATGATGCCGGCGCACCCGCGCATGAAATCAGGTTTGCGGCAGTTCTCGATTGGGTTCAGAGGGTGGCGAAGTAAGCGGACCGCGCGCCCTGCGGATTTCCTCGAGCAAGCCTACGGCCATGCCCAGGGCATAGACCACGTCCGCATCGTCGTACTCGCTCATGGGCGGCAGAGGCTCGCCACTGCGCGGAGACTGCCCCCGGAACAGGCAGCCAATCACGCGGATCGCCCGGTCCAGTTCCTCGGTCAGTGCCTCGGCAGGTTGTATGGCACGCATCATGCCGTAACCTCACTCCCAGGTAAGAGTAACCGCTGGTACCTCCATATGTCTCGGAGATACAGGTGCGAATTACACACTGGAACGTAGATGTTCCCATCCCAGGTTTCTGAGCGGCGCGCGCTTGCCCGTCGGCGACACGATGGTTACCCGCGGACGTCCACGCTTTGAGGCGAGGATGGTGCCGATCCGCCGTACAGTCGTACCCGCGATCGTGGAGCGGAAGCGTTGACTAGGGGGCGCAGTGAACAACAGTTCGTAGTCCTCACCGCCATGCAGCGCAAGTGAAAGCGCATTCTCCTCCTCGGGTGCCTGCGCCGGAACGAGGGGATGGATGGGGAGGAGCGCTGCTTCCACTTCTGCTGCAACGCCGGACTCTTCGCACAGGTGCGCCAGGTCAGTCGAGAGACCATCGCTGAGGTCGATTGCGGCCGAGGCCCGGCTCAACAAGGCAGTACCTGCCGCAAGCCGCGGCTCAGGGTACAGGTGAGGATGTCCTGCGCGGGCGCGGACCAGGGATGCGAATCTCCTGGGCGCCTGCTGAAGCAGCGCGAGCTCAGCTGCCGCGCCGCCAAGCGCACCGGTTACGTAGATGGCGTCGCCGATGCGTGCGCCCGAGCGAAGCAGCGCCTGCTGTCGCCGGACCGCGCCGATGACAACGATGTCTGCTGTAAAGATCGCTCGCGATGTGTTGACGGGAGCCTGCGCGGTGTCTCCACCCGCAAGCACTACCCCATGTTGGCGGGCGAGGGCCAGCAGGCCAGCCACAAAGCGGCGTGCCCAGGCGCCTGCGAGCTCCGGTGGCAGCGCAAAGGACAAAAAAGCCGCAACCGGCCGGGCCCCCATGGCTGCGATATCGCTCAGACCGCGCGCCAGGCACCGGTGGCCGGCGGCTTCCGGGGGGTGCCAGTCGCGGCGGAAGTGTACCTGCTCGAGGAACAGGTCGGTGGTGACGACGAGCTCGTCACTGCGCCGCGGGCGCAGGATGGCGCAATCATCGCCGATACCGAGCCGGACGGCGGTGCCTCGGCTGCCAGGGCCGCGCGCGACAGAAGCACGGCGAGGCTTAGCAGCTTTGCGCAGCGCGGCAATAAGCGCTCGCTCGCTCACAGCGCCAACCGCGGGAGAACGAAACCGTTCTCACTGCACCTGGACAGCGACGGCGCAATTGAAACAGAAGCCATGCGGACAGCATACGGTTTTGAGCGCCGGCAGGGGTGACCTGCATTTCCGGGCCCTAACCGTTGCCAGTCGCTAATCGACGTAGGACCGTAAGTCCGCGATTTGAACCAGGCAGAGAGCGCGAGCACAGCCCGTGCTCTCTGCTTTCCATTGAAGAGAACGCGGGAGCCTGGCCAGCGAACCGACAAACTGCGGTCGCCAACCAGAGCTGGGAGCAGCCGAGCTGAAAGGGATCGAGAGGAAGCTACTGCGCGTCGCGCTTCTGTGCGGCCCAACGGCGCTTCTGCGCCTCTGCAATCCGCTGGCGCGCTTCTTCGCTGAGCTGCCGCTTCTTTGTCGTCTGCGGCGGGGCGATGTACACGGGAGCGTTCTTTGCAGGGCGCCCACGCTTGCGCTTGACTGGCGCGGCCGGTTCTTCGCCTGCGAGAAGGGCTCGCACCTGTCGTAAACGACCCAACTCTTCATCCAGAGTAGCCAAAAGCTTTGCAGTGTTCATTGATACGAATTGTATACAGTGCCGCCTGTAAGTGAAGCCTTGTTTCGCGCTTTCGTCCGAAAAAAGAGCAGAAGAATCGTACCCAGATCGACACCCCGCGCGCACCGTTGATGGTGCAACTGTTCCCTTGCCTGGTGAGGCTTCCGCCCCCGGACGCGCGCTCCGGTTAAGCTAAGCAGCAGGCGGAGCCGGATCGCACGATGACAGACGTACCCACCATTCGCTCCGCCAGTGCAGAACAGCTTCCGCTCGCGGCTGGCCTGTACCTTGTCTCGACACCCATCGGCAACCTGGAAGACGTCAGCCTGCGCGCCCTGCGCATCCTTCGCTCAGCCGACCGGATTGCCTGCGAAGACACCCGGCAGACGCAAAAGCTGCTGCATCACTATGGCATCTCGACGCCGTCAGTAAGCCTGCATGCACACAATGAGGGTGCGCGCGCAACCGAGCTTGTTGCTGAACTGGTTCGAGGCGCACGCATCGCGGTCGTCTCGGATGCTGGAACGCCCGGGATCTCTGACCCGGGCATGCACCTGACCCAGGCTGCCATTGCCGCCGGGATCCCGGTCTTTCCTGTTCCGGGCGCCAGCGCCGTACTCTCCGCGCTGGTTGCCTCTGGGCTCAGGACAGAGCGGTTCACCTTCCACGGCTTCCTGCCGGAGAAGTCAGGCGCACGCCGCACCACACTTGAAGGCCTCGCGCACCAGCTTGAGGTCACGCACGTCTTCTACGAGGCGCCGCATCGCATCCTGGACACGCTGGCTGATCTGGAGGCACTGTATCCGCAGGCCCGGCTCACGCTGGCCCGGGAGCTCACCAAGCTGCATGAGGAGTTTCTGCGGGGTACCCCTGGCGAGCTTCACCGAGCACTGGCTGAGCGCGACCGGGTCCGTGGCGAGATGGTGCTGCTTTTGGAAGTCCCGGCGGAAGCAGCTCCGATGGCATCTGCCGTCACGATCAGCCAAAGGGTTGCCGAGCTGATCGCAAGCGAGGCACTCGACGAGAAAGATGCCTTGAAGCGAGCCGCTCGCGAGCGCAACCTGAGCAAGAGTGAAGCCTATCGCGAGCTACAAAGGGAACGCGGTAAACGCTAGTCCGTCTCGCCCGGCAGGGCCCAGGCAGGGGTAGGGCGCTCGGCCTCGGGCAGGTTGCGGCCCTTGACCCGGTCATACACATACTCGTCGGTGACAGTGCCCAGCGACTCGTTGTACAGGCTGATGTTGCCCGTGACCTGACGCAGTTCCTCCTGGAAGCGATGCAGCGCGCGAAGGTGCTCGGCGGTAGCAGGCACCTCGGCATGCGCGGTCTTCACAAACTTCTGGTAGCCCTTGTCGAGGATGTGGCCGATCTCTCCGCCAAGCACCAGGCCCGGTCGCCCGGAGATCGAGACAGCCGGGGCCTGGTCACCAGAGGCAGGGGCCTTGCCCGACGCCTTGGCCCGTCCGAGCGCAGTGGCCGGGCCGGAACGCGTAACCTTGCCCGAGGCTTCAGCCGGAGCCAGCAGTGCCGCGCAGCCATACTTCGACACGCGCACCGTCTTTGCGACGGACGAGCCTGCTTCGACATCAAACTTGTATCCGCGCAACTGGTTGAGGACTTCGTCAAACGTGGGCTGCTTTGCGTTCTTTGCCATGGCCTGTGAGGAAGCCCTTTCCAAGCGGGAAGCTACACTCAAAACAATCGCACATGCGCGAAACGGCTGCAACGTGCGCGCTTACCAAGGACGGGAAAGGAAGCATGAGCCAGGCCAGTATGACCCTGATAGAGGAGCAGCCGTCCGAAGCCGCACCGCGGCTCCTGGGAGAGGTGCCGCACGCACGCGTCGGCAATACGCCGCTCCTCCGCCTCGACGCGCTCACCAGCCACCTGACCGGCGCGCGTGTGCAGATCCTCGGAAAGGCGGAGTGGGCCAATCCTGGCGGCTCGGTCAAGGATCGCGCCGCGACCGCAATCGTGACGGCAGCGCGCGAAGCTGGCGCGCTCACCGGCGGCCAGCATCTGCTTGATGCAACGAGCGGCAACACCGGCATCGCCTACGCCATGCTTGGCTCCGCCATGGGCTTCCCTGTCACGTTATGCATGCCAACTAACGTTTCGCCTGAGCGGAAGGCGATCTTGTCCGCCTATGGCGCGCATGTTGTCTGGACTGATCCGGCCGATGGCTCCGATGGAGCTATCCGCCGTGCGCGGGAACTGGCGGCGAGCGAGCCTGCGAAGTACTTCTACGCCGACCAGTACTCGAACAATGCCAACTGGCTATCGCACTATCACGGCACAGCCAACGAGATTTGGGAGCAGACCGGGGGCCGCCTCACGCACTTTGTCGCCGGCCTGGGTACCAGCGGAACGTTTATGGGGACGACTCGTCGGCTGCGCGAGTTGAACCCAGGCATCCGATGCATTTCAATGCAGCCTGATTCTCCCTTCAACGGCCTTGAAGGGCTCAAGCACATGGAAACAGCCATCGTGCCGTCCATCTACGACGCCGCGTTAGCCGACCGGAATATCGAGATGGAGACAGAGAGTGCCCACGCCATGGCCCTGCGCCTGGCCCGGACGCAAGGCCTGCTCGTCGGTGTCTCTGCCGCGGCAGCGGTGGCTGCGTGCCTGCGTGTTGCCGAGGAAGAAGTGGCGGCGGGACGCGAGGCGATCATCGTGACCATGCTGTGCGACTCGGCAGACAAATACCTGAGCGAACGGTTCTGGTCCGAGATGCCCTATCCCGCTCCTGGCGCTCACCAGGAAACACGCTGATGCTGAAACTACCTGAGGCGCTTTACACGGCGCTCCGCCAGCATGGCGAGCAGACTTACCCGCACGAGTGCTGTGGCATCCTGCTGGGCACGAGCGTCGATGGGGTCAACACCTTGCACGAGGCCGTGCGCGCCGGCAATACGCGGACCGACTCCGCGCATAATCGCTACCATATTGCGCCGCAGGAGTTGATTGCCGCGCAGCGCCAGGGCCGCGCGCGCGGACTCGACATCATCGGCTTTTACCATTCGCATCCGGACCATCCTGCGCAGTGGTCTTCGACGGACTTTGCCGAGGCGCATTGGCTTGGCTGCTCGTATGTAATCACTGCCGTCGCAGAGGGGCATGCGGAACAAACCAACGCTTTCCTGCTCACGGGTACCACCGAGGAAGACAAGGCCTTCGTGGATCAGCCGGTCTTTGTCGAGCCTGCGCCCGTGATTGCCGAGGCAGAGGGTGCGCGATGTTAACTCGCTTCTGTCCGCGCTTTCATCCAACTTCGAGCAGCACTCGCACCTGAAAGGATCCAATTTAATGCAGATCCACATCCCTACGCCGCTTCGCGTGTACAGCGGCCAACAGGCAACCGTGAAGGTAGAAGCGGCCACCGTGGAACAGGCCCTCGGCGCTCTTACCGCCGAGCATCCCCAGCTGCGCAAGCACCTCTACGCCGAGGACGGCAAGCTGCGTGCCTTTGTCAATCTGTATCTGAATGACGAAGACGTTCGCTATCTCCCGGAAAAAGAAGCAACTGCTGTTACAGATGAGGATGAGCTCAGCATCATCCCCTCGATCGCAGGCGGGCGCTAGCGGCTCCAAGCCAGCCGCTGCGAGGATGAGCTTCTCGTGTCACGCGGTGTCATCTTGAGCCAAACGAAGGATCTGCGTTGCACTTGCACCCCACCACGGCGGACGCCAGACAAGGAAAACAGATATGGCAGCAACACTCCAGACATCGCTCCCTGAACTCACTACCGGCGACTACGCCCGTTACGCGCGCCACTTGATCCTGCCCGAGGTCGGAGTAGAGGGCCAGCAGAAGCTGAAAGCTGCCAGGGTGTTGTGCGTTGGCACGGGCGGCCTGGGTGCTCCGCTTGCTCTCTACCTGACGGCTGCGGGTATCGGCACCATCGGCCTGGTTGACTTTGACACAGTAGACGAGAGCAACCTGCAGCGCCAGATCATCCATGCGACACCCGACGTAGGTAGTCTCAAGGTCGACTCCGCCGCCAACAAGTTACACGCGCTCAACCCTGGCACAAACATCGTTAAGCACAACGTCATGCTCACCAGCGCAAACGCCCTTGAGATCTTCCGCGAGTACGACATCATCGCGGACGGGACGGATAACTTCCAGACCCGCTACCTGGTCAACGACGCCTGCGTGCTGACCGGCAAGCCAAACGCCTACGGATCAATCTTTCGCTTTGAGGGCCAGGCATCAGTCTTCGCCACCGAGCAGGGGCCCTGCTACCGCTGCCTATACCCAGAGCCACCACCACCGGGCCTCGTTCCCTCGTGCGCTGAAGGCGGCGTGCTTGGCATCCTGCCCGGGTTGATCGGCGTCATCCAGGCAACAGAGGTCATCAAGCTCATCCTTGGCAAGGGTGAGCCTCTCATCGGCCGCCTGCTGCTCGCTGACGCGCTCAACATGAAGTTCAAGGAGTTGAAGCTGCGTAAAAATCCAGACTGCCCTGTCTGTGGCACACACCCGACGGTGACTGCGCTGATTGATTACAACCAGTTCTGCGGCGTCGCCGGGGCTTCCGAGTCTGTAACCGAGACTGGAGCCAAAACCGGAAGCGTGCAGCTACCGCCCCTGAACGGGGTGCCGCAGATATCCGTCGGCGAGTTGAAGCGACGCCGCGATGCGGGTGAGGATCCTTTTGTGCTCGATGTGCGCGAGTCGTGGGAGTACCAGGTGGCGAATCTGGGCGGGCACCTGATTCCTCAGGGCGAACTTTCCAAGCGGCTGAGCGAGCTTGATCCGGCGCGGCCGATCGTTGTCCAGTGCAAGTCCGGCGGTCGCAGCCAGAGTGCGGCTGAACTGCTGCAGAAGCAGGGGTTCCAGGTAGAGAATCTTGCCGGCGGTATCCTTGGATGGATCAAGGAGATTGATCCCACGCTGACCAAGTATTAGTCGCACGGGAGAGCTGCGCGCACGATTGAGCCCGCTGCCTGGCCGGGCATAAAGCTGTCGTAGCATAGCTGCATGGCTACCTCGCAAGCGGCGCATCACCTCGCCTCCCCTACGGCAGAAGAGGACGGGACAGCACTGCGCCAGGCACAGGCAGGCAGGCTTAACCTGGTCTTTGCCTGGTGGATGCTTGCCTTTCATCTACTGGCGATTGCTGCCTTTTTCTTCTTCCGCTGGTCCTCCCTTCTCGTCTTCGCGGTCACCTGGGTGCTGGCGCAGAACGTTGGCATCGGCATGAGTTACCATCGCCAGCTGACGCACCGCGGTTACACCACGCCCCGATGGCTCGAGTACGCGATGGCTGTGTGTGCCACGCTTGCGCTTGAGGGCGGTCCGCTGTTCTGGGTTGCGGTTCACCGGCTCCATCACCAGGTCACCGACAAGCCTGGCGATCCGCATTCGCCGCGGGATGGTGCCTGGTGGTCTCACATGGGATGGATGTTGTGGGGCTCGCTGCATAATCATGACCCCTTGCTCACCCGCTACACTCCTGACTTACACAATCGACAGTTCTACTTGTGGCTAAGCCGCCTGCACTGGGTGCCGCTCACCGCGATTGGCGTAGGGCTGGCGTGGTTTGGCGGAGCAGCCGGACATCGCGGGCTCTCGTGGGTGCTGTGGGGTATCTTTCTGCGGGTAACGTTGGGCTGGCATACGACGTGGCTGGTGAACTCGGCGACCCACATGTGGGGCTCGCGGCGGTTTGATACCCGCGATGACTCGCGCAATAACTGGTGGGTGGCGCTACTGAGTGGCGGTGAGGGCTGGCATAACAATCATCACGCGCATCCAGTCTCAGCGCGGCACGGTATGGTCTGGTACGAGGTCGACGTGAACTACTGGGGCATACGCCTGCTCGGGCTGCTTGGGCTGGCAAAACGTATCAAGATACTCGATCCTGAAAGCCGGCCGGGATCAAACCAGGCGCGCGTTCTGCACGGCTGATTGACTCATAAAAAAAGCCAGGTGAGGCGTGCTCGGCACACCTCCCCTGGCCTGATAAGTTGCTACAACGAAGTTAGGTCTTCGACAGCAAACTTTACAACTTATCCTTGATCCGCTCGACCACATCTTTTGTCTTCTGAACCGCACCGGTGGCCGTGCCGATGGCCTGCTCCTTTTGCCCGAAGGCGTCTGGGCGTCCAAAGCCGAGATCAGGCACAGGTCCGAGCGGAGACGCGATCGAACTGGTAAAGGTTCCCTTTCCGTCTGGTGCCTTTCCAGTGGTCCAGGGCTGTTCTACCTGTGTACCGGGGCCGTCGAGCGTGGTGATCAGGAAGTTGTAAGCAAACTCGCTGTTCTCCTTAGCCTGAGGAAAGCTGTTCGGGATAGGCAGATGCGACGGCCCAAGCTCCTCGAGGACGGCCAGCCACTGCTGCTGATGCATGGTGTCCCGCGCAATGTTGAACGAAAGCATATCCTTCATTCCCGGATCGTCGGTCGCGTTGTAGAGGCGCACCGCAAGCGCACGCCCCGTGGCCTCGGCGGCAACATTGCAATACATGTCCGCGGCGATGTTACCGCTGGCGTAAATGTGCGACATGTCAAAAGGAACGCCATTCGCATCTGCCGGCAAGGCCGACAGGCCCGTTGAAAGGATCTGGCGGAAGTCCATTCCGCCAAGGACAGCATGGACCGCGGGGCTCGCCAGCGCTGCCTCTTCCTGGAAGGAGACCGGTGCCTTTTCCAAATTGAGCGCAACGGCAGTTGCCAGCATTTCAATGTGCGAAATCTCTTCGGTAGCCGTGTTCAACAACATGTCGCGATACTTGACGGGACCGCGACAACCCCATGCCTGAAAGAAGTACTGCATGCACACACGAATTTCGCCTTCGACCCCGCCGATTGCCTGCTGTAGCATGCGAGCAAAGAGCGGATTCGGATTCTCAACGCGCACCGGGTACTGTAACTTTTTATCTGTGTAGTACATAAATCTCCATTGCCACTGAGGAAAGATGAGGAAGCTGCGCCGGCGTCCAGGTGACCTTCAGGTACCGACCACAACCATTAGGAGGACGGCTTGACCCTACAGGTTGCTAGCACCGGACGCGCATTCGGCGCGGCACTCTTCCGCTGTACTTATTGCGACATTCGCCTATGTGTTCGACCGAACATAGACACCTGAAGCCACCGCCAACCAAGCTCAGAAAGCCCTCCAGCGAGCCTCGAACCGATGCTGAGCAAAAAGGAATGTGTGCAGACAACCTCTCAGCCTGATGCCACCCGGCAGCAAAGGCTCTCTACCGACGAGGTGCAGCGTCGGATCCTCGCCTTGGGTCCGTGGTTTCACAACATGTGGGTCGGAGGGGTACGAACCGCGCCCGACCACTTCCTCTTCGATTATCCCAACGTAAAGTACCAGCACTTTCGTGAGACGATTCCAGCCGACCTTACAGGGAAAACAGTGCTCGACATCGGCTGCAATGCAGGCTTCTACTCGCTGGAGATGAAGCGCCGCAACGCCGCGCGCGTGGTTGGCATTGACACGGACGAGCGCTACCTGGCGCAGGCTCGCTTTGCCGCCAATGTGGAAGGTCTCGAGATTGAGTACCTGCGGCTTCCCGTCTGGGATATCGCTGCGCTTGGCGAACGGTTTGACCTGGTTATCTTCATGGGCGTTCTCTACCACCTTCGGCACCCTCTGCTCGCGCTGGACCTGATTCGCGAGCACGTGGCGAATGATCTCCTACTCTTTCAAAGCCTGCAGCGCGGGAGCGCCGGGGTTATCCTCCCTGCCTCTGACTACCCATTTTCAGAGACAGCTATCTTCAACCAATTAGATTTTCCGAAGATGCACTTTGTCGAAGAGAGTTACTCGGGAGATCCGACGAACTGGTGGCTGCCTAACCGCGCCTGCACTGAGGCGATGCTGCGAAGCGCCGGCTTCTCCATCCTCGCGCATCCTGAGGAAGAGGTATATGTATGCCGCATCGCACCGATCGGAGCTTTGTCTGAAGGCTCGCGCACGGTGTACCCGGCCCGCGGCAAGGAGGCGGAGACGCCGGTTGAGCTTTAACGCCGAAGCCTGGACACGGAAAGCACAAGCCCTGCTGGACGAGCACCAACCGCTCGCTGCTGCTCGCTGCCTTGACTATGCAGAGCAACTGGGTGCAGACGCGAACGAGTGTGCTGGCAAACGCTGGACCTGCTACATGCTGGCTGGCGCTTACGAGCAAGCCTGGCAGCAGAGCGACGCGCTGCGCAGGCGCAACGCTCCTGATCCGCACCGGGTATGGGATGGCACGGCGATCGCAGGCAAGCGGGTGATGGTGCGCTCAGTCCATGGGCTCGGCGACGCGGTACAGATGCTGCGATACATGCCTATGCTTGCCCAGCAAGCGACGCGAACCACGTTGCAGGTTGTGCCCGAGTTAGTCGGCCTCGCGCGATGCGTCGCGGAGATCGACGAGGTCGTAGCCTGGGAGCAGGAGCGGCCATTCGATGTACAGCTGGAAATAACCGAGCTACCCTACCTCTTCCGTTCCACCCTGCTCACGCTGCCCGCACAGGTTCCTTACCTTGCGCTGCCACTTGACCGCAGCGCTGCTCTACGCGAAAGCGATCGCGCGCGCATTGGTCTCGTTTGGACAAGCAGCGCGTGGGACCCCTCTCGCTCGATCCCTGCGCCGTCGCTCCAGCCTATTCTGCGCGCGCGGCCAGATGCTGATTTCTGGTGCCTGCAGCCTACCGCTACAAGCAACGAATGGGACGCGCTTTGCGGCGCCATTGGCGTGACGTCTCGCAGGGCCGGCGATTTTCCACTTACTACCTTTGGCGCGTGGGTGCGGTCGATGGACCTGGTTATCTCCATCGATTCCTTCGCTGTGCACCTGGCCGGCGCCCTCGCGCGGCCGGTATGGGTTCTGCTGAAATACCATGCAGACTGGCGGTGGATGACGCATCGGCAGGATAGCCCCTGGTACCCGACGATGCGGCTTTTTCGTCAACATGCAGACGGTGCCTGGGGTGCGTTGATCGAACGGGTTGCTGCGGAGCTTACCCTGTGGCAGCCTGCCGGTCGTTGATAATGGAACTATGGTGCGCAACTGGGATGGCTTCGACGCTTACTTATTTGACATAGACGGAACGCTGCTCAACTGCACCGATGCAGTGCACTACTTTGGCTTCTGTCGCACCTTGTCTGCTATTGCGAAGCAGCCTATCGACTTAGACGGGGTAGTTACTCATGGAAACGTCGATCCTGCAATCCTGCGCGATGCGCTGGTACAGGCTGGGGTGGGAGAAGAGCTGTGGCTTCCGCACCTCGACCAACTGCAGGCAAGTGTCTCTGACTATGTCGAAGCACACACGTGCGACTTCCGCGTCGAGGTGCTGCCGTCTGTTTGCGAGGTGCTCCAACACCTGCAGCGACAGGGCGCGCTGCTTGGCGTTGCCACGGGGAACCTGGAGCGTGTGGGCTGGGCTAAACTGCGCACTGCGGGCCTGGATGGGAGCTTCAGCTTTGGAGGCTTCAGCGATGGCTGCTGGACGCGCACAGAGGTCTTCGCCAAGGCTGTTGCGATAGCACGAGCGCGGCTTGGTAATGCTGACGCGCCTCTCTGCGTCATTGGGGACACGCCTGCGGATATCGAAGCCGCGAAAGCCAATGGGCTCGCGGTCATATCGGTGGCCACAGGCGTTTACCGTCCCGAGCAACTCGCAGCCGCACAGCCGAATTTTCTAGTCGGTTCGATGGATGAGCTCTTGCAGAGCAAGCCTCTCAGGGCGGTGACCACGCACGGGGCCTAAGCTCGAGACGATTGTTTCAAACTCGATTGCACGGTGTTCCGAGGTATGTTCATCAAGGATGCGTTCGCGCGCTCGTGCCCCCATGCGCACCCGCTCATGCTCTGACATGTTTTCAAGCGCGTCTATCACCGTTTTGGCATCACTGACGGTTACAATCTCTTCTCCGGGTGTCAGGAAGGTGTTAAGGCCCGCCCAGTTATCGGAGAGAATGGCCGCACCGCAGGCTGAGGCCTCAAAGAGGCGGACGGACGGCGAGTAGCCCATACGCACCATTTCGCTGCGTGTAAGATTCAGCGTGAACCGCGCACTCGAATAGAAGGCAGCGTGGTCTGCGGGGGCCACATGCGAGAGCACGCGCGTGTTTGCCGTCCACAGTGTTCCGGGAGGGTACATGGGCCCGGCAACAAGAAAGCTCTGCTCCGGCAGAGCTCGTGCCGCACCCTGCATCAGCTGCATCAGCTTCCCCTGGCGATCCGCTGCAAACGTTCCCAGGTATGAAACATCCGAGCGATAAACGTCCTGCGCTGGAACAGAATGGTAGAGCGCTGGGTCGACCGAGCAGTACAGCGCAGCAGCCAGCGGCGAGCCATACGTTGCTTGGAGCTCCTCGAGCGCAGGGCCGCCGGTGAAGCTCATGTACGCCGCATAGTAAGGGATGTGGTCAGCCCGCAGGTAGTCGGTCGTTCCCTGTTCCCGCAGCGCTGCAAGTGTGATGGGAGTATCAATGTCGTAGAACGTAACAGGAGCGGTTATATTCTCCAGCATGGCCTCGGTCGCTGCTATCGCGTCCGGGAAATAAGAACCGACCACCACGACGTCTGCGTCTTTGGCAAGCTTCAAAGCAAGCGCCCGGCCTTGATACTGCCAGTCCTGGTACAGCCACACGCGGCAGTACGGAGGCGTGGGCAGGTCGCGATGGCTGGCGTACCACTCCACATCCTTCTCGACGAAATCAATAGAGTGCCCGCGTCCATGAAGCGCCCGGCAAAGCGACCGAAAGGTCGTCGCGTGGCCATTGCCCCAGGAGGACGTGATGGTAAGCCCAAGGATCACGACCTTCATACGCAGACCGCTCCACGCGCTGTGCGCGCCGCCACCATCTCCTCAAAAGCTTGCGAGGCCGCAAGCGCTCTCTGCGCATAGGTGTGGTCGCGCAAAGCACGAGCCAGAGAGTTGGCGCCCACCTGCCTCCGTTCGGCGACGCTGTATGTTTCGAGAGCGTCAACGACATCGTCGGCAGAGCGTATGACGAGGATTTCGCGCCCTGGTTCAAAGACGTCGGAGATGCCAGGCCAGGCGTCACACAACAGCGGCGTGCCAGTCCCGGCCACTTCAAAAATGCGCGTTGGCGGCGAGAATCCGAAACTCGCCATAGATTCGCGGTTGATGTTCATCACCAGGCTTGCCGAGCAATTGATGCGGTTGTGATCTGCAGTCGGAACGTGGCCAATCCAACGCACGTTCTTCGGCAGCGATTTGCCTTCCCATCCTTCGCCTCCCAGTAGAAACTGTTTGTCCGGGCCGAGCCGCGCAGCGTTGAGGAAGAGTTCGTCCACGCGTGCTTCACGGTCCGGCAGACGATTGCCCAGGAACGCAACATCGCAGGCAAACGCCGGATCCGCCGGAACCGGGTAGTGTGTCTCCGGATCGAGTCCGTTGTAGATCGAATAATATCTGCGAGCGCCAAAGCGCTGGTAGTGCTCGCGTACTTCTGCTCCGCCTCCATAGGTCAGCACGGCGTCATAGTCAGGGATAGCTTGTGGAAACGGGTCTGCTGGATTCGCGTTCATGCGTGCAATGGTCGCAGGCGCATCCACATCCCAAAAGCAGACGACGGCGGAGTCCTGACATGCAAGCACGCGCAGCTCAAGTTCTTCATCGTCGGCACCCATGCCTGAGTGCTTGATGACGAGATCTGAGGAGCGTGCGAGATGTAACATCCTCTCCAGGTCCGCGCCCGGCCGATACACCACGGAATGAACGTAGGAGAAATCTTCCGTGTCGCGGTGCTGCTGGCGACCATAGGCGTCGGGTTCGGCGAAGGTGATGGTGTGGCCGAGCCGAGCCAGGTACTTATACATGCCACGGTAATAGGTAGCCGCTCCGTTCCAGTAGGAGGAGACGATGGAAGAGCCAAAAACAAAGATGTTCACCTAGGCGAGTACCTCTTCGCAGATGTTGGTAAGCTCCTGTGCGCGGTGCGCACACGTGTGCCGGCCCAGCAAGGTCGTGAGCCCTTGCGCAGCTTGCTCGGCGGCTGCTTGTGGGTTGCCAAGCAAAAACTCAAGCGCTTCAATCATCTCCTGTCGAGAGTGAGCAGACAGAAAATCACCGGGCGCAAACAGGCACTCCACGTCCTGCCAGGGCGCGGACACCAGCGGTATTGCTGATGCAAGTGCCTCAAACACGCGGATCGTCGGAATGCCTGCCATGGCTTTCGTGTACTGCTGGCGGGGAATGTGCACAGTGGCATGCGCCGAGGCGTAGGCTGCCGGTGCATCTAGATTCGGCAGGTAGCCGCCATAGGCCACGCCGGCAGCGTCCAGGGTTTGTAACGCATGCGCTGGGTAGCGTACACCGTAGATACAAAAGCTGCGCGTCGGTAACTGACAAGCAGGCTCGGTAAGATACTCGCGTATCTCACGGGAGCGTTCGTCATCACCCCAATTACCTATCCAGAGCACATCGTGCTGAGGCACAGCCGCGCGCGGGAAAAAGACGGTAGTATCGGCAGCCTCGTGCAGGGTCCAGGCGCGTTCGACTTTGAAGTGGTGCAGATAGATTGTGCGAAGCGCCTCACCAAAAGCGATCACTCCATCAAAGCGGGTGACCTGCAGGCGGGCGAGTTGTGCCGGGCTGGAGCTGGCGCGATGGTGTGTGTCGTGGAAGAGCGCGCGAAACCCGAGCTCATCGCGAAGCTTGAGCACCAGGTCGATCAACTCAGGCTCATTCCACTCGTGCACGATCACGATGTCATGGTCGGCCAGGCAGGCACGCAGTGCAACGGGATCAAGCGGGTAAGTGCGAACATCGAGGTCAGGGTAAACACGAGCAAACTGATCAAGCGCAGCACGACCGCGATCTTCAGTATGCAGATTCTCGGTTGACCAGTTTGTTTCGGGTTCAAACAAGGTTACGGTGTGCCCCTGCGACGCGATCCCGGGCTGTTCGGCCGCCAGCGGTGCGTAGGTTCCCATCGCGCGCGCAAGCCCTCTTAGGAAATGTGCATTCCCATTGTTCCAGTCAGAGCGGATGGCATGGACGAAGAAAGCGATAGACAGCTTGTTAGGCATGCTCCGCCTCTTGCTCTTCGATCGAAATGTGGTCTGCTTGCAGCACGGGCGCGCCGAGTGCTGCGTACAGTTCGAGATATCGCTCGATCATCACGTCTTGGGAGTAGAGCGCCCGCGCTCGCGCCCGCGCGCCGCTGGCAGCATGCGCGAGCAGCGCAGCATCGCCTTCAAGCTGGTGCAAGTGCTGCGAGAGTTCCGCGGCATCCCGGAAGTAGAGGGCGCTGCCAGCCCATACCTCCCGCAGGCTCGGGATATCATGCGCAATAATCGCGCAGCCCGAGAGTGCTGCCTCAAGAGGAGCGAGCCCAAATGGCTCGTAAAGCGATGTGACGACGTAGATCGCGGACTCTGCAAAGAGCGCGAGTGTCTCCTGCTCTGACAAAGACCCGAGCAGGCGCAGGCGCGAGGAGGCAAACGCCGGCTCATCTTCAAGGGCGAGTTCACCAGCCACCAGCAGCGGCATGGGAGAGATTACCTCTTCGAGCATCCGTACATTCTTGCCCTCATCCCACACGCGACCTATGGTGACGGCCTGCATTTTTCTCTTACGGGTACGCGCGGGCAGCGTTAGAGAGAGCCCATTCGCGATCACGGCATGATCAGACGGAACTCGATAGTTGCGACACAAGGCATCGAGCATCCAGCGTGTTGGCGCAACCACGGCATCTGCCTGCGACAGCCCCGCCCGTACCACGTGCAAGTAGTGCGCATACCAGGGGGAGGCCTGGGGAAGCCGGCCTCGACAAGCGTGGCTCCAACTCATTACATCGGAGTGCGCGACCACGACTTTCGGCACGCTGGTCGGCAGGGCGCCAAAACAAAACTGATTCAGGTGCAGCAGGTCGGGGCAGAAGCGATCTATCTGGTCCAGCAGCTCGTCCTCGGCGCCCAGATAACAGGAAAGATTCTGCTGCATCCACTCGAGAGGATGGTCGGTGGGGTGGTAGGAAAATGCGCGTCGCCACTGCCTTGCTGTTCGCCGCGCCCACTCCTTCTGATCAAGCGACGGAGCACGACCCATACTTACCAGCAGCACATCGTGGCCGCGTGAAAGCAAACCCTCCGTCAGCCCCCTGGTGTAAGTCCAAACGCCGCCCACGGTATCCGTGGTGATCAGCAGGCGCATTCGAGCTCCCGCAGTGTGACGGGCTGCTGGTCCTGGATATCGCTGAAACCCTTATCCGCAAACAAGCCAAGATAAAAGTCGTGCGCGCGCTCCCAGGCCTGGTCATCGGGTGGCGCACCAAAGGTTTCGACGTACTGCGGCGAGCCTGGAAACGGGAACATCGGCACCGGCTCTGAGACCCAAACGCCATGCGCCTTGAGTTGCGCCTGGAAGATAGCAACAGCAGCTGCGTCATCATGCGCGGTCTTGATCAGGTTCGCCTGCACCCAGGGTATGCGCCCACGTGCGTAGATCAGCAGCTCCGCAATGCGGTCGTTGGCGATCCGGCATTTCTTGTTCAGCTCGTCGCGACCTTCTTCAGTAATAGACTCAATGCCACACTCAAACGAGATACAGTGCGCGCGGCCGAGTAAGTCAAGGCCTGCTTCATCCCACAGGTCAATCCGGGTCTGGAATCCGATCGATACAGGCCTGGCCGCGAGCTCCTCAAGCAAGGTGCGGACCTGCTTGCCGACGCCGAAGATTTCATCGATAAAGTAGATATACGTCACGCCCCGAGCTACCAGAGCATCTATCTCGGCCAGTACATGTTCCAGTTCACGCTCGCGGTACTTATTGCGAAACAGCGTCTTATTGCAGAAGGTGCAGGCGTAAGGGCAGCCGCGGGCAAACTCGACCTCAGCGCCAAGGCCTGCTACCTCGGTGAAGATGTGGTGCTTGTGGGTATGGAGCTCCAAGGGATAGTCAGAGTAGTCCGCAGGTCCGACGGCACGCATGTCGGTGACGCCAAGCGGATCGGGCGCGGAGAGGGTGCGACCGTTTTCCCTCCAGACGCAGCCCGGGATGCTGATGCGTGGCTGATCGGCCAGCATGGCGAGTGTCTGGTCCGGCTCGCCGCGCAACACGATGTCCGCTTCTGTTTTTGCCAGCGTGGCGCTTGGCGTTGCCGAACCATGTGGCCCGATAAGCACCGTGGTCGAGCTTCGCCCCAGCGCGCGCAACCACTGCTGCGGCACGCGCAGCTCAGGCTGAGGGCAGCGCCAGAAAAGATAAGAATTTGCTGTTGGCATGACGAGGAAGTCTTCGTCAAAGGCATCCAGCCTGGTCTTCACTTGCTCTGGTGTCAGCCGCTCGAGAAAAGCGTCAACGAGCAGCACCTCGTGGCCAGCCTTGCGCAGCATCTCTCGTGCGGACAAGAGTTCGATCGGCATGACTGGCAGCTGCGATCCAAAGTAAGTCGAGCCCTCAAAGCTCCAGCGCGGATTTACCAGCGCATACCGCATCAAGCGACCTCATCCTCGACAAGCTCGCCCTCGGTCTGCTGCCGCGGAGAAGCGTCTGCCCCCATGGCAAGAATTAGTTCGCGATGCGACTGCCAAAAGGAGTGAATGTCAGCCAGGGTCGCCTTGAGCGATCGGTGGGGGCGCCATCCCGTGTGTGCCGCCATCTTCGTGATGTCAGAGATATAAAGCGGCTGGTCACCTGGTCGTGTGGCTGCGTAGGTGAGCCGTGGCGCTACGCCGGTCAGCTCTTCAATCAAGTCAAGCATCTCGAGCACCGATGCAGACTGCTCCATGCCGCCGCCGATGTTATAGACCTCGCCTGCCGCTTGCGTAAGGTTTGCGCGCGCGGCCGTGATCGCATCCACCAGGTCGTCGACGTGGAGAATGTCGCGCACCTGGCAGCCGTTGCCATAGATCGTGATGGGCCTGCCTGCGAGAACAGAGTAAAGAAAGTGTGCGACCCAGCCTTGATCCTCGTTGCCAAACTGCCGCGGGCCAGCGATGCAGGACATGCGAAAGACGATCGTGGGCAGATTATAAATGCGGGCGTAATCGCGCACGTACTGGTCTGCCGCGCCCTTACTGCAGCCGTAGGGCGAGTGGAAGTCCAGCGGTGTAGCTTCATTTGCGCCCACAAAGGCAGGGTCGTTCGCGCGATAGGCGCGGTCGCACTGATCGACCGCGACCGAGTCAAGACTGCCGTAGACCTTGTTGGTCGAGGTGAAGAAGACCAAGGGCCGACGACCACTCGCCCGCGCCGCCTCTAGCACGTTGACCGTACCCAGCGCATTTACTTCAAAGTCGCGCCGAGGATCGTCAACCGATGTAGTTACCGCAACCTGCGAGGCCAGGTGGTAAATCTCGCCCACCTCCCGTGCCGCATCGACCACTGCCTCGGGGCGGCTTACATCTTCGTGGACGATTGCGAGCTGCCCCGGCGCCGCGATCGACTGCAGCCAGGCCAGGTTGTGCTCGACCCCACGGCGCGCGAGTGAGTCAAGGATCGTCACGCGGCTTTGCGGATCCTCAAGCAGGCGCGCGACCAGGTTTGACCCAATAAACCCTGCCCCGCCCGTCACCAGTATCCGCCGCGTGCTTGCTTTACCTTCTACAGCCATGCTCTTCCTTTAAGACGACTTAGGCGCTCAGTCCGAATGTCGTAAGTTGGTGCAGCATTGTTTCCGCCTTGTCTTCTGCTTCCTGCCCCTGCAGCCACTCGGCTAACTCAAGAAAACCGGCCTCGTGCGTCACCTGCGGTTCGTAGCCGAGAAGCTTCCTGGCGCGGGTAAGGTCAGCGTAGCAGTGGCGGATATCTCCGGCGCGGTACTTATGCGTGATGACGGGCTCGCTTTCCACACCAAGAGACCGCGCGAGTATCCTCGCGACGTCACGAATGCTGATGGGATGTCCGCTGCCAATATTGATGACGTGTCCGTTTGATTCCGGCCGCTCAAGCGCCAGGAGGTTTGCGCGGACGATGTCGTGCACGCTGACGAAGTCGCGCATCTGTTCGCCATCCTCAAAAACCAGCGGGGCCTGCCCGTTGAGCATGCGCGAAGCAAAGATCGCCGCAACGCCCGTATAAGGGTTTGAGAGAGCCTGCCGCGTGCCATAGATGTTAAAAAACCGGAGCGCCGTCACCGGTAAAGCATAGGTCCGGCCAAAGATCATGCACAACTCCTCCTGGTCGCGCTTGGAGAGCGCATACATGGAGTTGATTTCCGAAGGCTTGTCCTCGTTGGTGGGCATGGGCGCAAGCGCTGCTCCGCAATCGGCGCACTCCAGCTCCCACCGTGAGCTTCGCAGCTGTTCCAGCGAGCGTACCGAAGGATTCACCTCCTGCTGCGTTCCGGGGCAGACGTAACGCCCTTCTCCGTAGATCGACATGGAAGAGGCGACCACCAGCTTTTCAGGCGCGAGCTTCAGGTCAAGAATCGCCTGCAGCAGCTCGGCCGTACCTTGCGTGTTCACGCTCATGTACCGGCTGATCTCGTACATGGACTGGCCCACACCAACGGTGGCCGCGAAATGGTAGATGGCGTCGACGCCCGCGAGCGCCTGGCGCACCGCGCGCGGATCGCGTACGTCGCCTACTACCAGCTCAACCTCGGGAGAAAGATAGTCAGGGCGCTTGCCGCCGGGGTGCACCTGGGGTGTCAGGTCATCGAGCACGCGCACGCGGTGGCCGGCGCGCAGCAGGCCATCTGCCACGTGCGAGCCCACAAAGCCGGCGCCCCCGGTAATCAGTACCTGCTTGCTCATAGGCTTGGTGCTACCTCTGCGTAGTAAGTGTAGGTTGTGCCTGGGTGCGACGTGCTGGCAGGGCTGTAGCGCTCCACCGCCCAGCGAGCAAACGCTGCAAACTCTTCGTTGTTGGCCGGTGGGCTGGTATGGTGCGCCTCCAGCCCCAGGTGCTGCGGAGTGAAACAAAGCGTAAGCGCCACGTCAAACGGCTCCAGGGCCGTCATCATTCGATCAAACCACGCCTCGGCTCCGGGACGAAAACTGTCTGCCCAGCTAAGCCCGGTGCGCAGGTACCGCACCTGGTGCTCGCGCATCCACGCGACTGCCTGGTCGAGCCGCGGATCTTCAAAGTGAAACCACTGGCAGAGGCCTACTTCTCCGTCCCGCGGGAAGTCCTCGGTGAAGATCTTCGGCGTGCCATCGTGCCGGAGCAGGCCCATGTAGTAATGGCGGTAGTAGGAGGAGCCCTCGGCCTCCTTGTGACGCGTCTCCGCCGGCCAGCTTGGCGGCAGGTCAAAGAGTGAGTACCAGTGGATGCGCTCAGCGACACCGCGCAGCAGCGGCAGCGTGCGATTGAGCCCAAACGCCGCGACCTCTTCCGCGCCGAAAGATGACGCGCCAACCTCGGTTACCCACACCGGGCGCCCTGAGACTTCGCGCGCTTCGGCCACGCGCAGGGGCCACTCATCGATGGACCAGTGATTCCAGTCCAGCGGAAATCCATGGACCCCGACCGCGTCCACATACTCCATCACGCCCTGCTCCCGCATGTTGCGCAGGAAGTCGCAGTCGCAGGAGGAGACGCCGCCGAGCACGATGGGAAGCTCGGGATTGGCAGCGCGTATCGCGCTTGCCCCAGCCTTGACCATTGCTGCAAAGCGCTCCCAGCGGGGGTCGAGATGAAAGTTCCAGTGGGACAGATTATTCGGTTCGTTCCACAGGACGATCGCCTCTACCATGCGTCTCTCGTCCGGGTGCGGGCGCTTTGCGCCTGCGTCGCGCCAGGCAGGGTATGCGTTTCATCCGAGTGGCTGCTATCGATCACCGTATGGCACTCCATCTCCGCACGCAGCCCGGGCCAAGCCGGCTGTCGCGAGAAAAGTTCACGTTACTGGTGCGATGGATCAGGGAAAGTAGATGCTTCGGGTGCCGCTACAGTTTACCCGTGTTGTTGTTCTATTTTCATCCTGCTTCAACATGACTCAAAAGGCAACCCAATCCACCGCATGATCGACAAGCCTTTGACCAGCGTGCGATCGTAAGTGACCTGATGGCATCCAAACGCCTGCAACTCGCCCCTTTGCATAAGTCGCGCTCCAGATCTGCAAGGCGACGTGTGCCCTCTCGCGCACAACTCTGCTTCGTTCTCGTAGTCCTGCTTGGCTGGCCACTTGTCTACGCACAGGGGCCGGCCCAGGCTGCTTCTGTAGAGACGGTAAGCCTTGACACGCGCGCCCCCGGCACGCCCTTCCCTCACTTCTGGGAGCAGATGTTCGGCTCGGGGCGCGCCGCGCTCACCCTGCGCGACGAGTACCGCAAGGATCTGCGTACCGTCCACCAGGCTACCGGCTTCCAGTACGTCCGCTTCCACGCCATCCTGCATGACGAGCTCGGCGTGTATGACGAGGACGCGGCCGGCAAGCCCATCTACAACTGGTCCTACGTCGACCAGATCTACGACGGCCTGCTTGCCGAGGGCGTACGGCCCTTTGTCGAGATCAGCTTTATGCCCAAGAAGCTGGCTTCGCGCCTCGATTATCACTTCTTCTGGTACAAGCAGATCGTCTCTCCGCCAGCCGACTATGCCAAGTGGGACGGGCTGATTACCGCCTTCGCCCAGCACCTGGTCGAGCGCTACGGCGTCGACGAGGTCGCCCAGTGGTACTTCGAAGTCTGGAATGAGCCCAACATCGACTTCTGGACCGGACGCCCTGCCCAGCAGACCTACTTCGAGCTCTACGACCATACGGCACGCGCGGTAAAAGCGGCGAGCCCGCGCCTGCGCATCGGCGGGCCGGCCACCGCGCAGGCGGCGTGGGTCGATGCCATGATCGCGCACGCTGCCCAGACTCACGTGCCACTCGACTTCGTCTCTACCCACGTTTACGGCAATGATGTGGCGCACGATGTCTTTGGCGACAACCGTCCGGTGGCGCCGCACCAGATGGTTGCGGCTGCGGTCAGGAAGGTCCACACCCAGATCCTGGCCTCCGCCATGCCCACCATCCCGCTGATCTGGAGCGAGTTCAACGCAACCTACGCGAACGAGACGGAGATCACCGACACTCCCTATGAAGGTCCGTGGATGGCAGACACCATCCGCCAGTGTGACGGGCTGGTACAAAGCATGGCCTACTGGGACGTCTCCGATGTGTTTGAAGAGATGGGCATCATCAAGAAACCCTTTTACGGCGGCTACGGTCTGATAGCGGAACGCGAGATTCCCAAGGCTTCCCTGCTCGATTTCACCTTGCTCCACACGCTCGGCGACCGGCGGCTGCCGGTGACCTCGACCAGCATGCTGGCCACGCGCCGCAGCGACGGCACCGTGGTACTCGCACTGTGGAACCTGGTGGAGCCGCCGGGTGGTGTTGGTCCGGACAGGACGTTCGCCGTCGATCTCACCGGCATCAGCAAGGGTGCCGCTGCAACCCTGCGCCGCGTCGACCCGCAGCACGGCGATACCTACTCTGCGTGGAAAGCCATGGGCTCGCCCGCATACCCCAGCCTGGCGCAAATCGCGCAGCTAAAGCAGGTGGGTACGCTCGCTGCTCCGGAAACTGTGCAGCTGTCGGGCAGCCGTCTTACCGTGACCGTGCCGGCAAGCGGGCTTGCGGTCATCGAGATTCGCTGACCTGCCGCACTACGCAGGGTTGGTCAAGGGTCTGTCGAGGGTCCAGATCAGCCGGCTGCTGAGCTTCACGCCTGACAAGCACCGTCCGCTATCCTGAGACTGTGGCTCGGGCTCATCAGTACGATGCGATTGTTCTTGGCGCGGGCGCAGCAGGACTCTTCTGCGCGGCCCTCGCCGGGGAGCGCGGGCTTCGCGTGCTGCTGCTCGACCACGCACCCCGCGCGGGTCGCAAGATCCTGATCTCCGGCGGCGGCCGGTCCAACTTCACCAACCTCGACACCCGGCCTGAGCACTTCCTCTCAGAGAATCTGCACTTCGCCAAGTCCCCGCTTGCGCGCTACACGCCGCAGGATTTTGTCGCACTGGTCGAGCGATACGGCATCGCCTACCACGAAAAGGCGCCCGGGCAGCTCTTCTGCGATGGCTCGGCCGCGCAGATCGTCGACATGCTGCTGGATATGTGTGCCAAGGCAGGTGTGCGGCTGCAGCTCAACACGCGTGTCGTTGCAGTGGCGGCGGCAGCGGAAGGTTACAGCGTCCACACAGCTCCCGCGCCTGGAGCACCAGCGGGTGACCGAATCACCTTCAGCGCAGCGAGCGTAGTCGTCGCCACCGGGGGGCTGTCTATCCCGAAGCTGGGCGCCTCTGGCTTCGGCTACGACCTGGCCAGGCAGTTTGGGCTTCGCGTGGTTGAGCCCCGGCCTGCGCTGGTTCCGCTGCTGTTCAACAAGGCAGACCAGGCCCGGTTTGAGGGTCTGAGCGGCGTCGCCACCGAGGTCTCAGCAGCAGTCCTGTCCCCAATGCGAGCGGGCAATGCCGTCTTTCGCGACAAGCTGCTGATCACCCATCGCGGGCTCAGTGGGCCGGCCATCCTGCAGATTTCTTCCTACTGGCGCCCGGGCATCACGGTCGCGCTCGACCTTGCTCCGGGCCATGCGGTGACGGCTCCCCTGCTCGAGCCCGGGGGCCGCCGTGAACCGGCGACCGCGGCCGCCGCCTGGCAGTCTGCGTTTCCGAGACGCCTGGCCGAGCGCCTGCTTGCCATTGCTCCACCGGCAAGCCTTCGAAACACAGACCTCGAAGCAGCCGAGCGCGCCCTGCACCAGTGGCCAGTCACGCCTGCCGGGACCGAAGGATACGAGAAGGCTGAGGTAACCGCGGGCGGGGTTGCGACCGAGGAGCTTTCCGCGAAGACGATGGAAGCAGGCCGTCAGCCCGGCCTCTACTTCATTGGCGAGGTCGTTGACGTCACCGGTCACCTGGGGGGGTATAACTTCCAGTGGGCCTGGGCCTCAGCGGCGGCCGCGGCCCTGGCGCTGTAAGCGCTTCCTGGCGTGCGGCAAGGTCAGCTTCCGCCAGACCCCTTGCTGCCTCTAACTGCAGCCCACGCGCTTCCGTGGAGATGCCATCGCCCAGCCAAGCACCGGCGTCTCAAGCGTGACACCAGGCTGGCACCGCGGGCACCAGTAAGTCGAGCGCGCATCGGGACCTTGCTTGCGCATCAGGATCTCAGTCCCGCAACGCCTGCAGGGCTGGCCCTGGCGGCCGTAGGCCCACATCCGCGCGCCTGTGTCCGATCGGCCGGTGGTGCGCCGTGCGCCGGTGTAAGTGAGGATGCCGTCTTCGACGCCCTCCTGCACGTTGATGCCGATGAGTCTGCGCGACTGGTGAAGGATAGCGTCGAGCTCTTCGGCAGTAAGCGAGCTGACCTTGCGAAAGGGGTGCACTCCGCAGAGGAAGCAGACCTCCACCTTGTACACGTTGCCGAGGCCAGCCATCACGCGCTGGTTGAGCAGCACGTTGGCGATCTCCTCATCCGGACGGGCGAGGATGCGCGCGCGGGCCTCGTCCTCTGCGAAGTCCGCCCGCAGCAGGTCAGGGCCAAGCGCGGGAATCGCGGAGTTGCGGGCGAGCGTGCGCTCGGTAAAAAACTTGGCGACAGGCACATTGAAGGCGACGGCCTCAAAATCTGCCGTGCGGATAACAGCGCGCATCGCCCGCTGTGGTTGGCGCCAGCGCTCCCCCGTTCGATAGATGTGCCACGACCCGCTCATCAGCATGTGCGTCGTCAGGATCAGGTCGCCCGAGAAGTAAATCAGCAGCCACTTGCCACGCGCCTCTATTTTGTCGACCACGCGGCCCGCGAGCGGCGCGTTGTCATTTACGCTGGCAAGCTGCGCGAGCGCTGTCTCAAAGCTCATCACCTGCTTGCCGGTCAGTGCCTTGCCTAACGCGCGGGCCGAGCGGTAGATGGTATCGCCTTCAGGCATGTCTACTGCACCTCTGTGAGCTGCGATGCGGCAAGCGTGGCTGAAGGCAGGATGCGGCGAACGTTGAGCCCCGCGGGTGAGGCCTGGAAGCCGGCATCCTGCAGCATGCGTGCCATCCAATGCAGGTGCGCTGGCTCGCCGTTGATGCTTGCTATCAGCAGCCCGCCGCGGCGGCGAGCCTCTTCGCTCGAGCCTGGCGGCCCGTTCCGCATCTCTTCCTGCGCGCTGAGCGCGAGATACTGCGCAAGGTCGCGGGCAGCGTTGGTACGGTCCGGCTCGTCACTCGGCAGAAAAAGCTGGAGGTTGGGATTGCCGCGGCGCAGGTAGCCCAGCATCTCGCCGTTACGCAGGACGACGCTCGCGCCGACAGAGCGCGTGAGGGTGCGGTTGGCCGCCGCCGCGGTAACTTCCTGCACGGCTGCTTCCTCTTCTGTTGCTGCTGGAAGAGCCGCGGTCTGGGGCCAGCGAAGTACCGAGCCGTAGGGGTTTGCAGGATCTGTAGCAGCCAATGTTACAATCTCGGCCCGGTCCGGTTGGGAGCCGCTGCGCAGCGAACGCAACAGGTCGACCGCGGCCGGCAGCGCAAATTGCGTGGCACCCAGCCCGGCTACGAAATACCCGCGGCGGATACGGCCACTCTCTTCCATCGCCTTGAGCACGTCATACACAGCGCTGAAGCCGCCGGGCAGATTCTCCTGCGCGATCGACTCGCGCGTGAGCACGCCGTAGCGGTTGAGCAACTGCTGCGCGATCGCGTGCGACCAGGCGGTGGGCGTCGCGAGTTCGTCATTGCCGGGCAGCAGCGTCCAGCGGCCCTGCGCGCTCGGCGGCGTGGTGCGCCGCGAGCGAAAGGGCACGTTGTGCTGGCGCTTGGGCTGGCGGGTGGCTGAGGGTTTTGAGACGTAAGCACGCAGGGCGTGGAACGTGTCGTTGGTGACGAGGCCGCGCCAGACCAGTGACCAAAGCGCATCGAGCGTCTCACCCGGATAGCCGCCGCCGGCCGCGTCGTGCAATTGCGCGAAAAACATGGCGCCACCTCGCGCCAGCTGGTCGAGCAGCACCTGCTCCTTGGGCGAGTGCGCAGACGCTTCCGCTGGTCGAGCTTCCGCCCGGCGCGGGGCCAGGGTGCGCAGTGTATCTGCAAGGTACAGCGCGATGCGGCCATCGTGCTCGCCCAGCGCGTCCAGGCCGGTCCACACAACCTCACCCGCGCCGACCAGTGTGTCGAGATCCCCGGGCTGGTAGCGAGCCAGACGCGCGGGCAGGATGGCACTTTCAATCAGCGAAGCCGGCAGCGCTGCGCCCTGCAGGTGCTCGATCGTATCGAGGAGCGCGTCGAGTGAACCAGAAGCGCCACGGCGACGCTGCAGAACGCCCTGCCAATGAGTGTTGAGCCGAGCGAGCATCTGCTGCTCGACCGGCTCCACTTCCTTTCGTAACCGTGCAAGTGACTTTCTCCGGATCAGCCGCAGGACCTCGGCATCGCACCACTCGCGGTGGACTCCACCCGGGCGGAAGCCACCCTCAACTACGCGGCCGTCTAGCAGCAGCGCACGCAGGGCTGCGTCCGCCTGTTCGGCCGAGAGCGCGAAGCGAGCCTGTACGTCGCCAAGCGTGAATGGACCGTGAGTGCGGGCGTAGCGCCGCACTAATTCGAGTACCGGGGTCGCGACGCTTGCGAGCAGCGCTGTTGGCAGACCGGGCGGCAGCGGGATGCCCAGCGCATCGCGATACCGGCCTGCGTCTTCAACTGCGATCAGCCGCTTCTCGCTGGCGACGCGGAGCTCCAGCAGGCGTCGCGCACGGATGAGCCGGTCCACCTGGTCGAGCAAGTCGGGTGTCGTGAGCCTCTGGCGCAGTTCTTCACGCGTCAGGTCGCCGAGCTTCAGCAGCAGATCGTGGATACCATCGGCACTGCGCGCGCGCATCGTCTCGGTCAGCGATTGCAGCTGCTCTTCGACCTCGGCGATCGCGTCGGCGTCCAGCAGCTCGCGCAGGTCAGCATCGCCCATCAACTCGCGTAGCTGCTCCTGGTCAATTGAGAGCGCCTGCGCGCGGCGTTCAGCCAGCGGTGCGTCACCGTCGTAGATGTAGTTGGCGACGTAGGAGAAGAGCAGCGACGAGGCAAAAGGTGAAGGGGTACGCGAGTCGGTGACGTGCACACGGATGTCGCGCTTCTCTACCGCACGCAGCGTCTCAAGAAAAGCAGGCATGTCGAAAACGTCGCGCATGCACTCGCGATAAGCCTCGAGCAGCATGGGAAAAGCAGGATAGCGCGAGGCGACGGCGAGCAGGTCATAGGCGCGCTTGCGCTGCTGCCAGAGCGGCGTGCGGCCCTGGGCGCGACGACGCGGCAGCAGCAGAGCGCGGGCGGCAGCCTCACGAAACTTCGCCGCAAACAGCGCCGTGCCGCCAAGCTGCCGCAGCACATGCGCTGTCGCCTCCTCGGCATCAAGGAGAAGCAGGTCTGCATCCGGTGCCTGGTCCGCCTCCGGAAAGCGCAGGACGAAGCCATCGTCGGCCCACATGGCCTCGACCTCCGGGCCACCCGCCGCACGCATGCGACCCGTCACAGCCATGGCCCAGGGCGCATGTACGCGGCTGCCAAAAGGCGTCAGCACGCAAACGCGCCAGTCCCCCAGCTCGTCGCGTACGCGCTCGATGACGATGGTGCGGTCATCTGGCACAAGGGTAGTTACAATCTCCTGGTCGGCGAGATAGCGCAGCAGGTTTTCCGCAGCCGAGGGGTCGAGGTCGTGCTCGCGCGTTAGCCGGGTAAGCGCGGCATTGTGCGGCATCTCGCGTATCTCGCGGATAAGCTGGCCGATGCGGCGACCAAACTCAAGCGGTCGCCCTGCGTTGTCACCATGCCAGAAAGGCATCTTGCCAGGCTCGCCCGGAGCGGGCGAAACAAGTACGCGATCGTGCGAGATTTCATCGATCCGCCAGGTGGATGCGCCGAGGATAAAGGTGTCGCCGGTACGTGACTCAAAGACCATCTCTTCATCCAGCTCGCCAACCCGGATCGGCTTTTTCTCCGAGCCCGATAGGAAGACGCCGTAGAGACCGCGATCCGGGATGGTGCCGCCGTTGAGAATGGCCAGCGACTTTGCGCCCTTGCGGGGCGTGATCGAGTTGGCCACGCGATCCCAGGTGAGACGAGGGCGCAGCTCGGCAAACTCGTCCGAAGGATAGCGTCCAGCGAGCAGGTCAAGCACGCCTTCAAAGGCGCCCCGGGTGAGCCCGGCAAAGGGTGCAGCGCTTGCGACCAGCGCATAGAGGGCGTCGACTGACGTTGCGTGCTGGGGCTCGGCATCGTCGAACTCGTCTACTTGAGGCCGCGACTTCTTGCGTTCCTTCGCAGAGAGCAGCGCAAGCGCGGGAGGCTGCGCGCAAATGGCCACCATCTGCTGCGCAAGCACGTCGAGCGGGTTGCGCAGAAAGCGCGTCGACTCGACCAGCCCCTCGTGCATTGCCTTGGTAACAGCCGCGCATGCAATCAGGTCGGCGCGGTACTTGGGAAAGATAATGCCCTCGCTGGCAGCGCCTACCTGGTGGCCGGCACGGCCGATACGCTGCATACCGGAGGCGACTGACGGCGGCGCTTCGATCTGGATGACGAGATCCACTGCGCCCATGTCGATGCCGAGTTCGAGCGAGCTTGTGGCGACGAGCGCCTTGATCTTGCCGGCCTTGAGCAGCTCTTCAATCTCAGAGCGCTGGGGCGCGGCGAGCGAGCCGTGGTGAGCGCGGGCGATGTTCTCCTGCGCCAGCTCGTTGAGCGCGCCAGCCAGCCGCTCGGCTATCCGGCGGCTGTTGACGAAGATCAAGGTCGATGTGCGCTCACGCACAATCTCAAGCAGTCGCGGATGGATAGCGCTCCAGATGGAGGTGCGCTTGGGGCCTTGCGAGGCGGCGCCCGAGGGCAGGTCTTCGATCTGGCCGAGGCGGGCCATGTCTTCGACAGGGACTTCAATATGCAGGTCAAGCCGCTTGGGCTCGCTCGCGTTGACGATCGTGACCGGGCGGTAGCGGATGATACCTGCGCCCGCTGTGTCACGCGTGGTTGAGGGCGCAGTTGTGTTTGGAGCGGGGGCGGGCGCTTCGGGCGACGCGGGCGCAGAGAGGTCTAGTCCCGACGCGAGATCAGCCACGAGGTCTGCATCCGGCGTTTCGGTCGTCCAGGCTTGCTCGCTCTCGACGCGCTCGTCGTGCGTGGGCAGCTCGGCTCCTGTCTCTGTAGCCGCTGCGGCGACGGACACATCTGCCCCGGCGAGAAAATGCGCGACCTCCTCCAGCGGGCGCTGCGTCGCCGACAGGCCGATGCGCTGCAGACGCCGTCCGCCGCCAGCGCTCACGATCGCCTCCAAGCGCTCCAGCGTAAGCGCCATATGCGCGCCGCGCTTGGTTGGCACCAGCGCGTGAATCTCATCGATGATGACTGTTTCCACTGAGCGAAGCGAGTACGCGGCGTCCGAGGTAAGGAGCAGGTAAAGCGATTCGGGCGTGGTGATCAGGATGTCGCCGGGATGCCGCTTGAAGCGGGCGCGATCTTTCTGCGTGGTGTCGCCGGTGCGCGTGGCAATCTCAGGCAGGTGCACGTGTACGCCCGCCTGCTGCGCCATGTTCGCGATGCCGGCGAGTGGCGAGCGCAGGTTGCGCTCGACGTCGACGGCCAACGCCTTGAGCGGCGAGATGTAGATGACGCGGCAGGCTTCCTCTGTCGGCGGCCGCTGCAGCATCAGCTGATCGAGGCACCAGAGGAAGGCGGTCAGCGTCTTGCCGGTGCCAGTGGGGGCCAGGATCAGCGTGCTCTCGCCACGCGCGATCGCCGGCCAGCCGAGCCGCTGCGGCGAGGTGGGCTGCTCAAAGACTGCACGGAACCAATCCGCCGTGACCGGATGAAAGAGGGAGAGCGCGTCGACTGCAGGTGGCTCGGCTATGGCTGAAGCGCCCGCCTGCGCCGGCTGGTTTCTGGAGGCGACCGGCTTTCCCGCGCTCTCTTCCCCGAGTGCGCGAGGCAGTCTGGCGGACTTGCCTGGTCCATCCTTCGCGTTTTTCTTTGCTGGCATTGGCGCTTCCAGTTTCAGGCATTTGGATGGCTGATGTCATGCTTTGCAGGCAAATGGCAGCCATCCGGTGAACGGCCGCCGACCTGCTTCGGCACACGGTTCAGGATAGGCAGGGCGCCACGGCCCTATACAGCCTGCGTAACGATGCTCTAGCCTCGGCCTGTGATGGTTCTTGAGCAAACGCGGGTCGAACACCTCACCACCGCCGCTGCACAAGCCGCCGAGCGCGCGTACGCGCCCTACTCGGGGTTTGCTGTAGGCGCCGCGCTTTTGTTTGACGACGGCGCGGTGGTGAGCGGGTGCAACGTGGAAAACGCCTCCTACGGCCTGACCTGTTGCGCGGAACGCAACGCGCTGTTTCGCGCGATAAGCGAGCAGGGCGCACGGCGACACGTGGTGGCGTTTGCCGTCTTCCATGACGGACCCGAAGCGTGCGTGCCTTGCGGAGCCTGTTTGCAGGTGCTCAGTGAGTTCGTGGCGCCAGGCTGCGCGGTCATGTACTCGCGCGGGGCGGAGTTTGTTCACGCTGCGTTTGAGGCATTATTGCCGGTGCGTTTTGATCGTTCTGCGCCGTAGCGCTGGTGAGTGATGCCGGGCTTGCGGGCCGGCATCTCGGTTCACGATCGTTATCCTTCGCGACACCCCGACATAGATCGCAATCCATGCCGCGAGGCTAAGAATACTGACAGCCATGCTCCCGGTGCGAAGGCGTGACCGCGCACGAAAGTGAAACTGCAGCGTGTGTTTGCCTTGCGGCACGGTGGTAAGCAGGAGCCCGTAGCTGTCGCGATCTAGCTGCAGGTTGCGACCCTGCTCATCTGTGCCATGCCAGTAGGGGTAGAAGTAGACAGCGACGCGCACCTTCGTCGCCGCCTTGCAGGTAGCGTTGATGGTAAGTACCCCCCCCGGATGCTTGTTCGCTGAGGGTGCAAACGTCGGACTGCTGGCCTGCGGCTACGGAGATGGGTGGAAGATGCAGGGAATGGAGCGGCTTCTGCGCGTAGGCTGGCACTAGCTCAGGCGAGCCCCAGTACCCGTCCTGGGTCCAAGCAGCGGCGAGCGACTGGAATGCAGGCAGCCTGGCCAGCGTGCGACTGGTGTAAGCGAACTGCAGAAACGGTAAGGTGCCTAATAGCGCGAGTATCACGTAGACTGGCCGACTGGCCGTTTGCGGCATTCTGCCCGAGAGCAGAAGTAGCGGCAGTGCAAGGCTGGTCAGGGACAGGAACCTGTACGGAAAGTCTGCGTACCGCAGCTCCGGGAGGTGCGCCCAGAGTATCGCTGTGAAAGGCAGCTGAAAGAGGAAAGCGCACACCGCGAGTGAAATCCAGGTGACTGCCGCCTCATCATGGCGAAGGGAGCGCCACCGTCTACAGGCTAGATAGAGGATGGCCGCCGTGCCCAGGCAAGCGATACTCCAGCAGATGTAGCTAAAGGACGGAAGTAGCAACTGCGACGCCGGAGTGAACAGGAAGTTCGCCTGGTAGTTGTTCAGTTTCCAGGCTGCAGCGCTGTTGATCCACTTACTTTCACGGAGAACAGGTAGGAGATACCAGGCTGCCAGCGCGCCGCTGATCAGCTCTGCAAAAGTGAAGCGTATAAGGGGCCAGGGTGAGCTGGCCAGCACGCTCGCAACCATGGCGCTAGCGGCCATCCCATACAGGAGCACCACCGAGGCTGGTATGTTGGTCAGCCAGGTAAGCGCAAGCAGCCCTGCGAGGATCAGGGTATTCCTTTGTCCGCGATGCCACAGGGCGCGATAGAAGAAAAGCCCCACCAGCGGGAGCCATGCGAAGGTGAGCAACTCGGCGGCAGCAAACCGGACCAACGCCGTCGTGATGAGATACGGACTGAGCATGTACAGGATTGCGGCGTGCATCCTGGCTCGCTTGTTGACGAACTCTCCGCTGACAGCATACATGGAACAGCCGCCGACAAAAAAGGCCCGCCAAATAAAGACGGCTGGCACCACGCGGAGAGGCAGTGCTATGCAGAGCAGCGCGCCCAAGATGAAGGAGAGTGGCGGGTACATGCAGAAGCGCGTGTCACCGAAGCCGTAGTTCGCGCCAGCAGCCCACCCCGGTAGCCACTGGCCAGCACGCCAGCACGCGGCTAACTGCATCCATGATGGGACATGGAAGCGGAAATCGTGCCCGGAGGAGTATCCGAGGAACAGGTACGGTATGACGGATATGCATGCCACAAGGGCGAGCATCAGCAAGCGCCATTTTGCCCACATGGCGCAAGCGTATAGGCATGGCGGTGACGAGTAAACAGTTGCAGCGTTCAACAGCGGCATCGCTCAGAGGTCCGCCTGCTCTCCCCGCCTGGCACCCACGCCCGGGAGCACCAGGCAGAAACAGAGAGTGTTGCTCGACTGTTCCTAGCAGACGACTCGCTTGGTCAGCGTGAGGCCTGCTTGGAGTAACGCGACCTATCCCATGGTGGAGAAGCGCTGCGCTTGTAAGCAACGGCATGGCGGCAAGGTGGCGTGCCTTATCCTGTGAGCATCGCGAGTCATAGGGAGAATGGATTGGCGCATTACACCGGGGTTCTAGGCCTGCTTACGATGCTTGCGCTCGCCTACGCGTTCTCGACCAATCGTCGGGCGATCCGCTGGCGCACCGTCGCCTGGGGGCTGGGGCTGCAGCTGCTGTTTGCCTTCATCGTGCTGCGGTCAAGCTGGGGACAGCGCGGGATGGCGGCTGCAGGGGCCGGGGTCAATTGGCTGCTCTCTTTCGCCTTTGCCGGCTCGTCGATGGTCTTTGGCGATCTCGGCAAGCAGCACTCCGGGCTGGGCAGCTTCTTCGCTTTCCAGGTCCTGCCGACCATCATTTTTATCTCGGCACTCTTCTCCGTGTTGTACGCGCTCGGCATCATGCAGGTGGTCATCCGCATCTTTGCACGGCTCATGCAGCTCACCCTCAAGGTCTCTGGCGCTGAGAGCCTGAACGTTGCTGCGTCTATCTTCATGGGGCAGACGGAAGCGCCACTGACTATTCGCCCCTTCCTGCCCGGCGCCACGCGTTCTGAGCTGATGACGATCATGACCAGCGGCATGGCGCACGTCTCCGGCGGCATCATGGCGGCCTATATTCTTTATGGCATTGAGGCCAAGCACCTGCTCGCCGCGGTGATCATGACCGCCCCGGGGACCGTGCTGATCTCGAAGATGCTTGTGCCCGAGACGGAGGTAGCAGCCACTGCGGGTAAGGTCACCATGCCCCAGGACGAAGAACACCGGGGCGAAAACCTGCTCGGGGCCATTGCCCGCGGCACCATCGA
Organism: Candidatus Babeliales bacterium; assembly: GCA_964658255.1. Lineage (GTDB taxonomy): Bacteria > Acidobacteriota > Terriglobia > Terriglobales > Acidobacteriaceae > EB88. The sequence continues at coordinate 48,209 of CAZZYO010000011.1, forward strand.
CGGCGGCCAACTGGCATTTAACGTGGCCATCATGCTGATCTCGTTTCTGGCACTGATCGCGCTGGTCAATGGAGCCTTTGGCGCGGTGCACGCGCGGCTGGCATGGTTTCCGGTCAGCCTTGATTCGGTGCTCGGATTCCTGTTTGCGCCAGTCGCCTGGGTGATCGGGATCCCCTGGCACGCGTCCCGGATTGTTGGCAATCTGCTCGGCACGCGCATGGTCATCAATGAACTGGTGGCCTACTCGCTGCTGGGTACGCAGAAGGCGATGCTCGATGCGCGCTCGTTTACCATCGCAACCTTTGCACTGTGCGGGTTCGCCAACCTGAGTTCGATCGGGATCCAGATTGGCGGGATCGGAGCGCTCGCCCCCGGACGCCGCAACGAGCTCGCCCGTCTGGGGCTACGCGCCATGCTTGCCGGCACGATGGCGAACCTGATGTCGGCTTCGATTGTTGGCTTGTTGATTCGGTAGGATGCGTCGGAAGGGTTGTACCGGATTTGCCATCGAGGCTCTCTTGCGCGACGGGTAACGGCGCGGTGTTTTCGTCCTGTACGTTAGCGCTTTCGATGGCTTGCCGCGTCCGTCAAGCCATCCCGGGGCACTGTGCAGAGAACATCGCCGAACCTTCCCGCGCGGGGATTTAAACTAGGTGCCATGCTCGCACCACCCTCCTTGCTTGAGTCCGTTGCGACTACTGCCGAGTTTCTACGCCGACGCTTCGCCTCCACAGCTGCCGCCAGGGCGAAGATCGGCATCGTCCTTGGCTCCGGGCTGGGCGCGTTTGCCCGCCAGCTCACCCAATCCTCGGCAATCGAGTATCGTGAGATCCCCTACTTTCCAGCAACAGCCGTACCGGGACACGACGGTCGCCTGGTAGGCGGGATGCTCGGCACAACCCCCGTGTTCGTGCTGCAGGGCCGCGTCCACGCGTATGAGGGCTACTCGGCTGACCAGGTGGCCTTTCATGTGCGCGCGCTCGGGCTGCTCGGCATTGAGGCGCTCGTGCTGACCAATGCAGCGGGCGGCGTCCGGCTCGACATGCATCCGGGGCAGTTCGTGCTGCTCTCGGATCACATCAACCTGACCGGACTCAACCCCGCCATCGGCGCGATCCAGGCTCCCTCGCAGGCTCGGACAGAGATGCCCGCCAAGTGGAACCGCGGAGACGTCGGAGAGCAGGCCAGGCGCACCGAGTTTGGGCCACGATTCTTCGATATGACCACTGCCTACTCTCGCCGGCTCCGCGAGCTGGCGCACGCCGCCGCTGCCGAGACCGGCGCAACCATTGCCGAAGGGGTGTACCTGGGCGTGACCGGCCCAAGCTTTGAGACTCCCGCTGAGATCCGGGCCTTCCGCGCCATGGGCGCAGACCTGGTAGGCATGTCAACGGTGCTCGAAACCATTGCGGCGCGGCAGATGGGGATCGAGGTGCTCGGGCTCTCCTGCGTAACCAACATGGCCTCCGGCATCGATGCTGCACCGCTCAGTCATGAGGAGGTCATGGGGATCGGGCGGTCGGTCGAGTCAAAGCTCGCTACCCTGCTGGGCGGCATCGTCCCGCGGGTGGAGCGGGTGCTTCAAACTGGTACACCAACCGGAACGGGCGCGTGAGCCTGGCGCCTGCGGTACCAATGCTGATTGGGGTGGCGGGGTGTTCGGGGTCGGGCAAGACGACGCTGGCCGAGGAGCTGGCGCGCGAGCTTGAAGGCACACACTTTCACCTCGATAACTACTATCGCGACC
>CAZZYO010000012.1:0-48189 GCA_964658255.1 Candidatus Babeliales bacterium
GGAGGAGTCCTTTGCCGTAAAGCGGTGATCGATGCGTACAGTCCCCGAGTTTTCCGTGTCAGGGCTCGGGACCACGGTTGTGAGCAGGTCCGCGTTCGGGTCTGTTCCCGATGGAGCCTGTCCCGCCGGGAAGGCGTTGATCAGAGTCGCGAGCTCCGGATGAGCCGCCAATACCCGTGCTTTGTAGGACGCGTTTGGCACCACGCCCGTGGCTGGTACGCCGCCCAGGTTCTGCCGGAATCCTTCGTAGTTCACGAAAATGAAAGTCCGGTCCCTGATGATTGGGCCGCCAGCATTGGCGCCGAACTGGTTCAACTGAAAGATCGGCGTCCGCGTCGGCACCGGGGGCTTGATCGGCGAATGTGCGTCAAAGTAGCTGTTGCGCAGATAATCAAAGGCGCTGCCATGCAGCTCATTGGTGCCGCTCTTCGAGATCAGGCTTACCTGCCCGCCAGCGGAGCCGCCGGTGTCGGCCGTGTAGGCGCCAGCATCTACCTTGAATTCGGCGACCGTCTCGGTTGAAAACTGCAGGCGCAGCCCCGACTTGAGCGACTGGCGCAGCACCCCGCTCGCATCCACACCATCGAATCGGTAGTTGTTGTCATCGATCCCCTGGCCTACAAAGCGGATCGTGTTCTGGTTGCCCGAGCCGCTGTCGATTGCCCCGGGCGCGATCGCCTCCAGGTTCGACACGTTGCGGCCATTCAGCGGCAGCTCCCGCACCTGCACCGACTCGATCGTGCCGCCAAAGGTGGCGTTGCTCTTTTCAAGCTGCGCTCCTCCCCTGTCTGCTTCGACAGAGATGGCTTGGCTGACCGCGCCGACGGCCATCTGCTGGTTCAGCGTGCGCACATCCCCGGAGTGGAGGTCAATGTCCGCAATGCGCAGGTCCTGGTAGTCGGGCTTTTTCAGCGTGATGGAGAAGCGACCTACAGGCAGCGAGGAGGCTACAAACTGGCCGCTCGCGTTGGTCGCAACCACCCGCATCGCGTCCGTACCCTCTTGCGTCACGGTGACCGTCACGCCGGACACAGCCGCGCCACTTGTGTCCGTGATGGTGCCGTTAATCTCCGCGCGATCTATTTGCGCGTGCGCGGCAGCGCCAAGGGAGGTAACCAGCAGAAGATAAGGAGCAACGTGTGCAACTCGCATTTGGGGGGCGGAGCGCGTCCTTTCACGCAATGGTATGGCTCTCCGTCTTGATCCCCATTTAAGTACCCACAGCTTAGGGCAAACTTAGCCAAAAGCGTGTCCCTGCGAGAATTCACGATGTTCTAACCTGCGCTGGACAGGCGCCCACCCATACTGTGAACATGCAGGTCTGCATCGTTGAAGACGACGCCAGGCTGGCTTCGCTGTTGCGCCAGGCGCTTGAGGAAGACGGCTCCTCGATTACCCATCTAGCGAGCGGCGAACAGGCAGCCGTCTATATTGCCACCCACCCCTTTGACGCGGTGGTGCTTGACCTTATGCTTCCCGGCACCGGCGGTCTGGACGTACTGAAGCAATTGCGCCGACTCGAATGTCATACCCCGGTACTTATTCTCTCGGCACGCGATACCGTTCCCGAGATGGTGCGCGCGCTTGACACGGGCGCCGACGATTACCTAACCAAGCCCTTCCACCTTCACCTTTTTCTCGCGCGTGTTCGCTCCATCTCACGGCGCGGCGTAAACCCGCAGGCAGCCACACTCAGGAGCGGGCCAATCGAGCTCGAGCCTGCGCAGCGGACCATCCGCGTTCAGGGTCAAGCCATCGAACTGACCCGCCGAGAATTTATGCTGATCGAGACCCTTGTGCGCCGGGCCGGCCAAGTGATAACGCGCGATCAGCTTGTAGAAGCGGTCTGGGGCCATGCCGCCGATATCAGCAAAGGCAATCTCGACTTCCACATACACAGTCTCCGCACCAAGCTCGGACCTGAGGCGGGCGGCATGCTCCGCACTCTGCGCGGCGTTGGCTACATGCTTGCCCACCAGGCCGCACATTCGTGAGGTGGTCTTCTCTCCGGGTTCGCCTGGGCCTCTGGTACACGCTTTTCACCCTCGGCTGCCTTTCGGCGTTTGGCGTCTTCCTTTCCCTTTATCTTGGTCGCGCCCTTGAGGCCTCGCGGGCGCCCACCATGGTTCATCGCGCCGAGCGGCTCCAGGCCTTTGTGGCCAGCGAGCAGGGGGCACATCCCGGCCAGCCGCTCTCCGGCATCGTAGCCGCCTTCCTCAAGGCATCGCCTGAGAGCGACGAGATCGTGATCTTGTCTCCAGACGGGCATCAGCTTGTCTTTGCCGGCGGCGGCCAACCCTGGCTCTCCTCTCCCCCCGTATGCCCCGCGCTCCCATGTTTTCGCGAGTTTCATCTCGCCGGCCACCACATCCGCAGCTACACCCAACGCGCTCTCCTCGCCGGCTTCCCAGTCCGCCTTACCGTCATCGGCTCGATTGACGAGCACTATGGCATCCTTCGCACGGTACGCACTTCCTACCTGCTGTTTGTGCCTTTTCTTCTGCTCGCCTCGCTCTGCGGCGGCTACCTGCTCACCGGCCGCGCGCTGCTGCCCGTGGGGCGCATGACGGCCGTGGCCAGCCAGCTCAGCATCTCCGATCTCCACGGCCGCGTCCCCGTACCTCATTCCGGCGATGAACTCCAGGCGCTTGCTGAGACCTGGAACAGCATGCTGGCGCGGCTTCAGGCCTCGGTGGAACACAACCAGCAGTTCACCTCCGACGCTTCCCACGACCTCCGTACCTCGGTCGCCGTTATGCTAGCCAGCGCCCAGCTTGCCCTCCGCAGGCGCCGCACCCCGGAGCACTACGTTGAAACCCTGCGCACCCTTGCCTCCGAATGTGAGCACACGCTCCACATGCTTGAGGATCTTCTGTCTGCCGCGCGCGCCGGATTCGAGCCGCAGGGCCTCAGTCTCGAGCCGATCGAGCTCTCGCAGATCATCCGTGACCGCTGCGCGCTCTTTGCCGCCGAAGCTTCGGCCCGGAACCAGACCCTCACTCTCGAAGTTTCCCAGCCAGCTTGGGTCTCCGGTGACAGACTCCTGCTTTACCGCTTGATTGGCACCCTCGTAGACAACGCTGTCAAGTACACCCAGCCGGGCGGCTCCATCACGGTTAGCCTCACGCTGGCGTCACCGCAGTGCCACCTGCTGCAGGTGCGCGACACCGGCCCCGGCATCGCCGAGGCTGATCTGTCACGCATCTTTCATCGAGCCTTTCGCGCCCAAAGCGCAGCCGAGGCTCCACCCGGGAAAGGCCTTGGCCTCAGCATCGCTCGCTGGATTGCCGAAGCTCACCATGCCACGCTTCGGGTCCGTTCGCAGAAAGGTGCGGGCAGCGTTTTCGAGATCGAATTGAATGCACTCGTCCCTTAAGCGGCCCTTCGCGTGAGCGGAAGCACTATCCTGCAGCTACCAGTCCCTAAAGCTGAAGTCTGGGCAGGATCAGGGTGCACGGGGTAGCCTGAAAAAGAAGCGCCCAGTGCCTGACGTGGGCTGATCCCAACAGGGATGTGTCGCTTCTACGAAGAATCGCTGAAACCATGCTCACGCAGGGCGAGTCTCTGTTCTGCGTCTGGAGTGGCAAACGTCTGGAGTCCTCGGTGCTTGATATGGACCACTGTCTTCCCTGGAGTGCATGGCCCTGCGGAGATCTCTGGAACCTGCTAACCGCACACCGCAGGGTAAATCAGCATGAAAAGCAAGGGAGACTAACCCTCTTAGCGAACACTGCATGACACTCGCGATCCCATCAAGGAGCGGTGGCGCCGAGCGTATCTGAAGACACATCGCCTGCCCTAGCAGAACAATTCTCAGTTGAGACCGCGGCCAGCCTCCCGGTAGTTCAAATCTCAGGCGGAGTAGCTAGTCCTGACCAGGTGCTTAATGCCCTTCAGCTGCAGCGACTCCGGCTCTGGCAGAATCAGCAGGTGCCTGAATGGCAGAGCATGCGGACTCATTCTTAATCTGGGCTCGAGGGTCAACGGCGGGCTGCGGGGCCCGAGCAGTTTCGTAACTCGGAGCCGGCTGCTTGCCATCTTGATTGCCAGCTGAAGCCAATTTCAAGCGGGCTCCATGGAACGTAAGTCAGCGAGCGGCACCTTATACCTTTCTGATGAAGACCCCGCCTCCTTCTACGCTTTAGGACGGCGTCCGCTCACTGGTTCTCTCAGCTCGGCAAACTGTCGCTCGGGGTGTAGACCTCCTCCAGGTCCATACAAACCACGGGATTGGCCGCCGAATTGTGCAGCAGGAGCAGCACGGCTCAAAGCGGGATGAATAAGGCAAGGAAAGCTTGAAATACCTTGGGGCGCGCCTGACGGCTGAGTTCGGCGCCGGCTTCTCAGGAAGCAATCTCGAGTACATGCGACGGTACTACCTTGCGTCTCACGACCGTGGACCTGATATATCCAAACCCTATCTGGGATATCTGAATTGCCCGACGCTCCCGCACTGCCACCCCCCGATTTCCCAGACAATGTATGCGAAACCGAGCGAGGCAGTAGCACCTGAGTCTTTCCTCCGCAGTTGGTCGCACTAAGTGTTCCTACCGGGGCTTGATGACCAAGAGCGCGGCTTTTATCAAATTGAAGCAGCTCAGCAGGGCTGGACGCTGCGCGAGCTGAAACGTCAATATGACTCAGGGCTCATCGAGCGACTTGCGCTAACCAGGAACCGCAAATCGATTGGGGACCTGGCTCAGCAGGGTAACCAGGTTTTGAAGCCTGAAGATCTCCTTAAAGAACCCTACGTGCTCGAGTTTCTCGGTCTTGCTGAAACCAGTAGCTACTCTGAATCGGACTTAGAGTCCGCTATCGTCACCCACGTGGAGCGATTCCTTTTAGAACTTGGTAAGGGATATTTATTCGAGGATCTTCAGAAGCGCTTCACTTTTGACGAAGAACACTTCTTCATCGATTTGGTCCTCTACAACCGACTTCTGCGGTGCTACGTTCTCATCGATCTGAAGATCGGCAAGTCAACTCATCACGACCTCGGGCAGATGCACATGTATGTCAATTACTTTGACCGCTTCTTCAAGACCAAAGGAGAGAACGCGACCGTTGGGATTGTTCTTTGTAAGAAGTAGAGCAAAGCCCTGGTTGCGATCACGCTGTCCAAGGACGCGAATATTCATGCCAGGGAGTATCAGCTCTACCTGCCCAGCAAAGAAGATCTTCAGCGCAAGCTGGCCGAGTGGATCGCAGAGCAGGCGCTCGTTTGATGGCCAAGGCGAACTCGCCAGTGGAGCCGCAGGCGATCGACGGAGGCGTTCCAGTCGCGATCCTTCAGAGCCTCACCACCGGGACAGCGCACTCAATTGGTTAGCGGCTGCACGAGATTCCGCCATTAGCTAAGCCTGGCGTTTATACCATCTGGCGACAGGGCGAGTTCCTTTACGTGGGCATCGCAGGCCGTGGACTAGATCTAAATGCGGAACACAGGAAGAACCGCAGCCCGCTGGATTCTCTCAACAGCCACAGAGTCGGCCGTCGCTCCGGCGATTAATTCGCCATCTAGATTTGCGATCGCCTCGTTCTACCAACCTTGTCCCAGCACCAGCTAAGTGCATTTCGGCAGGAGAACTTTCGCTCGACGCGCCTTGGCTAAGGGAGCGACATTTGCCGGGGTGCCTCTCTTGAACCCACATCGGGCCCGAGAAGCGGGATTCTAGAAGGGGTCAATCAAGCTGAGCACTTCTCACAGCGGCCACACCCTATTGGAGCAGATCAGAAGTCATTCCGAACTAGATGAATCGGAAAGCAATGGTTCGCTTAAGCCACTCTGGGCGCGCAGAAGGACAGAGTTGCGGTGATAGTCCAAGTAGCTTCGCTGTCCCAGGCTGAAAGCTCCCATGTCGATGACTTCGTCCGTATCAATGCCTATTCGCTTCAGGGAGAGCCGATGGGCTCTTGGAGCGGCGATCAAACGCCCAGCATTCTCAAAGCTGATAAAGCCTCGGTCAAGCAACTGGATGCCGGCGACTGAAATGCGATGTCAACACGCTTCTCGGAAGTCGGGTGTGCTCAGCCCTTAATGCAGCTTGTGTATACCCTGGTCTCCCGATGTACGGATTTCCTGGCCAAGCAATTCGTACTGGTCGGATGCGAGGTAATCCACATGTGCGGCTATAGCCGCACGCCAGCGTAGGCGTGCTGCATCAATTGAGCCGAAGTTGTAATCGTGAAACCAGCCATGGCAGCTCAGCTCCGCATTTGTCGTGCCATCAAGCGTGTAAAAGCGAATCCATAAGCCATGACCGTGCGCCTGCTCAACCAGAGCCCGCAGTCGGGTCATCTTCTCAGGCGTCCACTCGCCAGCGTGTGCCTGGCCACCCGCCTCAACCACCTGCCATGAGTTATTCCACCAGCGTCTATAGTTTGTAGCTTTCTCCGCGCCAATGACTTGAGGCGTTGCCGAAGGGTCCTTGTCCTCTGAGTGGATGGCCCCAAAGAGCAGTACTCGTTCGCCTTGTGCCAGATGGTCATAGAAGGTTGCTTGCTGTGCATCCGCCTCGCCCGTGAGCACCAGGATAGGCTTCACATCGAGCGGCTGCCTGTCGCTTTCCCGTGCGCCCTTAGCAGCCGATGTTAGCCAAGGCTCATATTTTCGCAATAGGTTCAACACTGCGGCGAGGTGTTCGGGCTTATTGTCTTTGAAGTCGAGGTTCAGCGTGATAATCGGCCAGTCGCCATGGTTCCCATTACGCAGCGCTTTCTCGACTACGGGGCGAACCTTCTCGAAGAAGTACTGCTCCATTGTCGGTTCGTTGCCATAGGTTGGGTCTCCGTGGGTGACGACCGACCAGCTTCGCCCTGTCTTCGCATCAGTGTGCCAGGCAAGGTCCTGCTCGATGGCGAGCGGGGTTCCCACGGACAAGGCACGGTCAATGCGGTCGCTCCACCACTCAAAGTATGGATAACAGTTATGTGCGTCCATAACCGTCCGCGAACCTGGCATCGCTTGCTGAGCGCGTAGAAAGGACAGGAGTGGCAGGAAGAAAAGGAAGGAGAGCGCAACGACGAAAAGCAGGTGGCGGAGGCGCCTGACCATGGTGGATGCCCTCTAAAGCTAAGCTAGTTATGTAAGTCGGCATCGCGCCGCTCGCTGCTGTAATTAAGCTACCTGGGGTTGAATTGAAGCCATCAGCACAGCTTGAAAGGCGCTCGGAGCCAATTGCCGGCCTCGCTCCCAGCGCTTGCGCTCTGCTAGAAATCGAAACGAACCGCAAACTGCATAACGCGAGGATCGCCTGACAGAGAAGTGATCGTTGCCGCGGATCCGGTACTTACGTCTCCGCCCGGGGCGGCGAAAAGCGGATGGTTCGCAACGTTGAACACCTCCCACCGCAGTTGTGCCTTGAGCCGCTCGGTGAAAGCGAAATCCTTCATCAGCGCGGCATCAAACACCTGCGTGTTTGGTGCGATAAGCGAGTTGCGTCGTCCGTTGCCAACGACCCCGTCGCCGGGGTCGGCGAAGGCATCTGCACGGCCGGCCGCATAAGGAGCACAGCCACTTGTGGCGCTCGAGTAAAACCAGCACGCAGGCTTGCCCACATAAGCAACTTTCCCGATCACGTTTGGTACGGCAGTTGCGTAGCCGTAAGGATCGAGCAGGCTGCTCTCATTGCCCTGGACGGCCGTGAATGGCTCGCCGCTGTAAAAGGTGTAGACCCCGGATGTACGCCAATTCCCCAGCAATGTTGCCAGAGGTCCGCGATTCAACATTCTCTTGCCACGGCCGAACGGCAGTTCATACACGTAATTGACCGATACACGCTGGGGCGTGTTGAACTCGCTCGGTCCATACCAGGCATTCTGATTGCGGCCGTCTGGCGGCCCGCCCGGATTGTTTTCAAGTTCCTCCGGCGTATTATCCAGACTGCGCGAGTATGTGTACGCCACATGCACGCTGTAGCCATTCGCCATGGGGTGAGAGAGGCTTGCCTGTAATCCATTGTAATTGCCGTAGCCGATCGGTGTGGTGTACTCCACCTGGCCAAAGTCAGGGTAAGGGACAGTCTGGGACACAACGCCACCCATAATGATAGGTTGGTTGTAGTTATAAATCAGATCGAGATGGGTCGACTTGGTGCCGACATAGTCCACCTCGCCAAGCCATTTGCCACCCACTTCCTGCTGCACCCCACCGCTCCACTGCTGGACCATCGGCTCCTTCTTGATCGGGTTTACCGCGCGGACGTGGTAAGCCTGCAGAGAGTTCAGATCGATGGTGGAAGGATCGAGGAAGCTCGATGCGAAGCCTATTTCGGGCTGCAGCACAGGGACCGTGGTGCTTGACGGCGTCTTATTGACCAGGAACGGAGGATTGAGCGCCAGCTCATTTTCACTACCGATGCGTTCGAGGAGCGTGTAATAGGTACCGTACCCTGCACGGATTACAGTCGTGGGCGTAGCCGCATAGGAGATGCCAATGCGCGGCCCGAAGTTTGTCGTATTCGGTTCAACCAGCGCACGGTCGCCTAGCGAGCGGTCCGTTGCGAAGTTGAGGGAGCCGCTGCCGGCTGGGTTAAAGTTGGCCATATGGTTCTTGCCTTCAAGCGGAGGCGTCGCAAAGTCGTAGCGCAAGCCGAGGTTTAGAGTTAGGCTGCGAGTCGCCTTCCAGTCATCTTCAACGAAGCCTCCGGCCATCCACAGCCGCTGGTCGACAAAGAGCACATTACTCAATTGTGCGTAATAGGGCGCGCCGAAGAGACCGTCAGCGTAGTCGGTGATGCCTGATGGATTACCAACACCGGAGAAAACGCCGGCAAAGTAGAGATCGCCGCGTGTACCGGGTTCGTCCTGAAAAATGTTGCGCATGGGCAGAAAGAGGTTTACACCAAACTTGAGGCTCTGTGCGCCCTTGATCCAGGAGAGCGTGTCGTCATACTGGTAGAGCATCGGCGATTGCGACTTTGGTAAATAGTCAGGTGAGCCGAGATAGGTATGGTTTGTGAATGCAGTAAGCGGTACGCCACCACCTATGGCGGCGTTCGCTGGGATGCCGGGAACAAAGTCGCCCGCGGTCTGGGTGAGCCTGAACGGTTGCTGCTGGCCGTAACTCTTGTCACGCACCCAGCCAAACCGGGCATCATTGACGAGGCTCTGGTTAACGATGTGTGTCCAGCCGAGAACGGCGCTGGCCCCGCTCAGGAACTGGTTACCCCACGCCGAAGTACCCGTGCCATCGGCGAGGCCACCCAGGTAACCCGGGATAGTACGCGTGCGCTTGAAGTAATTAAAGCGAGAAAAGAGTGTGTCGTTCTGCGAAGGCGTCCAATCCGCGCGGGCATCGTAGCTGGAATTGAAGTCAGTCGCCGCGCCGGTGCGCGCGAAGTTGTTGTACTCGGGATAATTTGCGCCACCCTGCTTATCATTCGGTTCGGGAAACAGCGCAATCAACTTGGCTACTGCAGTATCAATCTTCGCGGTCTTGTCTGTCACAAAGCTATTGTTCAGCAAAGGCTTGCAGTTGGTGGCGGTATAGGGTGCTGAGCAGGTGGAGAGGTTATAGACAGTCGGATACGCGGCCACGCCGGCTGCCTCGGCAGCCGCAGGGCTGAAGTCGCCAATTCGCTCGTTATCGAGCGGCACAGTCGTAATGCGCGAGAGTCCCTGCTTGATCCTTGTGCCTTCGTAATTGAAAAAGCCAAAGATACGGTCGTGGAGAATAGGACCGCCAAAGCTTCCGCCATACTGGTTCTGGTTGTCTTCGGACTTTTTGATATTGGTCTGTTTGGTGAAATAGTCAAAAGAGTCGAAGTACTGGTTGCGCACGTACTCGTAAGCCGCTCCATGAATCTCGTTTGAGCCGCGATGGGTGTTTACGGAGACGACGGCGCCTGGCCCACGCCCATATTCCGCTGAGTAAGGATTAGTGATGACGTTGAACTCGGCAATAACGTCTACCGAAGGGTGTGCAGACTCGGTGCTCAATTCCTGAACGTTCTCTGAAAAGGTATTGTTGTCGATGCCGTCGAGTATGAAGTTGTTCTGCAGCGAGTGCACGCCGTTCACGTTGAAATCGCCTGTGCGACCGGCTGAGGTGGCGCCACTCTGGTTGGTATACCGACTGATCTGCACCCCAGGCACGGTGCGCAGCAGGTCGTCCCAATTGCGGAGATAAAGAGGCGTATCGGCGATCGTCTCGCCTAGTACAAGCGTGCCGATCGACGCATCGTCCCTTTGCAAATCCAGTTGGGAGGCATTGACCTGGACAGTCTCGCCCGCTGAGCCGACGATAAGGTGCAGATCAAGCCGCACCCGCTCACCCACGCCGATGTTCACCTGCTCGTCAACACGGGAGAAACCACTCGCTGCTGCGCTGAGGCTGTAAGTACCGATGGAAAGATTGGAAAGCGTGTATTCGCCATTGGTAAGAGTCTTGACAGCTCGCGTGTAACCGGTGTCAGGAGATGTGACAGTTAGTTCTGCACCGGGCAGGGTGGCTCCGCTCGGGTCGGTAACTAAGCCGCTTAAGGAGCCGGTGTTGACCTGCGCGTGCAAGCCCGAGGTTGCCGCCAGAAGAAAGCATGCGACTGCAGGCACTGCTCCTCCGCAAAGGTTCCTCGGGGCAGTTCGCATCCAGAGGTGAGTCTGTAAGGCGGTTGCGGTGATGCGTCTCTTGCGGATACTCATCGCAGGGCTCCTGAATCTCGGTGGCTTGTTCGGTAGATTTCTTCGATCACGGAATCGTCCAGCTAAAGCACGGATTCGAGTGAACGCGCTCTATCCCGTACAGAAACCATCCTGCTTTCATGTTGAGGTTAATCAGTCTTTCGCATGAAATTGTCGTGAATCATAAACAGCTCCGGCGGGGATACAAATAGACAAGCTTTCGCACTTCATGATCAGGAAGCAGAAGTCTGGTAAACCCCTAATAGCTCAGTTCCTGCTTGTTCGAGACGCTGAGGCGCACCAACCGAGAGGTGGGAACGACACGTGAAAGCTCATCGAAGCAGAGATCGAAGCAGGGTTGCTCCCGCACATGCGAGTGCACTCTTTGTAACCGCGAGCCCGCAAGCCACGTCAGTAACACTCTTGCGCTTCTCAATCCTGCTGGCGCTATGCATTTGTCCTGCAAGCACCTTGGCTCAGTCTCCAGAGGCAGCAGATCTCTTGCTGCAGGGGACCATCCATGGCGATCAAAACACGGGGTACGTCCTTGCTCCGTTCCAAGTCCCAGCTGGAACCAAGCGGGTCAGCGTTCAGTTTGATTACACCGGCAAGGAAGAAAACAGCACCATTGACCTCGGCATCGAGGACCCGGAGCGTATGCGAGGTTGGAGCGGCGGCAATAAGAGCGAATTTACCATCGGCATTGCGGATGCCACCCCGTCCTATCTTCCTGGTCCCCTGCCGACAGGTGAGTGGAACTTACTGCTCGGCATTGCCCATATGAGGCCGGGGTCGAGTGCGAAGTATACGGCGACGGTGCACTTTACTCCGGAGGGGAGCGACGAGGTAGACACCTTTACCCGGCTGCCCCTTGCCGACAATCCACGCTGGTACCGCGGCGATCTACATCTGCACACGGCGCATAGCGATGGGTCCTGCAACAGCCAAAAGGGTAAGAGTGTGCCGTGCCCTCTTTTCGTAAGCGCAGAGCAGGCTACGCATCATGGCCTCGACTTTCTCGCTATTACGGATCACAACACCACCTCGCAGTACGAGAGCGAGCGAGAACTGCAGCCTTACTTTGACAAGCTGCTGCTCATTCCGGGCCGCGAGCTCACCACTTACTCCGGGCACGCCAATATGTGGGGGACTACAGCGCCTGTCGACTTCCGCGCGGGTGGCCTGGGCACTCCGTCGAAGAATGCCGTGTTGCAGCGGGCGCGCTCGCTTGGAGCAGTCGTCTCAATCAACCATCCGATCGGGCTTGATGCCGAGGAGTGTATTGGCTGCGCGTGGGAAAGCGCAGAGAAGGATACAGATATGAGTCTCGTATCGGCGATCGAAGTTATCAATAGCGCATCGAGCAGCCCGAGCTCTTACTTTCACGCAAGCGACATAGCCTTCTGGGAGAAGCAACTGGCACGCGGCTTCCGCATTACGGCGGTCGGCGGCAGTGATACCCACGAGCCGGAGCTTCATACGATCGGTTTACCGACGACGGTGGTCTATGCGCACGAGCTTTCCGTGGCTGCAATACTCGACGGGATCCGTGCAGGTCATGTATTTATCGACCTTACTGGTTCTCGTAATCTTCCGATGGCCCAGCCGCGTTCGATTGACTTCACTGCCAGCGCGGGGTCCGTTAGCGCGATTATGGGAGACCGGCTTCTGATCAAGCCAGGTCAAGCGATCGCCTTGACCACGCATATAAACTTTTGTCGTGGTTCGTCACTGCGATGGCTGGTTGACGGAGCGCCTGATCAAGGCCTTCCCAAGGTGACTCTGCTAAAGGAAAACCAGGCGCTGGTCACATTATGGTCGCCGAACCTTGCTGCTCAGAAGCCTCACTGGATCCGCGCCGAAGTGCGTGGCCCTGATAGCTCACTGCAGCTTATGACAAACCCTGTCTATCTGGATATGCCAAGACCTTGACGCGTAGCGAAGGAGAAGGTTAGTTGCATGGTTGAGGTGCCAGGCAGGCACCGTTAGATTTTACTCAAACCCACAACGTTCGTGGATGGATGCAAGGCGTTCTGGCACTACTCTCATCGTGCGGCGGACTTGCTTCTCCAGAGGGGAATGGACCGCGCGGTGCGGCATGGCGTCTCTTCCACCCGTCTCAGTGTTGGCTTTCGCTGTTCTCAGCAAGTAATGGGACGTGTGTAGCGGTTGGCTTTTGGGGATCGAAGTGCAAAACCGTTTGCTCGTGACCTTCAGGGTGCTGTTCGCGCCAAAGCTCCAATAGAAGCGTTGGCATATTCGAAAGCACAGCCTTGGTCCGATGGATCTTGGTCTCACAGGCAAGCGGACAGCGAAATCATCAGCCTCAGAACAGATTTTCCAAGCACACGATGATGAACAATGATGGAGCGTTTATCCCGGCCTGAAGCGTCGCACACACGGCAAGTCTGTTGCTTGCACCCATAGAAGCGGACACGACAGGGGAGAGTCTTCGCAGGTGACGGTAAGATTCTCCTTTGCGAACCGTACGTGAACACCGCGATCTGTGAACCCGAGGACCACCTTGCGCAGTTCGTCCAGGTGCGGGCCAGCCGCTTGATAGACACGCGCAGCATCAGGAGCGTGGATCCAGCGGCGGCCATCATCCAGTACAGGCAGGGCAGCCCGAGCTTGCAGGGGATTTCCGACGACAGCGGCACCATCATCGTCAGCACCCACCTCGGAAACAATCAGCTCACCGTCAGGACTTCCCACGGAGATGAAGTCACCTACAGCCCACATCTCACGAAGAGCATGACCGTCGAGAGCAAGGTTTACCCCAAGTAGCAATAAGAGTTTGCCCAGGGTGATCGAATCCGTCTGACAGAAGTCGATTTCAACACTGGCAAGAATGGTCATGCTTCGCCACTATTGCCGCTGGCATCGTCCTGGTCCTGCCCGAGTCGATCACAGGAAGTCCCACATCGTAGAGACATCTCTTTATGCTTTTATCCTCGTAGAAATACAATGCCGTCGTTGGGACGGTGAGAATGTGGGAGGGGCCGCTTCTTTGGCTCCTTCCAAGCGTCGGTGGGAAGGGTGGGACAGCTCCACCCTTCCACGCTTTCCATGGACGCGGCATTTCCACGGTCTTGTTACTGACGAGAATGCAACATAGCAGGACCGATGCAAGAGCAAGCGAGTCGTTTGAGGGGCCGCTCCGCTGCGCTAAGAGGAATCGCTGTTAGGAGCCGTATGCACCTGACTAATAAAGTGATTTTCAACTTCAGCAGGGTTTCTCCAGCAAACGATAACTGAGCGTCGCAATCAGCAGGGTGGCTGTGAATGCGATGAGCAGGGTCAAAGGGCAGGCATACCTCGAAGAGATCCGGTGGGCGAGCTCCGAGTAACAATCGTGCAGAAGATCGTGGTAAACGTAGAATCCGGAGCTGATGAGTCCGAGCGCACGAAGCGGTTTCCAACTCAGGCAAGTCTCAAAGACAGCTGCCAGGGTGAATACATTCGAGGATCAGAGCGGCGGCGAAGGCATCAATCACGGTGAATCCGAACATGCCAATCCAGTTGGAAGCCGGTCCTTCAAAGGGCATAGCTAGTGTTTTTGTGGATATCAGATAGAGCGCAACAAAGACGACAGCAGCCGAGAAGAGCACAGGACGGCGAAGCCGGCGCACTATACCCTCCTCCGGTCCCCTAAGCATTAAAGCGACAAGGCCCCCGACGAGCAGAGAATCAAGCCGTGTAGGAAGGCTTCGATAGAACAGCTCCATGCGCAACAACTGTGGTGAGACTGTCATGCTCAGCACCGCTCTTGCGATCGGGCTTAGGACGATCACAGCGAGGCAAATCTTTACAAGGCTTTTTCGCTTCCGAACCTGATACACGATGAACGGCCAGATGAGATAGAACTGTTCCTCAACACAAAGCGACCAACAATGGCCGATGTAGAGGTGAAACGGGTATCCAAACCAAGTGCTGACCGGCGCACCGAATGTCACCTTGTCAAAGCGGCACGGGTCGCCATGACGTGTTTGTAGCCCATGGCCTCCTTGTGTGGAGGCACTGGATCGGAACCGGTAAGCCGCGCCAGCCGATTTACATGATTGACCAGAGAAGCTGCGGGCAGGTTCAGGACACACTCTTTCTCACGGAGAAGATTCTGAGCTGTGTGGCCCTTTGCCCCCAGGCCGAGCATGCAATTCCAACCGAGCCACCATACCGAGGACATGGGAGCGATGTTGGCACTTTCATCTTCGTTCAGGCTGCTCAGAAGGGTGACCGGAGTTCCGAAGTACAAAATCGAGGGTTCGACGTTGATATGCATTCATCAAGGATGCGAGAGGCAGAGAAGTCCAGCACTCCGTTTCTTGCTTTCAAATTGCGTTTACACCCGCGTTGGTTCACTCGAAGGAACAGGATCATTCAGAATGCAGTCGCTCCATAACATTCCTGCCAAGAGGCACCCTGGCGTTGGTATTAAATTCTCCTAAACGCCGCTCCCGCCGGTTGACTGTCGATTCTGCGCTTCGATCCTTGTTCGATGGCAGACCTCCATATTGCGACTTGGCAGGACAATTCAATTTACGAGCGTGCGGCGGATGGAGCACCTGCTAGTACCCCTCATCACATACTCTTGATAACACCCGTAATCCAGACCAGCCCGCAGGAGCTTTGACCCATGCCGTCTTCTTCTCGAAGTACAGTCCTTTGCGTGTCCGTATTGCTCGTCGGCCTCTTGGCAGGGTTGCAATGGGGAACCGGCATGGCTCAATATACCGCGCTGAATCTCCCCGGCCCGGTATGGCTACTTCGCCACCAGGCGGAAGACGCCCTTTTCCGTCAGGTCATGCCTGGTTACATGTGGGCAGTTCTTCTATCGCTTGCTGGCTCTGCGATCATCTCCCGAGGCAAGACACGCGCCTTCTTCGCTCTCGCAGCGGTCCTTTCACTGCTGCAAATGATCATCACGATTGCGCACGAAGTTCCCATCAACCGGCTCGTCGCAAACTGGTCCCCTGCGAATCTTCCCGCCGGGTGGGATACCACAAGGCATAGCTGGATGTCGGGGCACTGGCTGCGGACTGGCTTGTCCTTTGCCGCCTTCCTGCTCTCTATTCTCGGGCTCCGGCGGAGTAACCTGCTGGAGTCTCAGCGCTAGCTGAAGTGTGTAGCCTTGAGGCGCAGCACATAAATCCTAGAGAAACGCCGCTCACGCCAGTCCACGAGCCGGGCAGCTCATACGGCGTCTGGGTCGGTCACTTCCGCCTGTGCGACATCGCACGATTAACCTAGTCGCCCGTCGTGAGACCGGTCTTTGGGTGTACGCCGGTTACGCCCATAAAGAATGTGGCGGCATGAATGCCACTAATCGCGTCGAAAGCAGCGGCTCCAACAGCGACCACGGAATGTTTGAATAAACGACCGCCGATTAGAATGACCTCGACATCGCCGTGGTCTAACAGTTCAAGCAATCGTTGGGCGATGGGTCACGATCCTGGCCTTCATCTCGCGTGGGAGATGCCTTCCAATCTCAAGCGAAGTTATGTCTCCGTCAACGATGACGACGTGGCCCGGCTGGATCATTGAAGCGGCCGCTATACCGATGGCCACCTTGCCGTCATGCCGCAACCGTTCTCGTCCGGCGAAGTCAGCAACTGCGGGAGACGTAGGGAGCGCACCGCCGTGAAGACGCTGAAGTCGTCCTTCTTGTGCAAATTCACGCAAATCCCTGCGGAGCGGGTCTTCAGAGACCCCCATGGCCTGGCTCACGTGCTGAAGGCGAGGACATCGAGGTCTTGGAGTTATCGATCGACGATGCCATGGCTGCAATCGAGACCGGTGACACTCAGGACGGCAAGCCGATCATGCTTGTGGCTCTCGTTGCGGAGTTCGAACGGCGCAAGATCAACTTTGAGTCATTGACTGAAAGGACTGAAAGGATTGAGACCGTATCCTCTGCCGGCCGCCTCGTCTTCCATCTATTCGCCGCGCTTGCCGACTTTGAGCGCAACCTGATCCGCGAACGAACCGTAGCGGGCCTGAAAGCCGCGCGCGCGAGGGGCCGCAGCGGAGGCTGTCCCGCCAAACTCTCCCCGAAGGAGATCAAGAACATCCGCGCCTTGCTGAAGTCGGACGAGATCTCAGTATCGGAGATTGCGGCGCGCTTCCACATCGCGCGATCCACCCTCTACCGCGTCGTTCTCAAACCTGGCACTTAATGGACGAACGCTTCCTGGAGGCCCACCGCACCACTCGGCGGACGTAATTGCCGGATTCCAGGCGAGAGTGGACCGTCCTGCGGCCAGATATGGTTGGTCTCTAGCCCAAGAACGGCCTGCTCTTACATTTATCCTTAGAGGATGTTGAAGGGAGCAGAACTTGCTGGCGCGAACGATCTCAAGCCTGTCGCAAGGCGGGATCCCGAAGGTGAATCGGCGGTCGCTCTCATTCTGGCCATCGGTCGCTCTTTTAAGCATATCGATGATCAGATACGACCCCGTATGGCGAAGATGGGGTTATCTATGACGGAATTTTCAGTCCTTAACACACTGTATTACCGAGGTCCCACGCCGCTTGGGGAGCTCAGTGATCGGATCCTGCTCACGGGAGCGAGCACCACGTACACCGTAAAGAAACTCGAAAAGCGTGGGCTCATGACGCGCTTGAGAAGTGAGCAAGATCAGCGCGTCACCTACGGAAAGATCACCCAAAACGGCCGCAAACTGCTGAGACAGATCTTTCCGCTGCATGCCAAGGATCTCGTGGCCGCGATGCAGGCCCTGACTATCGAAGAAAAGAGAACAGCGACAAGGTTGTTGAAAAAATTGCAGGATTCCTCGTTCAGTGAGCACGCCTGAGATCTGATCGCGTGGGTCAATGAGGGGAACACCCAGTCGGTATTGAGGTGCCAAGTGTCGGCGCCCGCCATTGTTTGCAAACAAGGGAGCACTTCGATACGCATGGCTCGTTCTCTTCCAGCCACTCGGCCCGTGCGTAAACTGCGGAGAGGCTATGCGGTCCTCGAGAGCAAACGCAAGCCCGGCAGTTTGGGTGGATGAGCGAAATGGCCTGAACTTCAGAGGACCCGGTGAACAAACGAGGTGGCAGTGCTGCCCTCCCCGACACCGGCAGCCACTCTCTTCACGGAGCCGTGTCGCACATCTCCCACCGCAAACACGGAGGGGATCCTGGTCTCAAGGGCAATAGGGGCGCGCGCTCTATGCCAGTTCGTCCCGACCTTCAAGTCTTGGCCGGTCACCAGAAGTCCGTCTTTGTCCCGAGCTAGTGCCGCTGGCAGCCACTCAGTATGTGCAGTCGCGCCGATCATGACGAAGCGTGAATGGGCTTTTCATCTGTTCGTCTGAACGGGGACGTGATCGAGGGCGGGATCGTCCTGATAATCGCCCCTTTCCCGAATCTGTCCGGCGATCGAAAGATACTTGCTTCTGTCGGAGCCAAGCGCAATGTAGTGGAGGTCGTCGGTCAAGTCCTGGCGGAACCTGTGATTGGCTAAATAGCTCCAGTCGATGTCCCAAACCTGCGGAGTGTAGGGCACCGGCACGTGTGTCTCTCCGGAGGCGATGGTTTGCGCATCAAGGCGTCCGGCAGGAAAGAGGATGACCCATAGGGTCACCGCGAGGAACGCTGACGTTAGAAGACGCTGGACCGCCACAAGCGAGCGTCTATAGGTTGCGAGGAGGCGATAGGACATGTCGGCGTTGGTCTCAGGGTTCAGGGCAGAAAAGTATTCGGAGGCGAGGACGGCTCGGAGGTTGTGAGCCGTTGCCCAGCTCCCGGATGAGTGAGCCTACGATCCGAGCTTGGAAATAATCTCGTCCGCCATAATCTTCTGCGCCCGCAGTCCGTCCGGACTGCCAAAATCGTTCTCGAGTTCGGTTACGATCTGGTTCACCACGGTGACCACGACGCCCAGCGCCCGAAGCCGGTCATACGTGGTTTCATCGCCGAGCGTGGACATGGTCCCGCATGCATCGGCCACAACATAGACCGAGTAGCCGTGTCGGACAGCATCTCGTGCG
Organism: Candidatus Babeliales bacterium; assembly: GCA_964658255.1. GTDB lineage: Bacteria > Acidobacteriota > Terriglobia > Terriglobales > Acidobacteriaceae > EB88. The sequence continues at coordinate 18,618 of CAZZYO010000012.1, forward strand.
GCCCAGAAGAGGCAGATATCGGTAGTGAGACCCGCCAGCACCAAGTTCTTCCGGCTTGTAGCTTTGAGTGCCGCGGTGAGTTCCGGTTGGTCGAAGCAACTGAGGATCCCGCCTCGTTTGAAGCGGCTGTTGAAAGCATCCGAAGCTGCATCTGCAATTTCCGGCACCGTTGGACCGACGTACTCTTCCATCGTCGTCGTAAAGAAGAGAGGAATGGAAAACTCCACGGCCATGCGAGCGAGCACCCGACAACTCGCAATCACAGTTGCTTTCGGGAGGCTCTTGACCCAATCAAGAGTGGTCGTCTGATGATCGACAAGCAGAATGATGCTGTCGTTAGGTTGGATACGAGGTTGTATGTCCACGGCTGCCATGTTGGGTTATCTCCTGGACGTGCCCTCGACACGTCGCTTGCGGGTTAAAGTTCATAAGCGGGAGAGTGCACGCGGGGGCAGCGTCTCCCGAGCCTCCATCGACCAGATCGGCCCCTGATGTGAAGCAGCACAGAATACAGCACTTCGACTTCGTTTCGAATTCTAACTGATTTGTCGCCAGTTGGGTGAAAGGGGAAGCTGCGTGTGCGAAACACTGAGGCATCGCACGAGCTCCAGCGCGAGTGAGCGCCCGGTTCCAGCAACGGCCAAGGTTCTCTTTCTGTCCAACGCAGAACCCCATATCTTTATCGGAGACATAGCAGCTCGCACGGCCTTACGGCGCGCTTCAGGCTTAATTGAGAGCGCCGACTCTGCGCTGCGTAGATCGGTACTTGGCTAAGCTCGGCACTGCGACGCTTGCCTAGCCGGAACGGATCTGACAGTGCCTTTTATCTACCCGGGATCAAGTGTTCACGAGGAGGTCAAACTCTTTGCCCAGGCCGGGCTGACGCCTCGCCACGCGCTGCATACGGCGACTACCCGACCGGTGGCGTTCTTTGGGATCGAAAAAAGCCAAAGAAGCGTAGGTGTTGGTAAGAAGGCTGAGATGGTGCTTCTAAATGGAAACCCGTTGCAGTATCTCGAAAACCTGGATCGCATCAACGCTGTACTGACGCACAAGCTGGTCTTCTTGCAGCCTGCGCTCAATCAGATGGAGGTTCAAGCTCCAGCCGCGGCTCAGAACTACAAGTGACGTGAGAACAGGCAGGCACGACACACCTTCGATCGGCACCCATACACGCGCCTCTCGCCGTCAGCGCTTGCAGCCATCTCCACTCTGCGCGACTTCAGCGACTTAATGTCAGCAGACTGGAACCCTCACAAAGGAGCCGGTGTCTAAACAGGAATAGCGAACCGATGACTAAAACTTACTCAGACGCAGAGCTGGTCGCCTGATTCGCGCGACTGTAACCCAACAGGGAGCATGAAGCCCCGCCGTAACCGGATTACTATGCCGTGTAGGCATACATTACTGGCGACGGCTCAACCTGGCCGCGCTTGCTCCCAGTAGGGATGTCCGCTTCTGTCTCTGGTGTTCAAAGATTGAGATAAACGGAACAGTACACACGCCCTGAGTGCCGGGAACCCCAATCTCGCATTTCATCTCGGGTCCTGCTCATCTCCGAAAAGAGGCACACGCCTGGCAAGCGTCCTCTTTTCTGCAAAATCAATCGATCGGTAAACATAAGCCGACAGATCGAGATGTATTGTTAGCTCGATGGCTTCTTCTTCCGCTGGCGAACGTCTGCCACTCGCGCCGGATGTTCTTTCCGAGCGGGGCGGGCGCTCTTGCTAAAGTTGCTCACGAAAGCTTCTACGCCTCGCTCCAATCCGCCTTTGGGTCCGGATGGACCGAACGCGCCGGAGTGTTCCAGAGCCGCGTATCCATGCAGGAAGGCCCAGGTAGCGACAGCTGCAGCGGTGTCGTCGTGCTGTCGAGAGATGCTGCTTGCAGCCTCCAGCAGGATGTTCCAGACGGCTTTGCCCGCTCTTGACCCGTATCTCTCGGGACGGTCCTGCATAACAAAGGCATAAAGCGGAAATCGTTCCCGCGCAAAGTGCAGATAAGCATCCACCAACCTTAGAAATCTGGTCTCCGGGTCGGCGCTTGCGGAAGCAGCCTGGAACTCGACCGACATGATGTCTAGAATCTCTGCGGCGACAGCTAGTTCAAGAGCTTCCTTGTCCGGAAAATAGCGGTACAAGCTCGGCGCCTTCACGCCGAGCTCCGCCGCAACGGCTCTCAACGAGAGGCCGATTGCGCCTCCACGTCCCACCAGGTGCACCGCTGTTTTGAGGATCTCTTCTGACGAAAGAAGTTTGGGGTGTGCCATTACTTACATTGTAAGGCTTGACATCATTACTACCTAGGCTTACGCTGTAAGTCATAGGCCGGATAGATCCGCAAAGCTGGAAGGAACATACAAATGTCATTCATCGCAGGAGTTTTACTGTTCGTCGTAGTGGTGGGGCTGGTGGATCGCCGCCTGCCGTGGCCGTCCGCGAAACAGCAGGAGGTCGGCAAATGGTAGCAGGACACTTTGGATTCGCTGCGATGGCCAAATCTCGCGAGAAATCAGCGCCCCTTTGGGCCTTGATGCTGGCCACCGTATGGCTGGACATTGTCTTCGTTCCACTCGTCCTCGCTCATCTGGAAACGATGCAGAGGCTCCATAAAGGCTACGGCGGCTTGCTCATCCACGCCGACTACACGCACTCCTTCGTCGGCATGCTGGGTCTCTCCGCAATCCTTGGAGCGATGTTCCTGCCTGCCCAGGGCAGGAGAGTTGCCATCGTAATCGCACTGGTCAGCGCATCTCACTGGGTCCTCGATCTAGTCGTCCATCGCCCCGACATGCCCGTGTTCCCCGGCAATTTAGGCAACTTTCCACATTTTGGCTTTGGCCTCTGGAATCATCCGCCAGTAGCTGCATGTGTAGAACTCATCCTCGTCATTACAGGGGCAATTATGTATTGGCGCGCAGCGATGGGTGTATCGCCGAAAACCGGAAAGGGCGGAACACTAGCCTCAGTTTCAGCAGCGATGATCGCCGCCTTCGGCGTACTGGTGCTCATATTGGATTACACGAGTTAGAGGCCGTTAAAGCTAGCCGCGTTTGGACGTAGGAGACAGCAAATAGAAGCCATGATCAGAACACTTGACGCGGTAAGCCGATAGATACCGAGAAACCCGGTTGTCGGAAGTTGGCAGCGCCACGCTACCAAGAACGTTCGTTTGTGACGATGAGGTAGCTCCGGCTCGGAGGCTTACTCTTAGGACAGTCTGTCTCGTGGAGTCTTGATGTTTGGGAAGCACTGGTGGTCCAGAACAATAACCTCGGATGAAGGTTTTACGGTCACATTCGTGGCGAGGCACACCCTCATGTATGAAGAGGGCGGGAAGTCGGTGACCATTCGCACCGAAGGTGACGGTAAGAGTATCGACGTATTCAAGAATTCAATTGGTCGTTGGAGCGACGATCCTTCCGAGGTCGACGCTCCTACGAACGAGCGTATTGCAAACAACGTTGCTCCTGCTCTGAAATCCAGAGGCTTCAGCGTGTACGTGACGGTGAGTTAACATTGTCCGTCCGTGTGGGCGATGGCGGTCAGAGCGTTCCCACAGGCGGTCGTTTGTGGTGACGGGGGGTTACTGGCGATGATGCGCTTTCCCGCCACTAATTCAGAGCGGTAAACTTGATCCGTCGCTCAGCACCCGGCTAGGAGCTTCCATGCAGCGCCGCAGACTGCTTCTTCTTACCCCGCTCGTTCCTGTTGGCTTCTTGGTCTCTCGTTACCTTCGGGCCTTGGCTCCTAAAGCGTCTCAGCCCGTTGACTAGCGAGCACAGGCGCTCAAGTTGGACGAGCTTGCCACAGGCATTCACTCTCTTGTCGATGCGCAGGCTGGTCGATTTCGTCGCAGACATCTTCTCCACTCAACTGCAGCCTGTACGAATCGATAGAAGGGTCCGCGAACAGGTTGCTGCGGCCGAATTTGCCTCGATGAGTGAACCGGGCAGGCTCATCCCGGAGCAGCGCCTTGCGGAGACCTGGAATACCTATGCACGAACGATAAAGGCTCCCCCTAACTGTGAGGTAACCGCAGCGGAGCTGCGGTTACCTGCGTGACGGCTTGGTCACGTCAGCCCGCTTACTCTGGGCACACGGCAGCCGGACTCTCTGGGCTGTCCCTAGCATTTACGCAACGCAAGCGGATGGTTCCATGGCCACACGTTGCCGAGCCATAGAAAGCACTCGCATCCTCTGGGACCTTGCAAATATGCCGGATAACCTTGCTTCCACCCGTGTGCGTGTGAGCCAGGGCGTACTCGCTTCCGACTTGTTTTGCCGAGCTCAGGAGCATCCCTCAACTGCGACCCACAAGAGCTACCTCTCTGCGGGGCCAGGAACACGCAATCCGGTTGAGGTCGCACAGCGAGAGTACGTGGCGGGCAAAGGCACTGAGCAAAGCTGTACAAGCGATGCTGAATCAAGCGTTAACAATCACTGCGATTTCCATGGGAAGCAGTTCACGTTGAACCGGTAAACGCCGTTGTGGGAAGTTGGCGCCACGTGACCCTCTCACAAACCGTCGTTTGTGCTTACGACCCGGAATACCTGTTACGAGCCGAATCTCTGGATCTGCTTCGGCTCCTTCCACTACAAAACAGGCCAGGTCGGGGTATACACAAGAGGCCATGAAGGGTTTATAGTCTTCCTTTCCTTGGGTGCTCTCTTTGCGGGGCAAGGAGAGAACGGGCTGACCTATGGTGCGAAGCATGGAACTGCAATGTATGTTTTTTCTTCTTACCATACTTTTGAGAGCACCGTCAGCGAGGGATCGCTGGATTTCATCGAACTCCTTCCAGCGCCTCCCCAACTCATCGAGCTGAGTGATGTTTTCCATTGTTGACGAAGACCTGTCCGCAAATTTGCCAGCAGCTGCGCTGTGATACTCCGCGCTCAGCGCAGCCTTTGCGTGCTCCGCCACGGCCTGCATGGCGCCGTCGCGGAACTGCTGAAAATCTTGCGAGGCGGAGACGTCGTCAAACCTTGCCTCGTTCAGATGACGCTCGATCAAGCTCGGATCGATCCGCTCCAGCACCTCTTTTTGAGAATCATTCAACTTTTTCAGCACATCCCATTCCGGCTGTTTCGCTTGCATCTTCATGTGTGCTGCTTCAAGCACCGGACGCAGCTCCTTGGCGTTCTTTCCGACATTTTTAATGACCGTCAAAACACTGCTGAGCGCAGCCGATCCTCCCCCAATTACCTGACCGAGAAGATCGGCACCGTTGCCCGCCATCACCGCCCATTCGGTCAGCTTGTTCTTGAATTCAGTTGAACTCTTTACCAGCTCGGCATTCAAGGCGGAGTTCGTTTCGTCGAACGCTCTCCACGTTTCGGCAAGCGTTTTCGTCGCTTCGACAGTTTCCTTGCGCATCACGATAAGCGACTGGCGAGCGCGGAGGAACTGCTCAGCCCTGAGGCTTTCAAATAGCTGCATCTCACGAGAGGCCCACTCCTGCAGTCCTAGTTCCGAGTCGGACTGAAGGTGCGGCACAGTGTCTTTCAGGTGGCCCATGGCGATCGCACCAAGACCGCGCGCGGACGCCCAACTCGATGAGATATCTTCATCCGGCTGCTTGATACCTCAACCAAGGCGGAGAAACATTCACTTCGTTCGCTCTCGTACTCGTGAAGTGAGCGAACATACTCCACATACTCATCCTTAGATAGCCAGGTGGCTTTCTCAACGGCTTCGAATGCCTGGTTCAGATCGTTGTTATAGCTCACGCAAATTTCAGTGCTCCGCGGCCAGGCGGTGTCGACCGCAACCGAAATGGCTTCCGGATTGTGCACAACGCCGCGAATCCGAAGCCGGTCAAGTATCTCGCATAACCTGTCCCGACTGCGATCTATTTTGCAAAGCCCTTTGGGAGAGACTTCAATGAAAATCGGCTACGCCCGCGTCTCGACCGAAGATCAACGACTGACTCTTCAACCCGACGCCCTTAAGCAGGCCGGATGCGGCAAGATCTTCCTCGAGAAGGTCTCCGGAGCGTATCGCGACCGGCCCGAGCCGCACCAGATGCTCGATCAGCTGCGCAAGGAGACGTCGTCACCGTCTGGAAGGTCGACCGCCTGGCCCGTTCCGCCCGCAATCTGCTCGAGATCGTCGCAGTCATCCGGCAGGCAGGTGCCTTCTTCCATCCATCTCCAAACCCTGGGCGGACACCACTACGCACGTCGGCACAATGCAGCCAGACCGGCCCTCCAGAGGCTGCTGCGACCCCTCGAAGATGTCCTCGACCACTTGGGAGCGCTCACAGGAGACATAGAAGTTGTTGCAATCAATGAGGCCGAAGACTTCGCCCATCGTTTACCGCAGGATATGGATGGCGTGTTTCACCACCCCCAAGACATGAAGATCTTCCCCAATCGAGACGCGGATCGGCTGATAGCGAGAATTGGCCGCTTCGAGCCACACGCAGTCGGGGCCACGGCGCAGGCGCTTGACCGTGTATTCTCCGTTGACCGCCACGACGACAACGCAGCCATTGCCAGGCTTGGCAGAGCGATCCACAACCAGGAAATCCCCGTCCAGGATGCCGGCGTCTCGCATGGAGTCGCCATCGACCCGCATCAGGAACGTGGCTGCTTTGTTGTCTATCAGGAAGTCTTGGAGGTCGAGCGGCGTTTCTAGGTAGTCTTCTGCGGGACTTGGGAAGCCTTGCGGGAACGCTTCCATCGAAGTACGGCAGGACCATAGGCCAGTTTGTGGTCCATTCCACTCATTGCGAGCTCATCGCGGCCTCCTCCAACCGCCTTGACGCTGGCCGTAAAAGAGAACGTCTCGCGGTGTTCTCCTCGTCGGATGACAGAGGTATGTTGTCTCGACAGCGTTCGACCCAGCCGTTACCAGCCACGCCGATGTCGATAGGCTACTGCGGACGGAACCGCAGGTTCAGCTTACTCCTTTCAGTGTTGAACAATCATTCAAACAGCATCAAGTCACACGGAAGTTTGCTCCCTGTCTCCAGCCAGTGCCGATAGAGCTGGCCCCGTCTTCCGCCACCCTCTCTACGGGGACACCCCGTAACGCCTGTACGCTGTCCAAGACTTCCCGTGACCGGGTGAGTCTCACGTAGCTAGCCGTCAAGAGTGCCTCCGTAACGCAGTGACTCGATCACCAATCGGGGACTTGCGCCTTGACGGTTCAGCAGTGATGCGAACGTCCAGTGGGGAGTAGCACCATCGCACCAGGGGTGAGTGCCAGTACAGGCTTGACGAAAGCATCGCAAAGCAATTCAGGAGGCATCATGGAGCAGTCCTTTCAATTCTTTGTCGGTATCGACTGGGGAACGCAGACTCACCGCGTTGCCGTGCTGGATGGTACCGGGCGACCCGTGGAGCAATACAACACAGACCACAGCGGCGAGGGTCTCATCACCCTGGTCAACAAACGCAAACAACGAACCGGGTGTGAGCCTGCTCTGGTCGCAATCGGCATCGAGGTCGCCTGGGGCGCCCTCGTGGAAACCCTGGTCGAAGCTGGGTTTGCCGTGTTCTCAATCAATCCCAAACAGGTAGATCGTTTCCGCAACCGCTTTACCGTTGCCGGAGCGAAGGACGATGCGCGCGATGCCCTGGTACTTGCCAGCTCGCTATATACAGACAGGCAGAGTTATAGGAGGGTGGAGATCGACTCCCCCGAGTTGATTCGACTGCGAGAGCTTTCCCGCTTCCAGGATGAGCTGAAGGTTGAACTCAGGCGCGTTACCAACCGTTTATGGCAGCAACTTCACCGGTACTATCCACAGATGCTTGCGATCAGTCCGGCTGCGGATCATCGGCACATGTGGGATCTGCTGGAGGCAGCACCTACGCCCGCCGCAGGGGCGAAGATCACTTCGCTTCGCATCCAGCGCATTCTCAGGGCGAACCGGATACGGAAGGTTTCAGTTGACGAGGTACACGCGGTTTGAGGACTGCGCCACTGATGTTGGCTACAGGCGCAGCCGAAGCGGCATGTGAGCATGTTCAACTGCTGCTGCCCCAGGTCAAGCTACTGGAGGAGCAACTTCGGGAGGTGGGCAATCGCATCAAGCGCCTGCTAGCCGTCATGATCGAGGAGAACGCCGGAACGAATCAGCCGCCGTGCGATGCCCGCCTGGTCCTATCTATTCCTGATATCGGCCCTGCTGTCGCCGCAGCTCTTCTGACGCAAGCCTCCAAGCCTATCCGAGAGCGGGACTATGAGGCATTGCGCTGTTATGCCGGCACGGCTCCGGTTACCAGGCAAAGTGGCAAGAGAAAGACCGTCGGCATGCGTCAGGCTTGCAGTCCGCGCTTGCGAAACGCGGTGTTCTACTGGGCAACAAGCAGCCTTTGCTGCGATAGCAGAAGCCGAACGCAGTACGACGCATTGCGGGCAGCAGGCCACCAGGAGCTTCCGCAAACGCCGTTTGCACGAAACCTAATGTCACATGGACCCTAAGTCGACCACGTTCATCGGTAACCGAAACTGGCACTCCCCATGGTGCGCGTCGCCAGTTTTGAATTGAACTGTTCCGACGGCGTATGGTTCGCCCTTTAGATCGAAGCGAGTCAGCGTCAATTCTCCGCTTGTGATCGCGCTGTCGCGCTGCTTTGGCAGCTGAATCACGGATTTCCATAAGGGTTCTTGATCCAATGGAAAAGTTCCAACTGCCATGATTCCTTTAGTTTTCAGTTGGACGCTTATGGATCCTGCAGCGTCGTTAGCGTGGCCTGCCAGCAGCCTGAAGTGGGAAGGTTTGGCTCCAGGCGGAATAACGTAATCAATGCGAGTAGTACTGGCGTCTCCATCAAACGAGATTTCATCGATGGTGCAGTGAACACCGGCATCAGCCGCCTTCGCGTTCAGGCACCCAAAGGACAGCAGCAGGAAGGCAAATAAAAGTCGCATACGGTGCCTAGACTCCTCCCCTTCTCCGGCCGAAGATCAGATAAAGCAGCACGATCAGAAGGATCAGACTGAGGCCGCCGCCGCCGTAATAGCCAACACTAGGACCGGCATAGTAGCCGCCCCCGCCGAACAACAGAATCAAGACACCCAAAGTGAGTATGAGAAGCATGTCGGGAAGTCTAGCACCTTCCCGACAGAACACTCCGACGGTACGAGCGACTCGACACCTTCTCGCCTTGAATATCTTGCTTTCGGCCTATTTTCTGCCATCTTTGGGGCGCTCTTCGAACTTCCAGTGCTCAAATCTGTCTCCAACCTTACCGCCTTTGAGTCTGCCACTTGTCTGCAGCTTTTGCTTTCACCAATTTAGGGTGCTCTTGTAGCAGTCGTTCCATATCAAAGTCAGTGTATTTGGGGTATTTCCTTTTTAACTCAACATAAAGATTGAGTTGCAGCAAGTAAGCTTCCTGCTCATCCAGGGACCCGGAAGCGGTTGAGTATTTCCATGGGCGCATACCGTAGTCGGTTGCTAAGTGCGAATCCTCGTGGATCAACTCCAGCATTGTGCCCTGATGGTTGCCGTAGAAGCCGGTGTTGATCCAAATCTCTCCATCGCTCTCCATTTCTCAGCTCATAGCTTCACCAGAGGCATCCGTATCATCGTGGAATAAGATCTTATCGTCACGAAGAGATCGCTTAATCGTGATCATCACAATCAATGCTCGATGTGACTTCCCTTCCCGCGTTGTGAGCAGCTCTTCGTAGGCCCTCCTTGCAAACTCCCGTGTCTTTAAATACTTGCCATTTCTCTCGGCCCGCATCTTGGCGTCGATTGCTGCTTGCGTTTTGATGTTCTCCTTTGCAGCCCACTCAAAATCCTCCTTCGTGGGCTTTACGACCCGGGGCCAATTTGAGTTCTCAAGCGGCGCTTGGGGATCCATTAAGTGCTCCAGCTAGGTGATTTGGGTTCAGGGAGGATAGCACCGAAGAAGCTACTCGTTTTGGATTGCCGATCCCGAATGAACGGCATTGGCCAGGCGAATCGTATTGGGCCAGGTTCAGAGACTCCATAGTGGAGGAGCTTGCCCTCTGCGATGAGATCCTTCAGCGCGCCTGCAACATCTCGATGGGACACTTGGATCGACGCGGTGCTGGTGAACGAAGATCAATGCGGTCCGTGCGCCAACGTTTTAGCATGGCTTCGTTTCATCGCCGCATGTGCACGGGGCGGCTGTTCAGCCCGCCCATCCTCTTGCCGGTCTCAGGGTCAATGTCCTAACCCAACTTTGAGGAGTAGACCACCTCGTCTCGAACCGGAACAGGCGCTTCTGCAAGAATGCGTTCCACCTCAAGCGGCCGGGAAGCTTCCTGCTGTCCACCTCACCCAAGGCACTATCGGCTCTTCCAGGCCCGTGTTTCTCCTCGGATGCTCAGGATCGTAGAAATGCTGAATTTCTGTACTTCTTCCAATGGAGAGGTCGTAACGTACTTTCCTTGGAAGAGACGACTGCCGCCTTTGTAAGAAAAGGTCACAACGTACTCGGTAAGCGAATAATCCTGTTCACTGGGGTTCCACTAGTCGAGACAACGGTGGCCTCGGCTGCAATCCAATCATCGCCGTTTTGGACCCCAAGAGACCCCACGCTTCAAATTCTAACTCCCGCAAAGTCGGCTTCTCGGCAAATTCGGGTGCTCGGACGACCGGAAAAGCGGGCCGGACCGGCGGGTCGAAGTTTCCCAGAACCCCGTTTTGCAGTCTTCCTGCATACCGAAGCCTGGGCTCAAGATAGTTTTTAGAAGTCGCCCTGCGTCATCCAGATCGCTGACTATCTGCCAACATGAGGGTCTCTTGATCTCCATCGCTCGGCTTTGACGCCCATAAACAGCAGCCACAAGGTGGCCGACGCCTCGCCGAGGACTGCAGGAACTACGATCCAGGGGGAAAAGAGGTGGCTACCCAGCTGAGGTGAAAGAAAGAGCAGATAAGCAGTCCCGGCCACCATCATCAACACACCAATCACTCGAGGCAAGAACGTCGAGTTGAAGATGAAGTATCCGGTGAGGAGACAATGCATGCCGAAAGGTACCAGCGCAACACCATAGCCATAGTCGAAGGCCGAGGGAGAGTATACTGGCTGGAAGAGAGCCGTCACCCCAAAGTAATTAAAAGTGTTGACGGCCATGAGTGCGACGAAGATAAGCCTAAACGACGATGCGAGAAGAGAGAGTCTCCTGCTGACCGGCCTGAGCAGTCGATAGAAAAGGATCGCAACGCCAACATCGCAAATTAGGTTGATGGTCATCTTAATGGGTGTTGCGCTCGCCGCACCGCTGGGCGCCGACAAGAAGATGAGCAGGTATAAAAACCCGGCGAGTCGCGCCTCGAGTGCCGGAGATATGCTGCTTGTTCGTCTCGCACCTAAACTCATGCTGCTCCTTCGCGATCAGTTGCGGTTCAGCATGCGGGCTACCCATGGCTCGGTCACATAGACACGTCGGGTCGTTGCAGGCACGTCACTACGCCAGGACGGACGAGCTTAGGCTTTGGAGAGTCATGCTTATCAGGATACGAAGCCACGGCCGCGGCAGTTCCGTCGATGAGCAACAAGCGAAACGTAGCACCCTGAAGTTCGGATCGATCGGTATGGCTGATCGTCCTCGAAAGTCGTTGTTTTCGGCAAGAGTGCAGCGACAGCAGCTGGGCAGCTCACGGTTGACCCCATATGTCGCAATCTCGGAAGTGATCCGCCCGGCATTCTCAGTTGACGAGAATAGACCAATGCTTTGGTGAAGCAGTCGCAGTTGCTTGTCCTTCTTATCTAATCTCGTCGCCGTGGTCGTGGGAATGTGGGAGACGCAAGCTATATCAGCGTCTTCCAAGCCGCTGTGCGAAGGGTGGGAAATGGTTCCATCGTTTCCCATGCTTTGCATAGCTGCGCCCGTTCCATGACCAATTTGCTTGCGTAAAGCGTGGGGAGTCCCCAATTGCAATTCATGCGCTCACGCGCCCAGCAGCGAAGGAGTCACCGCCTACCTCACAGCAATGGGCCGGTTTCACAGCTACTCGTTCGGGAACATTCTTGAGATCGCACGTCAGAAGCCGGACGCAACCCGCGTTGCAGGGCTATATGCGGGAACCAGCTTGGACGCAAGGTGATGAAGGAACAAAAGGGCATACTCATTTGGCCCCGATGATAGGCAGCCGCAAAAAGAAGGACAGCGAGACCGAGGGCAGTAAAGACACGGCAGCAATTAACGAACCGGTCCTCGTTGGCTTTCGCGCAGTCTATGTCTTCGACGTGAGCCAGACCGAAGGCGCAGAGCTTCCGCAGTTTTCCGAGCGCACTACCGTAGAAGTAGGCGAATACCGAGAACCCTTGATCGACTTCGCCATCGCCCAGGGCATCGAGCTTGAATTCAAGGAATCCATCGCCCCCGCATTGAGCATGAGCTACGGAGGCAAGATCGCCATTCTGCCCGGACAGGCACCAGCCGAAGAGTTCAGCACCTTTGTTCACGAAGTCGCACACGAACTGCTGCACAAGGCAAAACGCCGCACCGCGACCCAAAAGACGGTACGCGAAACCGAGGCCGCGGCAATCGCCTTCGTTGTAAGCCAGACCATCGGCCTGGACGCAGGACGAGCATTCGCCAACTACATCCACCTGTACCACGGTAACGCAGCCCTTCTCACGGAGAGCCTTGAAGTCATTCAGCCAACCTCAGCCCTCATCCTCTCTGCGATTCAGCCACCCTAAGTGAAGGCGAATGAAGATATTACTCATCCTTGCTCCCGTCAACGCCCGTGAGCACGTCCAGGAGCGTCAATGTACCGTCGTCGGGAGCGACTGTGTAGGTGCGGACCATCGTTCGGTCAACGCGTAGCGATCGCCGCCCAGATCCGTGACGCTATAAGTGATGGTAGGTTTTGGGCTCTTCTCCGAGTTGTAGACCCAAGTTCCAACGAACGGATCGGGAGATTGAGCCAAGGCTGCGCTTGCAAAGATCAAGGCACATAGGACGCTGCTCCATCTCATCGATCGTCTCCTTAAACAATCTTCAGCCCGGCATTACGAAGTCTCTATAGTGCAACGGGCTCTCGATTACGATGTGAATGCCGGGTGCAGCTCGATGGGTCCTACTCGTCTTTTACCCAAAGTCGATCGAACCTGCATTTCAGAACCACGGCTTAGTGTGGAGCAAGACAGGGACCGTAATTCTTGTTGATCTTCTCCACAATAAAGACGTGATCAGCGTTAGAGTCGCCTCTTACCTTCTTTGCTCTTGATCCGTGGAGTCTGAGCCTGTCGCCCTCCTTTACGTCCGCGAGATTGCCTTCGAGTGTATAAACTTTCCCTTCGCTGATGCGCAGGTCGAGTTCGTTTCCATTAGGAACGATGCACCCCTGCATTGTGTGGTGACGGTGCTGAACGGCAAGGGTCACACCAACTGTCGTGCCGACCAGAACCGCGGCAATAGCGGTGACAGAGAGGCCGATTTGCGTCTTGGTGCAAGAAGTTGCTCCGGAACACACCAGTGCTAACGACACCACAGCTGCGAAAGTTCGTTTGCGTCGGAGTGTATCTGAGATAACCGAGGGTAGATATGCTGCAGGTTGAGGAAGTTTTGTTTGAGCAGCGTGGCCCTCTACGATCTGCGGCAGCTACGCTTCGAGCACGTTGCTCATCTCGATCCAAGCTGGTAGCGTGCGGTCTACGGCTATGATCTACTCGTTCTCATCCCGAAGATTACTCCCGCAGAACTGCTCCAGTAGCGTTTGAGCGAGGCGATCTCCATTCACTGGAGTACTCCGTTGCTGGGAGTGGCAAATGGCCCATTTTGTACCGAATCGTTGCCACACCCCTTCTTAGCTTGCCTTGGTCGGGGAAGGACTGCGCCCTTGCCCCAGCTCCAGACCTAGCCGAAGCCACCGGCGAGGTCTTCCGGTTCCCGATCCCCGCGGGGACACCCGCAATGGCCCCTAGAACATTCGTCGCTCTGCGGCTTCCAGATCACACCCAGCTAGGGAGGCTAGCCTCCCCGCGCGCGCAAGGAGTCTCCCCAGGCTTCCTCCACGCAATCACCCCAGTATCCGGGAGCCCCTTTCTACCTTTCTATCCAACCGAATGATGCCGGTCCAGGTCGGAATTGGATTACTTCCGCTAATGCGACTTAGAAGGACTAAACAAGACTACGCTATCGGTGCCAGATGCATCGGCAGTTCCATAACGTTAGGGATTCTCGCTAACCGTTCTACGGTCAGCACCGTTATGTCATCCTCCTGGCCGAACTCACAGGCCTGAAGTGCGATGGCCTCTGCGGTTGATCGACCCTCCATGGCCGTGATCGTGCGCTCAAAGCCGAACAGATCTCCTTGACCATTGCGCGCCTCTGGTACACCGTCCGTAAACATCGTCAACGTGTCCCCTTCCTGCAGACGCAACATAACAGGCACATACTCGGCGTCCAGATCGAGGCCCAGCGGTAACGCACCCGGAAGGTCGATCTCTTGCCCATTGACAACAGGGCTCAGGTGGCCCGCGTTGGCCAGAGTGTATTGTCCGTCCGGGAACATACGCACAGCCAGACAGGTTACGAAGCCGCCCTGCATTCGTCCGCACAGCCGCCGGTTGAGCAGTCGCAGCAAGGCGGCAGGGTCGGGATAGATCTCCGCGGCCGTACGCAGCGAGCCTGTGATCAACGCCACCATCATGCCGGCTCGCAAGCCCTTGCCACTCACGTCACCGATGACCAGTAGAGTGCTGTTGTCCTCGAGTGGTATCACTTGGAAGAAGTCCCCGCCCACGTCGCGAGCAGGTTGGTACGCACTGGTCAGCGCGAAGCCTGAGACCTTTGGCAACGTCTCAGGTATCAGAATCTCTTGCACCTCGTGCGCTGAACGAAGCTCCAGTTCGATCTCTACATGCTGCCGACGAGCTTTCCGCAGTCTGCCTATAGCGGCATAACCCAAAGCCAAGAGCAAGATGAACTGGCTTAGCTCTAACGGCGAGATCGTCCCGCCAAACACCGTAAAGAGCGTCGTATATAGGGTCCGGCCCGCAACATCCCATTGCTTGAGTAGCTGAAAGATGTTGTAGACGACCGGGATGATTACAGCCAGCGAGGAAGCCAGCGCGACGGCCCATTCAGCCGGCTCGGACTTGCGCCTGAGACCTGCAGCGATCAACACAAGGGTATAGAACTCGATCAGTGTGAACGCCCACCAACTTATTCGGAAGAGCAGAGCCGTTCCCGACGTCCATGCGGCAACGACGTGAACCAGGCAAGCGAACACTGCGGAGAGTGCCAGCAGAAGGACAGTAGCCACTCGCGTCACCTGAGGCCAACGGCGACTCTCGTCCAGCCCGAAGAGCCGCGACAGCAAAAGCCAAAGCGCCGCGAAGCTCATTGCATTCACGACATAGATCAGCTCCTCCATCACTACCCACGACAAACTTCCGCCCAAGCCCCACAAATCCAGAAGTAAGCGAAAGGCAACCGTGAAGAGAAAGACGGCAAGCCACAGGTATAGCGGTTCGCTTCGCTCCAACCCGAAGGCCAGACTCGCCAACAAGCAAGCGACAATAAAGAGGATTGTCAGCACGTTTGTTCCGCGCATGCTCCGCTGAAGCCGATACAGAGTCTGGTCGATCGCCGCGTCGACTGTTGGCTTAGAACCGAGCTGAGGTGTGCTCGTCAAACCTTGGCTCCCTGCCGGGAAAAGCCCAAAACTCGGTACAGACCACGTACGGATAGCGAGAACACCTTCCGCGAGGCCTGCTTTTACCGGCAGTGCTAGCCCCTGGTTGCAATAGACCTCTCGCTCATGGGGCGGCACCTGGCCGCATGTCCCCACACGCACGCCGTTCCAGTACACCTCAGCTGCACCGTAAACGCGCAGCGGCATCATATCCACGCCAGTCGTGGCCCCGGCAGACGCAATCCGAACACGCCGCCGATACCATGAGAAGCCGCCGGAGTCCGGGTATCCCTGTACGTCCCATCCTTTGTCCGTTGAAACCCTCGGCCATCCTGAGTCGTCAAAGGCAGGCGAAGCCCAGTGCGGATCATCCCCCAGATGAAACTGCCAAGGCCCGCCTAGGTCTACCAAAAGTGGCCCCGGCACAGTGACCGAGAGAAGCGGACTGTCAGCCCCGGCAATCCGTTGCCCGCGGAGCTGTCCAACTCCATAGATCTGCAGATACAGCGAAACAAGAAGGACTACCCCGCCCCAGCGCCTGCTCCCCTTACGTCTACACGCAGCCATGGGAACCAATGTACGAGACCCGCTGCACGATTAGTACCGATAAACGCCGTTGTCGGAAGTTGGCAGCGCCACGCTACCAAAAACGTTCGTTTGTGGTGAAGGCGCCGGTGCCTGCACGATGCGATCGTATGTTGCGCAACACATCCTGGGACGAACCTGGCGCACGACCTTGAAGCTCGCCGGCAGGTACTCCAGCATTTCGGAGATAACGTCGCCAAGCTTCTTCAGCTAACCCGCAGACCGAACAGCTCTCTTCGTAAGCTAGATGGGTATGAACTTCGCGAGGAAGGTGTTCGGGGAGAGCCCTGTTCTTCCTGGAAGTCGACTTGCGATCTACGGTTGAAGTCTGTGGTGGTGGTTCCGGTACAAGCTTGGGTTGGTTAGCTTGGAGCTCTTCCAGCTTCAACTCAAGCTGTTCGATCTGCCGTTCGACCTTCTCCGAGCTCGGTCTAACCTGGATGCGTCGCAGCTTGGCGATCAGCAGCTCCAGCCGCTCGATCTGACTGCTGTGGGAGAGCAGCTCTCGATGTTGCAAACAGATCATCGCCTTCAGCACTGCGGGAGCCAGAGTCTCCAGGTCCGGCAACAGAAAAGGCATCTCGCGCATGCCCGTGACATGTCATGTTCCAAGGTCTCTAAGATGCGCAAAAGGTGCGTAAACACTGACCAATCGCACACATACACTTAGACAGTCATGGCCGGTTGCCAGGTCCGATCCGGCCTTGGCCATTCGATACCTGCGAGAAGCATCGACAACTGCGCACGGCTCAGAGACGCCTTCCCACTGTCGGCCTGCGGCCATACAAATCGGCCCCGCTCCAGCCTCTTTGAAAACAGACAACGACCATCACCGTCAAACCAGAGCAGCCTGATCAGATCGCCGCGCCGGCCACGAACGCAAATACGTGACCGGACCATTTTTCTGGCCATCTCCATCGGCCTGTTCAACCGGCTCGCCGGTGTCAACGCTATCCTCTACTACCTCAATGACATTTTCTCGCCGGCGGCTTCTCCAAGATCTCCGGCGATCAGCAGGCCGTGGCCATCGGCCTGATGAACCTCTTTGCAACCCTGCTGGGCATGAGCGGCACTCCCAGGATATTGAGCTGGTTGCCTGCCTTCGGCTAGCCGCCCAGGGGCGTGCGCTGAAGGCAGTGAACCCAGCTTCGCGTGTATAAGAACTGGAGAGCCGCTGCATTGGAGAAACTGTTTCTATCTTCT
The DNA here is from genome assembly GCA_964658255.1 of Candidatus Babeliales bacterium. Taxonomy (GTDB): domain Bacteria; phylum Acidobacteriota; class Terriglobia; order Terriglobales; family Acidobacteriaceae; genus EB88. The sequence continues at coordinate 35,992 of CAZZYO010000012.1, forward strand.
CTCCCCGGCTCCGCGCGAGGCCCGGCAGGCGTGCACAAGGTCCTGGCCCCGCGAAGAGAACGCAGTCGTATCGGAGGACTTTTGCTAAAACTGGTCATCAAGTCCATTGCCGGAGCGCTGGTGCTGGTCCTGGCACAAGGCTCCATCCGCGTTCTACAGGCAGAGTCGGAGGGTCGCGTGGATCCCCGGGGGCCGATCCCGTCGGCCGGCGAACCTCTGGTGAACGGCGATGGGGTGCAAGCGCTTCACTCCGCGCCCGCCCTGCCCGCTGGCACGGGGGAATGGCAACCGACCTGGATCTGGCCCGAGGCGTCCGCGGGCTCGACGCCGCTGGCGGCGCATTTCCGCCGGAGCATCTCACTGGCGCCAGGCGCCGAGGTGCGCGAAGCACGGGCCAAGGTCAGCGCCGACCAGATCTACCGCCTCTGGGTCAACGGACACCTGGTGTCGCGGGGCCCGGCCGACCCCGGAGCCGACGTCGCGCTCTCCAAGGACTGGTCGCATGCCTGGCTCTACGACACGGTGGACCTCAAGCCGTTCCTGCACCCGGGCACCAACGTAATTGCTGCCGAGGTGCTCGAGACCGACCTGCTTTCAAGCTACAGCCTTGGTCATCCCGGGTTTGCTTTCGAGGCCCGCATCGCCACGACCCGGCAACCGGACGTTCTCGTCAAGAGCGACAACGTTTGGCAGGCGCAGGCGGTCGCCGCTTACAGCGTGGGGGACTTTGAGCCTGCGGGCACCAGGTCGCGGGGCACAGGACTTCGCTACGACGCTCGCCAGGACTCGCCCGACTGGCGGCAGGCGTCCGGCCAGGGTGAAGGTGCGCCATGGTCAGCCGCGCAGCCGATCGAATCTGTTTGGGGAACACTGCTGCCGAGCCGGATTCCGCGCGGCATGGAGGTCGAGTGGCCAGCCGCAAATATTGAGGACGCCACAGCGAATGTCACTGCGACGGGACCGCTCAACGAGCCTTCTCACGGCACTCGGGTGGATGGTCCCGGCTCGTTCTCGCTTCGCTTCGATCGCATTCTGAGCGCGTTCGTTTCCTTGAGAGTGCACGGCCAGGCCGGCACGATCGTCACTCTGGAGCCGGCAGAGGCCAGGGTGGGTTCAAGCCCGCGCCGCTCCATGCAGCTCACGCTTCGGGAGGGGGAGACAATCTTCGAGTACCCGGAGTATGACTCCTTCTCAACCATTCGCGTCACCGTAGCAAATACAAATCAGCCGGTTACTTTCTCCGATATCACCGCAGAATTCATCTCACAGCCGGTCACCTATCAAGGCTCCTTTGAGAGCAGCGATCCCGGTCTCAATGCGCTGTGGAAGGCGGCGCGCTGGCAGACCCAGATATGCATGCAGGACCATTACCTGGACTCACCCAACCACCAGGAGCCGCTGGGCGACTTTGGTGATTACCTGGTGGAGGCGCTGGAAAATGAGTACGCTTTCGGGGCGCCCGCACTCACGCGGCAGGATCTTGAAAAGTTTGCCCGCATTCTTTCGCATGCCGATTCGGTAAACTTTCACACCAGCTACGCGCTGCTGTGGCTGCAGACCCTGGTCGATTACTACAACTACACCGGCGACGCATCTCTTGTTCGTGAGTTAAAACCTACCGTAGACGCGCTGCTCGACCACTTCGCCACCTTTCGCGGTAGCAACGGTATCTTGTCCGAAGCACCCAACTACATGTTTATGGATTGGGTGACCATTGGCGGCTTCCCCACCCACCACCCTCCGGCCGTCATCGGGCAGGGTTACCTGACCGCCTTCTACTACAGGGCTCTTGCTGATGGCATGCAAGTGGCTCAGATCGAAGGCGACAGCGCACGGAAGGCCAAGTATGCGGAGTTGCGCCGCAGCCTCGCGCTCGCCTTCGAACGCGAATTATGGGATGAGCGCGCAGGGCTCTACCGGGACGGCAAGCCGGGCCAGAACCACATGCCTTTGGGCCGGTGGCTCCCGGCGGATACGCAAATCGAGACACACAGCGCTCACGTCAATGCGCTTGCTGTCCTCTACGACCTTGCGCCGCGGGACCGCCAACAGGCCATCCTGGAAAAGTTGTTCGCCGTGCCTGCCTTGAATGTGCAGCCCTACTTCATGCACTTCGTCTTTGCCGCAGAGGATCATGCCGGCCTGTTCAACCATTACGCATGGGGGCAGATGCAGCGCTGGCGCCTGAACCCGGAAACGCACAGCTTCCCGGAAGACTGGAACGAGGGCGACCTGAGCCATGCCTGGGGAGGCACTCCGCTGATCCAGATGTCGTCTCTTATCCTGGGCGTGACACCGGCACTCCCTGGCTTCAAGAAGATCAGCCTTGCCCCGCACCCGAGCGGATTGAAGTTTGCCAAAGGCAGCGTACCCACCCCGCTCGGGCTCGTCCACGTGGAATGGTCGGAAACAGACACGGCGTTCAGTTTGCATCTTTTGGCTCCCGATGCCAGTTCGGTCGAAGTGACGCTGCCCGAAGCTCCCGCCGAGGGCGATGCCCTGCTCGTGGACGGCAAAAGCACATCTTTCAAGCCTGGTGTGACCGCCCTTCCCATCAGCCTTACAGGCGGGTCGCACACAGTGGTGCTGCGCCATGGAGCGCCCGCCTATGCGCTCCGCTGAAGGCCACTTAGCAGAGCCTTCAAGAGCGCGCATCAGCTTTGACGCGCACTGAGCGGCCGGATCCGGCTTTCACCCGCGAGAGCTGCGGCCGCCGTGACAGGATCGTCTACGGCTGAGCGTGCATACCCAGCATGGCCCGCGCACGCAGCGCCGAGGCATCCTGCGGAGCCAGGCGCAAGGCATGACGCAGGGCGGCGTCTGCCTCGGCAAAGTTACCTTGGCTGGCGAGCACGAGGGCAAGATTGACAAATGCCTGCGTGTACTCCGGATTCTTTTCGGTCGCTCGCTGAAATAGTTCTGCCGCCTCGGCCTTTCTCCCCAGCTTTGCATACAGCACACCAAGATTATTGTCTGGCTCTGCATATTGCGGATCGACCATGGCGCTCTTTTTGAACTGAACCTCAGCCTCCGATGTTTTCCCCTCGCGCATATCGAGGTATCCCAACTGGTTATATGCCGGCGCAAAGTCCGCATTGCGCTCGATCGAATGCTCCAGTGCTTCGCGCTCCGCCGGCAGCTCGCCCTTCTGGTCGAGAGCCAAGGCAAGGCCGTAGTAGTTATGGGCATCATTCGGGGTTCCAGCGATCGCTTCACGATAGAGGCTGATCGAGCGCGCAGTATCCCCTGCCCTCAATGCCTGATCTGCTTGGTTGGCTTTGTCATCGGTCAACGTCTTCCGCAACTCTTCCTGCTTCTCCTGTTGCAGAATCGCGAATTGCTTTTGAGCCTCTTCCTGCTGCCCGAGAGAGCGCAGGATCTTGCCTAGCTGGAAGTGCGCTTCGGTCGACTGTGGTCTCAGCTTCAGGGCCACGCGCATCTGTTCCGCTGCCTGCTGGGCACTGCCACGTCTCGCAAGCACAAAGCCCAGCGTGTAATGCGCCTCATAGCTGTCAGGATTGAGCGCACTTGCCTCGCGCAGGTGCTGCTCTGCATGCGCATCCTCGCCGGTATCTCGCTCGATCAGACCATTCAGGTAGAGCGCAGAGAAGTCGTGCGGTTGCTTGCGCAGCAGCTCCCTGGCGACAGGACGAGCGTTGGCATACTGCTGCAGGACGACCTGGGTATTGGCATAGGAGAGAGCAGCGTAGGTATCGTCAGGACGCATCTGCATCGCGATCTGAAACTGCTCCGCAGCGCCCGCGTATTCGCCCTGCCGTTGCAGGACCGTACCCAGCTCAACGTGCGCCTCGAAGTTTGAGGGATCGTGAGTCAACAGAGAGCGCAGGGTAGCGATGGCCTGGTCGCGCTGATCGTTTTTCTCGTAAGCCTCTGCGAGCAGCCGCTGCACTCGTTCGTTGGTGCTGCCACTGAGCCACTGGATGGCAGCATGAAACTGTCGTTCCGCAATCAGCGCCTTGCCCATCGCGACCAGCGCAGGCACCGATTGGGGATTTGCTTTGAGCACCAGCCCATATTGCTCGACCGCTTTCTCAGGTTCCCCGAGCCGCTCGAAGGCCGTTCCGAGCGCCATCAAAATCTCTGTTTTGCCGGGCGTGGCTCGAAGCGCCTCTTCAAGGTGCGCAACGGCCTCTTTGTTCCGCGCACTCGAAAGCAGAGCCAGCCCAAGGTCGTAATGGGTTTCCCATGAAGCGGGGTCCATTTTCAGAGCCTCTTCAAAGTTCGCGATCGCGCAGGGGATCTGGCCATGCTCAGCGAAATAGACTCCGCGCTCGTCATAGGCGGCAACCGAGGACTGCGCCCCCGGCCCGGGCCCAGATCCCCCGGGGCAGCCCGACACATCCTGCGCCCGCAGGACCCCGCGCCCCATGCACGCAACTGAGGCGAACAGCAGCATCACCGCTCGAGACAGAGGGGCGAGCGAGCGCCGCTTACATCGTCGCCGACCAGCAAAGGCTCGGGCCGGAAAAAAGTTCGAAGACCAACAGGAAAGCCTCCCGCCAGGTCTCACTCTGTCTTGAACCATGCCGGTACCCGTGTGCAGCAAGAGCAGGACCATGCTGCCGAAGCCGCGGCCATAGATGCAGGAGTCATATTCCAGTGGGCCAATCGGCGCATGGACGCGTAGCAGGTTCAGCATAAATCCAACGTGTGCCGGCTTGTGCTGCACTACCATGAGTGCGCCGGCCTCAGATCTTGCATACCAGCTTCCCCCATTACCTTAAGCGCTTACGTTACCGATATATGTTGACAAGCCATTTCGGATGAGAATATGTTTCCCCAGCGATCACGACTTGGAAAAATGTAGCACTTCGGAGGCTGTATGTTGGAATGGAATTGGCGCCAGAACACTCGAAGAGGTCGATTGCCCTTATGGGCGCTTTCGCCTGCACTGGTCATGAGCCTGGGCAGCGCAGCGTTTGCGCAGGTGTCCACGGCTACGATTAGCGGAGTGGTGCGAGACCCCAGCGGGGCCGTTGTACCAAACGCCAGCATCGTCCTCCACAATGCGGACACCTCGGTCGATAACACGACAGTAACTAACAAGTCCGGCGTCTACTCGATTGTCAGTGTCCAGCCGGGCCAGTACGTACTCAAGGCAACAGCTCCCGGCTTCAGCTCCAAGCAGGTGGACACCTTCACGGTCACCGTCGGCCAGATTGTCACCGAGGACTTCGCTTTAAGTGTCGGCAGTGAGAGCGCCGTGATCACGGTCGAGGGCTCGAACACGCAGCTCGAGACCGGCAACGCGAGTCTCGGCGTGGTGATCGGCGCTCAGCAGACCAACGATCTGCCCTTGAACGGGCGCAACTTCACCGAGCTCCTGTCGCTCACTCCCGGAGTTTCTTCGGTCAATACCGCCCAAAACTCAAACGGCGGATTTTCGACTCCCTCTGCGCAAACCTCCGACGTGATCATCCCGGCCATCAACGGTCAGGGGAACCGAAGCAACATGTTCCTCGCAGACGGCATGAACGACTTCGATAACATCGTGAGCACGTACACGGTGCCGCCGATCATCGACGCGATCCAGGAATTCAAGATCGTCTCCCACACCGACAGCGCCGAATACGGCGGTGTGCTTGGCGGCGTGATCAACGTCGATACCAAGTCCGGTACCAACGAACTTCATGGGTCGGCATGGGAGTACGCACGCAATGCCATCTTTGACGCGCGAAGCTACTTTCTTCCCATCTCCCAGCCGAAAACGGCCTTCAGCCAAAATCAGTTCGGTGGTTCGATCGGCGGACCGGTCGTGCTGCCCAAGCTCTACCACGGCAAGAACAAGACCTTCTTCTTCGGCGCCTACCAGGGCTTCCGCTTTCTGCAGACAAGCGATAACGCGTTGCTGGTGCCGACGGACGCGCAGTTGAGCGGTGACGAAAGCTCCTGGGGTTCGAAAGTCTATAACCCCTTCACAACGCGCCCGGATCCGGCGCATCCTGGGCAGTACATTGGAGACCCGTTCCCGAACAACCAGATTCCACAATCACTCATTCAGCCAGGCCTGGTAGCCTACGCTAAATTCGCCTACCCAGCGGCAGGCGCCTTCGACCCCAGTACGGGCGGGAACGCTATCGATAAGACGCCAATCACGCAGAATCAAAATGAGTGGGATATTCGCATCGACCAAAAGATCGGCGCCAACGACTCGGCCTTCTTTCGCTACAGCGCGATTAACAGCGTTTCCGGGAGTTCAGGTGGTCTGCCCGGCGCACCCACCGCGGGGTCGCTACCAGCGCGGAACTGGGGTGGCAGTTATGTGCATCTCTTCAGCCCGAGCCTGGTGCTCCAGGTGCAGGCTGCTCGCATTCTGCAGCAGGAACACGTGAATACGCGCTTCAGCAAGTCGATCACCGACGTTCAGAGCCAGCTCGGCTTCACGCCGACCTTTGGCTCGGACTGGATCCAGAACGTCAACATCCTTCCCGGCATCTCGATCAGCAATCTTTCGGGCGCCTCGGAGTCTCTTTCGTACAACGATGCCAATGACGGGTACGAATATAGTTCTCATCTCAGCAAGACACTCGGCAGCCACTCGCTCCAGTTTGGAGGGGGATACACGACCCTCCACTTTGGGAGCAACAACACGGTTGGCGGCGAAAGCTTCGCCGCACAAAATACCGCTGACCCAATGGCATCCGACAACGTGAATACCGGGGATCCCTTCGCCTCATTCCTCCTGGGCGTGCCCAACAGTGCGTACCGGACGAATAAAATCTCCTCCACCCGCCACGGTGGCTATCTGGACGGTTTCGCGCAGGACTCGTGGAAGGTCACTCCCAGGCTTACCCTGAACGTTGGCCTTCGCTACGACCTGACGTTTATCCCGCCGCTCGGGCAGAACTCGTTAAAGGCCTATCACGGAGGCCTATCCATCGGCGATATGGATTTCACCAATGGAACCTATGTGCTTCAGAGTCTTCCTGCTGCCTGCACGGCTACAGGAGATGTTGCCCCCTGCATCCCCGGCGACGGCACTCTGCCGGCCAACGTGGTCGTTTCGTCGAACGCCAAGATCGCTCACAACGTTTATGACAACTACGGGCCTCGTGCCGGCTTTGCTTACAAGGCAAACAGCACGCTGGTTGTCCATGGCGGCTTCGGGATCGTCTATGACAACTGGGCTGCCCTGCTGCAGACCATTCAAAATACCGGCGGCACCTGGCCCGACGTGGGCGGCCAGCAAAACAGCAACTTGAACCTGCCCAGCTCTGCATCGCCCACGCCCACGGTCTCGTACCAGGCGCCGTTCGGGTCCTCCGGCAACGGCGGTCTTGCTCCCAGTTCGGCAACCCCGTTCACCCAGCAGAATTACTTCTACGATCCGCACAGGAAAAACCCTAGATCGTATCAGTACAATGTCGGCATCCAGCAGCAGCTGAACAGCGACACGACGATGACGCTGAACTACGTGGGCAGCATTTCAAGGCGGCTGGACGTGGGCGGCTTCTATAACACCGCGCTCACGCCCGGTCCGGGGGATCCGCAGACCCGTTCTCTCTACCCCAATATCGTTCCCACCCCCTACGATCGCTCGACCGGCGCCAGTAATTTTAATGGGCTGGAGGCTTCGCTGAACAAGCGGTTTACGAATGGCTGGTCGTACTCGGTGGCCTACACGTGGTCCAAGACAATGGATAACGGAACGGACGGATTCTTCGGAGGCGAGGGCGGGGTCCCGCAGGATCCGTATAACCCGGCAGCCTACGGAAGCCATTCTGTGGCAGGCTTCGATATTCCCAATAACTTTTCGGCGAGCCTTCTCTACCAGATACCGTATGGAGCCGGCCGGCGTTTCTCGAGCGATAAGCCGTCGGTGAACTACGTTCTCGGCAACTGGCAGATCAATAACATCTTCACCGCCTTTTCAGGCGTTCCATTTACACCTCAGATCAGCAGCGACATTGCGAATATAGGCAGCGGCAACTCGTATGAAACCCTCGACGTTGTCGGCAATCCTCGTCTCAGCCACCCTACCAAAGAGCAATGGTTTAACACTGCCGCGTATGCCGTCCCGGCCGCCTACACCTACGGGACAGCAGGCCGCAACTCTCTTCGCAGTGCGCCATCCCGCAACCTGGACACGTCGGTCTTCCGCCAGTTCCCGATTGGCGAGGGAAGGCAGTTCGAGTTCCGGGTGGAAGCATTTAACCTGCTCAACGAGGTGGTTCTCGGCGGTCCCAATGCTGACTACAACTCAGGGACGACGCAGTTCGGTAGGGTCACCGGAACCAGAAACAGCGCCCGCCAACTTCAACTGGCGCTCAAGTTCCTGTTCTAGTCGCGGCAGGCAGGGGCGATTTCCGGATTGCGATGTCCGCGCCTCTGCCGCTTGGATACATTTTGTTTCGCAACCAGCTAAGACCCTTCGCGCGAACAGGACTCCGCCTCGGCAGCTCCGGTTCGCGCGAACTTGTTTTCCGAAAAGCTCCTGCTGTAACACTATCTCCATTGAAAACGACCGAGACCTGCGGTCGCGGCCCAACCTGCGCCACACGTGCTTCAGACAAGTGCGATACCTTCGCCGGAGGACACCTCGGCCCCTCCGCGGATCATCACCAGGGATCCAAGCACCCGCCTCTCTCCAATCGACATATGAGCAAGCGCGCCGGTCTGCAGAATCAGCCCTCGCCTTCCTCTTTTGATTCCTTGCAAGCCAGCCGACAGGGTGCATTGATTTAGGTGTTGCACTGCCTGATCCATCTCATAGGCGCCATAGTGGGTTAGCCTACCCCCTTTCCAGCTGCACCGAAAGTGCGCAAGAACCCCTGTAGTGCCGCATGACATCACGCTTGCTCAAAAGGTTTGCGACAGAGCCATAACTCTTTGCAGCTTGCTTCCCTTCGCACGCATCTATACGACACGGTACAGTATGCCAAGTGGAAGAGAAGGTGCCTTTTGTGTGAACGACCCTGGGTTTGCAAGCACAACCCTTGGCTGATAGCCGTTACCGTAAGCATGGCGACGTTCATGGAGGCGCTTGACTCCTCTGTCGTCAATGTCGTCGATCACAGTACGCATCGCGTTTACGTCGTCTGTTCCGGTCTACGCAACGCGCGAATTCTGGTCTATGCGCCGACTACAGTTCGCTAGCTGTTGCCAAGGGGATCAAGCTACAAACCAGGAGCATCGACATGACTTTCAGTTCTTTTCTCCGCTGCGCCAGTCTTCTGATCGGATCAGCCATCGCGATCACTTCTCCTCCTCTCCTCGGGCAGTCATCCATCGCGAGCGCAATTCCGGTCTTGCCAGAGGCACCGAGCACACTGTTGAACCAGCCGGGGATGAGTACATACGCCCAAGACATCACTGGAAGCGGCACTATCTCTGGAGTTGTCACCGATCCAACGGGAGCTGCGATCGACAACGCTCGTGTCCAACTCGTCGACTCAAAAGGAACGACTGTCCGGGAGACTCGGACAGCGACGAACGGTGAGTTTACTTTCAATACGCTGCCGCAGGGCACGTTCAGTTTAGAGGTAACCGCAGCTGGCTTCGCATCATTCAAGTCCGGATCAGTCAGTCTTATGGACACCCAGGCTTATGTCGCGCCCACAATCACTTTGCCAATCGGGGCCAGCACCTCCGAAGTAGAGGTACGAGCCAATGATCCCAGGGTAGCCGACGCCCAGGTAAAGGCCGCCGAACGACAGCGAGTGCTTGGTTTTGTACCCAACTTTTACACGAGCTACGTCTACGACGCAGTGCCTCTGACCTCGAAACAAAAGTACACCTTCGCAATTCGCGACACGCTCGATCCAAGTCGTTTCATCGGAACTGCCATTGGTGCGGGCATCGAGCAGGCGAACGACTCCTTCAAGGGCTACGGATATGGGGCGGCCGGCTACGGCAAGCGTTACGCCGCCCTGTATGGGGACGGCCTCTTTAGTGACATCCTCAGCCATGCTGTGTTCCCCGCCCTCTTGAAGCAGGATCCGCGCTACTTCTATCAAGGCTCGGGTTCGGTCAAGTCTCGGTTCATCCATGCTGTCAGCTTTGCAGTTGTCATTCGCAGCGATAGTGGACGCACAGTACCCAACTATTCCTATCTGCTCGCCGACCTTGGAGCAGGTTCGCTGTCAAATCTCTACTATCCTCACGCGGACCGCGGTGCGGGCCTCGTATTTACGAACACAGCAATCGGTATTGCAGGCCGCGCGGCTGGTGCTTTGGTCTACGAGTTTATTCTGCCGCGCCTCACCACTCATAAGGCGGGTGTCGGCAAGCCATAGCACGCTCCATGAAAGGTGAAGCGCCCCTCACCCCGGCTTATAAAGCCGGTTTAAGTTAGAGCCGGCATTTAAGTATACGATCCGGTACAGTTCACTTCGACAAGGCAGACAAGGGGCAGAGTTGAAGACTCAGATACTGATGGTGGGGGCTGGTCCAGTGGGGCTGACAATGGCGGCGGAGCTGGCGCGCTACGGAGTGGCGTCCGGGTCGTAGACAAGGAAGCTCAGCGGACGGATAAGTCGAAAGCGCTGGCGATTTGGAGCCGCACACTGGAATTGCTGGACCACGCCGGATGCGCGGCGGCCCTGGTCGAAGCGGGATTGAAGGTAACTTCGGCGAATATATAGTTGCGGGTGATGAACAGCATGCCCGGATCACTCTCGACGGCGTCGCCACCAGTCATCCTTATGCGCTCATGTTGCCGCAGAGCGAGACGGAGCGACTGCTCGAAGGGCATCCCGGCCGGCCTGCGTATCGGTGGAGCGAGGCGTAGAGCTGCTGGAATCCAACGACACAGGCAACGAGGTGAGCGCGAAGCTACGCGCTGCGGACGGGAGCGAGGAGGGCCTGGAAGCGGCCTGGCTCATCGGTTGTGACGGGGCGCACAGCACCGTGCGCCACGGCTCAGGCTTCGACTTTGTAGGCGACACACTTCAGAGCGATTGGATTCTGGCTGACATACACATGGCGGGAGTGCACGCACCGGGCGAGATCCACATCGGGCTACATCGCGATGGAATGCTGGCGTTGTTTGCCATCATGCATGACCGCTATCGGGTGATTGCGGATGTAGGGGTCCTTTCAGAAAACGGACAATAGAGCACGTTAAGGCTGTTGGCCGTGGTTTAGTGTGCTGACGGCTGGCCGCGCACGAACCAAGAGTCGGCCATGGGTCACTGTGATTAGTGCAACGGCTAACAGCAGGAAGGAAGAGCCGAGAAGCAGCTCTCCGGAGGGGTGTTCGCGGGTGGGCACGCTTCTCAGAAAACTCGGAAGAAATCCGGGCGATGCGTTGAACGCCAAATGCATGAGGATAGCGACCACTACTGCGCCACCTGAGGCGTTGAAGGCGAATGCCATCAATACTGAGAGAGCGATCACGATGAAGGCGAAGACCAGAGGTGAAGCGCTGCTCCAGCCAGCAAAAAACAAGGGTAGGTGCCACGCAGCCCACATGATTCCGACAAAGATTGCCGCAATCCAAGGTGGTACCACGTCTTGCAGCTGCGATTAAAGAAAACCGCGCCAACCAAATTCTTCAAAGAGAGGGCCGCCGAACAGGTTGTAATTAAACATTGGCACCCATAGCCCCACCAGAGCCCCTATATGCCAATGCCATGCTCTGGGGTCGCCTTTTGAAATGAACGCGGGAAACAGCAGAAACATACAAAGAAGCACGAAGAGCGGCCCCGCTATGAGCCAGATCATTTGCAAACGGACTTCGAGGCAGAAGTCGAACCGCTCGCCAGTTGCCAGTCTGCATACGGTGAGCTATGAAGCATCCAACAAAAGGCCCCAACGTTCCGATGCAGGCCGAAACAGGGAGTGAAACAGGATGGTTGTGCACCCTTAGGCCAGCAGGGCCAAGGACCAGAGGCATCCAAGTAGCCATGCGAATCCACATGCAATTACGTAAAACAGAAGAACGGATTTCAGGATCTGCTTCTTATCTGCACGCACGTCATCCATACTTACAATCCCCTTCCATGGCGAATCACTCGCCAACGACTTATGTTGAGGCCGGAATATACCTATAGAGTGTAGGGACGGAGACCGAGGTTGCCGGCGACGTCGCGAGGCGGCACACCATTCGCGAGCAACTTTTTTGCCGATCTGATTTTGCTTTCCCTCATCTTTCGTTTGCGACCGAGCAGACGGGCCACTTCAAGTCCAGCACGGGTTCGTTCGACGGTGAGTTCCCGTTCCATCTCGGCGAGGCTG
>CAZZYO010000013.1:0-46642 GCA_964658255.1 Candidatus Babeliales bacterium
GATGATTCCTACGCGGAGCATCGAAAATCTAACGCGGAACATCGAGGAATAAAGGACTTACATGTGGATAGTGACCTTTTCCTCGATGTTCCGCGTAGGAATCATACGGAGAAAGGCCTCTTAATTCGATGTTCCGGGTAGGAAATGTTGCCCTTGTCGCGGGGGGCCTATCTCTAAGCCCACGGTTGTGGCGCGAGCGTTGAGCTGTGGCCACGCGATCTGCAGAGCAGCGATTGCTTCCTCGAAGCGGGTTTTGATACGCCATGGGTTTGAGTCGTCGCTCCACAATTGCTCTCTGAGGGAAGCCCAAGGGATGCAAGTCTCGGACCTCGCAGCAAAGCTGCGCCACTGCAGGAACAACATGCAGTCTTGCGTCTGAGGGCTCTCCCGGGTGACCTCAATCATCTTTGCGAGAGTAGGAACGTGGTACTGCATGAACTCTCGAAATACCGCCTCGGAGAGCATAAAGCCTTGCTCGTCACCGTTGGGAGCGAGGAGTGGCAGCTGACCACCCTTCGGGACTACGCGCATACTCCGCGGCATCTTGGAGGCCTGGATGATCGGCATGATGAGTTGTTCAGTTGTGGACCCTGAGTCCCGCTGAACAACCAAGGCAAAGCTGGCGATGCGCTGGAATGCTTCTCTGACCCGCTTGATGTTCTGCCCACTTGGCGCCATTCCCATATCGCGCAGGTATTCACTGGCGGATGAGATGGGGATAAAGGGACTTTTCGTGACTACTGCGCGATGAGTAATCCAATGCAAGAGGCTGCGATCTGTCCCGAAAGGGATATCTACGCCTTCGATCATGGCGCGAAAGGTGACCTTGATCGTGTCGCCGGAAGCTGTGCGTGCCTGTCGTACGACAGCTCGATCAGTGGTGCGGCGGTATGGAAGCCCCGTAAAGCATAGGACTTGAGCAACCTGCATCAATTCGCGGGTGGTAACTTCCAAACGTGCTTGGGAGACTTCCGCCATTCGAAGTGCCAGGTTGCCCTTCTTTGAAGAGCGCTCAAGGCTGTAATCACGCACTAGTCACTTCCCTTTCCAGCGTGTGCTGTGCCAAATGTAGGGTTTGTGCAGCGGTAATACAAGAAGCGTTGAGTATTGAAGCCGCTTCTAATTAAAAGATACTACTCATTTACCCTTTTACCCTTTTACTCAAATACTTTACAAAGCTATTGCTCAAAAGCTCAAATACTCACCGCCGCGGAAACCGTTTCTCGAGAAGTTCGATGATCACATCCGTAATGCTCAGGCCTTCTGCGACGCAGCCTGCTTTCACGCGCTTTCGAAGCTCCGGCGTGATCTGAGCATTGATCCTGACGAGCTTGCCGGCGACGTCTCCTTTAACGAAATCGTCAACACTTGGCGGCTCTGCAACCTTAGGAGTGGGGCGAGGACCCCAGCTTGGCTTAGACATCGTGACGTACCCCCATCAACTCCTCGATCTCGTCTGTAAGAGCGGAAACTTCTGTGGCAGCTAGCCCACCTGGCTCAGTCTCAGAGGCTGTGAGACCAGCGCGAGCAGATTTTGCAAATTCGGTTCGATTACGAATGACAGTCCTGAACAGAGGGATTCCAAAATCCGAGATAGCATCCTTGATCTCGGCCGCAAGCGTTGTGCCAGTGATCAAACGGTTGATGGCAAAGCGAGACTGCAGATCCGGCTTGCTGATCTCGCACTCGCGAATGATATTGACGATGTCTTGCGCTGCCCAAACGTCGTACGGGGATGGTTGGACGGGAATTACGACAAGGTCGCTTGCTGCAATGGCTGATCGAGCGAGCTCATTTACCCGCGGAGGCCCGTCAATGACAACCCAGTCGTAACCGACTGCAAGGGCAGCGATATCTCGATGCAGAGTCGGTTTTGGTAAACCTATGCAGCTAAAAAGCGCCTTCTTTTCGCGTTGGGCCGACCAGTCTAAAGCTGAATGCTGGGGATCGGCGTCAACCAGCAAGACCCGGCTTGTTCTTGCTAAAGCTGTTGCCAGGTGGAGGCTGAGCGTGGTCTTTCCAACGCCGCCCTTTTGATTCAGTAGTGAAATAACAGGCATAGAACTCCTTTACTCATTTGAATTTTAGCGTGAAAGAGTAAATGAGTAAAAAAGTATGTGAGTTTAAGAAGCAGGCGGTCCCTAGATGATTACTGTCCATAAGCTAAGCACTTGCTACAGCCGCGTTGCTCCTTACTCCGCAGATCTTCGAGGAATTCAGCTTACGCAGTAAAGCGGCTGCATCCTCGGCCTTGTCTGCCGAGGGTGAATCCCGCCGGGGTTCGAAGCGCCTGGCAAAATTTTGCAGCTCGCGACGAGCAGGGAAGCAAGCGCAGCCAATGCGCAGCGAGTTCTTTATCGCAAAAGTGACAAGTCTTGACATTGTCATGACATATTAGATAGCCTTACTCGACCAGCTATGCTCACTCAGCCCATTGCCCCAGAACGCCGTACAGAAAAGCTGGACTTACGGATTTCGCGTGCAGCGAAGGCCAAGCTCCAAGCTGCAGCTTCAGCCGCGCATCGCTCCATGAGCGATTTCGTGATGGAGAGTGCCCTCTCCAAAGCTGAGGAGATGTTGGCAGAGCGTCGCATCTTCGCGCTCGCCCCTGAGAAGTGGACTGCGTTCCAGGCCGCTCTCGATATGCCAGTGCGGGCGATGCCGCGCATGGAAGCTCTTCTAAGGGAGCCCGGTTTTTTCGAGAGCGGCTCTAATCGGTGAGCGCAGGCCGAATCATTGAAAAGCTGCGCCGTGACCATGTCCTTACCTCTTTCGACTGCGGCCAGGCAGACCTGAACTCATGGCTTCTGAAACATGCTCTTCAAAACCAGGGAGCCAGCGCCGCTCAGACCTACGTCGGTCTGGTAGACGGGGAACTGGTTGGCTATTACAGCCTTGCTGTGGGGCAGGTAGAGTACGCGGAAGCCCTCGAACGACTGCAAAAGGGACTGGCTCGTCATCCCGTGCCCATCATGCTCTTGGCTCGCTTACCAGTACACAAGGATTGGCAAGGGAAGGGAATTGGCAAAGCATTGTTGAAAGACGCTGTGCTGCGCACCACGCAGGCCGCCGATATTGCCGGAATACGTGCTCTGGCCGTGCATGCCAAGGATGACCAAGCGAGGCGCTACTACGAGCAATTTGACTTCCTCGCCTCCCCGACAGATCCCCTGCACCTATTTGTACTGTTAAAGGACTTGCGACGGATCACCGAAGCCTGATGAAGCCCATACTTTGCGGCCGGGGCCAAAATGTCGGCTTTGGGTCACCTAAGTTGCGTGTACTTCGCCTTCGACCTTTCGAGCAACTCCAACTCGCGCACCAGAGCCTCTGCATCCTCGCACTCCTCCATGGATGCAGACTTTTCCGGGCCTCGGGGCTCAAAGCGCTCGGCAAACGCCTCCAGCTCCCGGTCGAGCAGGGAAGCGAGGGCGGCAAGCGCCGCAGCGAGTTCCTCGACGCGGGTAAAGGTCACCCGCACCTCGCCGGGGGCGAGTGTGAGCGAGGCAGGCAGGGTCTCCCAGGTGGTATGCGGACGATCGTTAGGAACGAGCTGGCGGAGCGTGCGCCGGGCTGGAGCCACACTCCGGACCCGGGCGGCAGTGAGCACCGCAGCCGGATCGTCTGCCTCGTGCACAGCGTCGAGGAGCGCGAGCAGCGCGTCGCGCTCGACCAGATACGAGGTCCCGACCTGAACGGTCGGCAAGGCCGAGAGTAGTTTCTGGGCCGCACGGGGCTGGATCTCGAAGAGCCTCTCGAGCTCCCGCCGCTCGTAGTGCGAGCGCGAAGAGCCGGCGACCATGCGACGAATGGCGGCGAGGCGCGGCAGCCAGGAGAGAGGGCGGGGCAAACTAAGCCTCCACAGAAGCGAAACGTGCAGCACTAGAGCGAGTGTAGCGAGGTTTCGGAGAGAAGGGAATGAGTGCGTGATCGCGCATGAACGCTCACCTGTGATGCTCCTTAGAGGCCCTCTATCACCCCCGATAATGCCAGTTATCAAGGGTGATAGGATATTAGGATTGCTGCAAACGCATTTGAGGAGAGTTCCGGCCAAATCATGAGCCAACCAGGGCAAACCAGCTGGGCAGGGAAGCGGTCGCCGCGGCAGAGCGTCTTCAGCCGCCGTCAGACCACGCTGTGGTGCCGGTGCGGTTCACTTCAAATTGCCCGGCGCGGCCTGTGCGCACCCTGCTACGCCCGCGAGCAGCATGACCGGCGCTTCTATGCCGGCCTCCGCTCCTCGGTCGTCGCCCGCGACGGCCGGCTGTGCCGCCTCTGTGCTGCCGACTGCCTCGGCCCGGCGGCCCTGGTCGTCCATCATCGCCGTCCCGGCCGCTCCCGCCTCCCCTGGCTGGTTGCCCTCTGCCGGGCCTGCCACGCTCGCGTGCACCGGCTCAAAGTGGTCCGGCAGGTCTACCCAGCCTCCTTCCTCGAGCTCTGGCGGGAGCAGCATCCTCAAGCCCCCGAGCAGCTGGCGCTCTCGTTTACCCCGCCTGGGATCGTGGCCGAGCCACGAGGACTCTTCGAGCCGGACCATGTCTGACGCCTCGCTCCTTGCTCCGGAACGTCCCGTCCCCCAGGAGCAGCGCGAGGCGCAACTGCTCCGCCTGGTCCTCGACAGCGTCACCTCGGCCCACTCCCGGCGCTCCTATGAGAAGGGGCTGCGACAGTTCTTTCAATGGTGTCGGGAGCAGCCGCGGCCGGCCTTTAGCAAGGCGCTGGTCGGCGCCTACCGGACCTGGCTCCTCGAGCAATCGCTCGCCCCCGCGACCATCAACCTGCGCCTGTCGCCGGTGCGCAAGCTGGCCCGCGAGATGGCCGACAACGATCTGCTCGCGCCCGAGACGGCGGCTGCGATCGAACGGGTCGCCGGGGTCAAGCAGCAGGGTGTGCGGGCAGGGAACTGGCTGAGCCGCGAGCAGGCGAGCGAGCTGCTCAACGCCCCCGACCCCTCGACCCTCAAAGGCAAGCGCGATCGCGCCATGCTCGCGCTGCTGCTCGGCTGCGGCCTGCGCCGGGCGGAACTGTTGGCGCTTGAGGTCGATGAGATCGAGCAGCGCGAAGGCCGCTGGGTCATCCCGGACCTGATGGGCAAGGGCAATCGCCGGCGCACCGTGCCCGTGCCGGCCGCGGTCAAGCTCCGCATCGACGAGTGGGTTCAAGCTGCGGGGGCCGCCGGGCTCGACCGAAGCAAGCCCGGGGGCAAGCTCTTCCGGCCGATCTCGAAAGCCGGCAAGCTCAACGGCGACTTAATGCAGGATGAGAAAGGAATCTGGCAGATGGTGGTCGCCTACGCGCGCCAGACTTCGCTCGGCAAACTCGCGCCCCATGACCTGCGCCGCACCTGCGCCAAGCTCTGCCGCAAGGCCGGCGGCGACCTCGAACAGATCCAGCTCCTGCTTGGGCATGCCTCCATTCAAACGACAGAACGCTATCTTGGGACCGTGCAGAATCTGACCGTCGCGGTGAATGATGATCTGGGGCTAAGGATGGATTGAAAGAGGTTAAGCACTGACCGTGCTTGAAACGCTCGTTTCAGAGAGTACAAGCGGGCGAGGGGCGGGGAAGACCTCGCTGAAGCGGACGGTTACGCTGACAAGCGATATGATCCCGAACCTCAGTGAGTTGTAGCAGCTACAGGGAATGAACTATGTTGGCCGCATGGATAGTGGGGCTCATTATTATTCTTGTGATTTTCAGGTCCACAGTCCGCGTGATCGCGACTGGAGCGGGGAGTGTCCCACAACAGATGAAGCCCGCGCAGCGTACGCTACGGGCTTCATAGAGGCTTGCCGTTCGAAAAGCCTGGATGCCGTTGCAATCACAGATCACCACGACATCGTATTCGCTGAATACATCCGCGCTGCGGCAAGGCAGGAAATGAGCCCGGAGGGCAAACCTGTCCCAGTCTCCCAACAGATTGTTGTTTTTCCAGGGATAGAGCTAACTCTTGGAGTACCTTGCCAGGCTCTCCTACTTTTTGATCCGGACTGTACTGCAGGGGAGCTGACGGCAGCACTGACGCTACTTGGTATTATCCCCGCACCCTCGACGGATGCAAAGACCTGCAAAACAGAGCGTTTGGCTCCAGAGCTCACCCTAGGAGCTATTTGCGATCGTCTCAGCGGACATGCTCAGCTGCGGGGACGGTTCATTCTTCTGCCCAATGTTAACGACGGAGGGGATGATACGCTGCTTCGGACATCATTCCATAAACACTACACCGAGATGCCTTGCGTTGGTGGCTATGTGGATGGCTCTTTTATCGGCCATAAAAGGCACTTGATCGTCACAGGTAAAGATAAGCAGTGGGGTTCGAAAAAGATTGGCGTCTTCCAGACCTCCGACAACCGACGTGCAGATTTCGCCCAACTCGGATTGCATCGCACATGGGTAAAGTGGTCGAAACCCTCTGCAGAAGCATTGCGGCAGGCCTGCCTGGCTCCCTCGTCACGTCTTGCCTATACGGAGCCGTCTCTGCCGCAAAGCTGGATCAGGAGCATGACTGTATCCGCATCCCGTTACTTCGGCCCATTGAAAGTTGAGTTCAATCCCCAGACCAACATGGCAATAGGAGGACGGGGAAGTGGCAAATCGACACTGTTGGAGTACCTGCGCTGGGGTTTGTGTGATCAGCCTGTCAGCATTGAGGATGACGGCTCACAAGAAGTACCAAATTACGAAAAACGTCGCGGCTCCCTAATAAAAGCGACACTTCAAAAAAGCCATGGCACCGTCACCATCGAATACATGATCAGTGGTGTCTCTCATCTTATTCGGCGTGATGCCGAGACAGGCAAGGTCTACCTCGCCATCGCTGGTGAGGCGGAAAAAGAAGCCGGTCCCTCCTTGATCCAAGCAATAGCAAGGCTCCAAGGATATAGCCAGAAGCAGCTGTCGAACGTCAGCGTTCGGGCCAGTGAGTTGCTTCGGCTGGTCACGTCACCGATAAAGGCGGAACTCGATCTACTTCAGGCATCGGAACAGGAATCAGCTTCTAAGCTGCGGACCGCTTTTCAGGCACGTCAGGCCTTTCGTGCGCTAACGGCGCGGCGCGAAGCCACGGAAACAGAACTGACTTCTAAACGCTCACAGGTGGATTCACTCCAAGCAGAGATTGGTGATTTGCCAGAGGAGCACAAACAGGCCATAGAGGAACACGGGAGTTTCCTCACAGGGCAACGATCGTCAGAAAGCTACGCTACAGCTTTCGACTTGGCACTATCTGACATTGACGCTCTGGCTGAGGGCCTAGAAACAAGGCGACTAGGGCTGAGAGGTACTGATGGCGCGCAACCAGCCGATCTCGTGGTCGGTTTGCGTCACGAGATTTCAGTTGCTCTGGACACAGCGCGCGCAGACATACTAGCTACCAAGGACAAACTCACGGCTGCAAAATCAACCTTTGCAACAAGCCAAAATCAGGTCGTTAATGCTCAGGCTGAACATAGCGTGCGTTACGAAGCAGCCACCTCGCAAAACGCAGTTATACAGACCCGGCTGGATCAAATACGGACCGCCTCCTTGGAGGCGGATACGTTGGCAGGAACGCTGGACAGTCTGAATCAGCGTATTGCGGAGCTCGGCCCGGTTGATCAGGCGCTGACCGACGCTAGAACCCGATGGAAGGAGCTGGGAGAGCAGGAGTTTGGACTGCTTGCAAACCAGGCTGCCACCCTAACTGCAGCATCAAAAGGGGAGCTTAGAGTCAACGTCAGCAAAGGTAGGACGGTGAATCACCTAACGGAAGCTTTCATTAATGCCGTACAAGGGGCTCAGGTGCTCAAGGAAAAGGTGGCCCGAGTAGTCCAGAGTGTGCAGGAGAGTGCCGCTCCGTTCGATGAGTGGTTGGCGATCGTAGATGAGCTGCTGCTTCTTGTCGAAGCGGAGCAGGCCGGTGTCCCCGCCGTAGTGCCGCAGCTAGCCGCAGCAGGCTTCGGCACGCTTGAGCTCAAGAGAATGGCCCTGCGACTTCAGCCCTCCACAGCCTTTGAGCTGTCTCTATTCCGCCCGACAACACATCCTACGTTTTCCTACCGGGCACCTGATTCCACATACATACCCTTCGATGAAGCCTCCCCAGGTCAACAAGCGAACGCGCTGCTAGCTTTGCTGTTCGGACAGGCTGTAGGTCCTTTGCTGATAGACCAACCGGAAGATGATCTGGACAATGCAACGGCGCTCCAAATTGCCGAGAGCATCTGGGCAGCCAAGGAGAAGAGGCAACTCATCATCGCGTCTCACAACCCAAATCTCCTCGTCATCGGCGACGCTGAACTTGTATTGCATTGCAGCCATTTCACACCGCCTAAACCGGGGGCCCAGGTCGGCATCTCGGTTGAAGGAGGGATCGACAGTGAAAACGTGCGCGATGTTGTCGCAACTGTGATGGAGGGCGGCAAAGATGCGCTCCGACTGCGCATGAATCGTTACGGATTCTAAGGACGCCTGGTGATTGATCAGACAGATTTCTACCATGGAGCGGCGTTAGCTACAGCGCTCAACGATTCTCGCTGCATAGACATAGCGCGCTGGCCACCGGGGTACCTGGTCAACGATTCGGTTTGGGTTCTTCTGAAATACACGACAAAGGGCGGTTCACCCTGGCAGTTCACTTTTACGACGGAGGACGTGGCGCGCCTCCAGCATTGCCCGGACGAGGCCGATCGAGTCGTCATGGCACTTGTCTGCGGTGGTGACGGCATCTGTACGATCTCTGCGGAAACAGCACTCGAGTTGCTGGACGAAGCAGCCGGCGGCCTTTCCGTTAGACGGAAGTTCCACGGCTGGTATGGTGTCAGTGGGCCCGCCGGCAAGCTGGAAAAGAAGGTTGCGCCAAGGCGATGGCCGCAAATATTGTTTCAGGACGAGGAAGATCCAGATGAGCAGCAAGACGCCGCGCCCGATAGTCGCAAACGGGCTACACGCCCAGGAAGTGCTTCAGGTCCTCGGCAAGGAACTCGGCGCTGACGGCACGAAAAAGGCTATCGAAAAAGCGGTCCGCATTCTCCAGCTGGCCGTCGATCCAACCGGCGGCGTACCGGCTCAGCCATCTGACGGTTTGCTTTACGGCTTAATCCAGAGCGGAAAGACCAGTATCCTGACGCTCACCTCCGCGATGGCGGTGGATAACGGTTTTGACTGCATTGTCGTTCTGACCAGCGACAACGATCCGCTTTATGAGCAAACAAAAGAGCGGGTTCGTGCAGCCCTCGGCGGGATCACCGTTCTGGGAAAGAGTGACTGGAAGGACCCGAAGCGGTTCAAGACCCGTGTGGATAACACGCCGTTCGCCGTCGTCTGCTCGAAGAACGGCAGCATGCTCAACAGCCTGCTCAATGCCTTCAAGACGGCGAAGGCAAAGGACCTGGCCATGATGATCGTTGATGACGAAGCTGATCAGGCGAGCCTAAACACCAACACGGGCAAGCCGACAGTCAAGGCCAGCACGATCAACGGGGTCATTACCAAGTTCCGTGATTATTTCCCCATCAACACCTACCTGCAGGTGACGGCAACGCCGCAAGCGTTGTTCCTGCAACGGCCAGGACACGCCTACAGACCGAGCTTTACGGTGCTGGCGGACCCCGGCAAAGACTACGTCGGCGGCGAGGCTTTTTTCGGCAAGGATGCCGAGCTTGTCAGGATGGTGGACGTTAACGAAATCGCCTCTCTCAAGGCAACAAACCAGCCCAATCCAAAAGCCAAGCTGCCGGCGGGGTTACGGAAAGCACTCTGCGGTTTCTTCATCGCGGCGGCTTCAAAGATCATCCAGGGTAAAGGCGACGGCTACGCCTTCCTCCTGCACGTAAGCCTGGCGACAAAGGATCACGACTACGCACGGGGGCTGCTGGACGATTTCATACAAGAGAGCAGCGCGGCACTGAAAAAGAAGGTCGGCGCGCCATACAACGTCCTCTTTGCGGAGCTGCAGGCCGCGTACAAAGACCTGAAAGCAACTGACCCTTCGCTGCCCGACTTCGACAGCGTTCTGGTGAAGGTAGCGTTCTACCTCAACGGCGCCAACATAAAGGTCATCAACGGCACCTCGAATGACGAGGTTAAGCTGGATTCCAAGTTCAATCTCTTCATCGGCGGTAATAAGCTCGGCCGTGGCGTGACCATCAAGAACCTCCTGGTCAGCTACTACGGGCGCAATCCCAAGCGAGCCAAGGCCGACACCGTGCTGCAACACGCCCGCATGTACGGCTATCGCAAGAAGGATATCGGCGTAACGCGCCTGTTCTTGCCGCAGGTTCTGAGCGATCGCTTCCAGGAAATTCACTCCATGGAGAGCTCATTGCGAAACCTGCTGGAGAATGTTCCGGACGGGGCATTCGAGGGTCTGTACATGACCGGCTCCTGGGATGCGACCCGGTCGAACGTCACCGATCCCAGCCTGATTGAATCATTTCCGCAAAACAGCAGCATTAACCCTCGCTATCCGCTTCGGACAGTCAAATCGGCCGCAAGTACGGCCTCTCTGGACGAGGCATTGGAGGGAGTGCCGGATACTGACCTCTCTTCCCCTTATACGACCATCAATGTGAAAACCGCGCTCGACCTGCTTGGTCATGTGCACGTTGACCAGCCCTCCAGCCCGTCACTTTGGGACATGCGGATTATAAAAAGCGCCCTGGATGTCCTGATGACCAAGGAGGATCGAGAAGGCAAGCTGGTTTACGGCGACAAGGTCAACCTGGTCGTGAAGCGCGGCCGCGACCTGACGAAACCTCGTTCCGAGCGAGCCGGCATTATCTCCGGCGGCGAGGACAAGCTGGCTCCAACGGATGCCCCGACTCTGTTCCTCTACCGGATGAACAAAAACGGCAAGGAACTCCCGGTTTGGTGGCCGCAGCTGCGGTTCCCTAGAGGCAACTACATCCTGGCATTTTCGTTCGACTGGTAAGGGGATCAGCCGCGTTTCATCTCACGGTGCAGCGCGTCATGGTCCACGTTGCAGAGGGTCTCGAGGTTCTCCACCGTGTTCGCGCCTCGATCCTTGTGGTGCGTGATGTGGTGGAGCTCGAGGAACTTGCGGGGGTCGTCGGGTGAAAGCATAGGCCGGTTCCACCCGCAGCGAACACAGCTGAAATTGTCCCGCTTGAGAACCGCCACGCGCACGTCATCGGGAATGCGCCGATCGTGCTCCTCGGCCTGGCGGTCTTCCTCGAGCAGGTACACACCGACGGCGAGATCCTCGCGGCCGCTGTTCCTGGTAACGATCGGCCAACCCGCCTCGGTGCGGAGTTCGCGGACGCGACGCGCCCATTCTTTGGCATCGCCGGCGAGGTATTTCAGCTCTTCGCCCGTCACCTGCTTGCCGACGTTGCGGCGCAGGTACTCGAGGATCTTATCGGTGACGGAAACCTTCTTGCCGCGAATCTCATTGAGGACGTTCCAGCGATAAGCCGCATCGCGATCCTCTTCAGTGCGCATGAGGATGTACTGATCCGGACGAATATGGATAGCTTCAACACCGGCAAGCTCGGCCTGGTCGCCGGCATTCTCGGCCGCAGCCGCAATATCCGCAAACGTGTAGCCGGAATAGATCCACCAGCCGAACTCGACCCGAAGCTCACGGACGCGCCGCGCCCACTCTCCGATGCCGGAGATCACCGCCAGCTCGTCGCCGTCGATGATCTGGTGCGGATACTTCAGCAGATAGGCAAGGATGCGGGCTCGAGCCGAGCCTGCATCGCTCATCGGAATCAACGAACTGCCGAGGTCGCGTAGTTTGCGGAATGCGGGAACGAGAGCGACAACCTTGGCGCGAAGGTCGTCATGCTGGAGCTTGTCGGCAAAGTCGGTGAGCAACGCCACGAGCTCGGCTCGGAGCTCCTCGGGCCGATCGTTAGGCTGAGACCGTCTCGCCAACGGCTGCCTCCGTGGCCTTTCGTTTTGACTTGGCGGGTTTCGCTGCCGGCTCAGTCTTGAGTGTGGCTGTAACCATGTGGGCGATCGCGCCGGCGAGGTCGGGAGGCACGGCGTTGCCGATTTGACGGGCAATGTCGGTTTTGCCGCCCTTGAACACAAAATCGTCGGGAAAGCCCATCAGCCGTGCGGCCTCGCGGTGCGTGATCGGCCGGTGCTTCTCCGGATGCAGATACCGTCCCTTCTCCGGCTTGAAAAATTCCGTCCGGATGGTCACGGACGGGCGATCCCACCACAGACGACCGAACAGGTCGGTACCGCCGGAGGTTTTGCGGACCCAGCATCCCGGAGTGATCTCGAGCGCGTTCCTCATCAGATCGAAGCGGTTGCCGCCCGGAGGCACTGCGCGATAACGGGCGAGGCTCTTCATCGTCGGATTGCGGCCGAAGTGGAGATTGTGCGGAGCTTCGGCTTGGCGGACTTCCGTGCCTTCCGGCTCGTCCAGGTCTCCGATCACGTCGCGGACGGTACGCCATACCGGGAGAGGAGAGTTGAGGTCCGGAGCAGCATGGGTCGGCGTCATCGGAAACACGGGTGCACCCACCCTGGTGTCGTCCCAGCCCACAATGACGGTGCGCTTGCGGGTCTGTGGTGCGCCGTAGTCGGCCGCGTTCAAGATTGCGGCCTTGGTCTTGAACCCGAGCTGCTTGGCGCGGCGCTGGATGTCGAGAAGCTCCGGCGAGCGGTAAAGTTCGCTGACGTTTTCCATCACGAACATGCGGGCGCCGGACAGGTGAACGATATCAAGATACGGTTCCCAAAGGGCTCGCCGCACGTCGCCGCGCCGGTTCTTGTTGAGCAAACTGAAGCCCTGGCAGGGCGGTCCGCCGATCACGACATCCGCCTGGGGAACGGCCGGCTCGCCGGCAAGCCACTCCTCGATCGGATCGTGGACGGTCTTGCCCTTGAAATTGGCCTCGTGGGTGTCGAGGGCAGGCCGGTCCAGATCCACGGCCAGCAGAGGCTTGAAGCCGCCGCAGAACCGCTTATCGACAAACCCAAGGGTCATGCCGCCGGCACCGCAAAAGAGATCGATCAGCTTGTATGTCATCCGCTCGCTTCATCTCTCATTGTGCCGGCTTCCAGGAAGCCGACAAGCCTTTCCCGCAGAATAGGGTCGTTCCTGGTTTGGCACTGCCAGATCGTGAGGACCTTCCACCCGCCCTTGATAAGCGCTTCCTGAGCCTGACCGTCCCGTTCCTTGTTCCGGCCGATCTTGGTTTCCCAAAAATCGCGGTTGGAGGTCGGGAGGGCTGCCCTGGCGCAGTCGTGCCCATGCCAGAAGCAGCCGTGAATTAATATCACGCTTTTTCGGGCCGGGAAAACCAGATCGGGAGTTCCGGGAAGGTCTTTGCGATGCAGGCGATAGCGATAGCCGAGTCCGTGGAGGAGGGAACGGACCTTCATTTCCAGAGCGGTGTTCTTGCCCCGAATGCGGGACATGTTGCGGCTGCGCTGTTCGGGAGAAACAGTATCCATCCGCCCGGCCGTTACTGAGCGGCCAGGCGACTCTGGGCGAATGCCTGGGCGCTCGGCCAATCCGGCGACACAAACAGACTCTCGCTGCGGCGGTTCACCGTCTCGTTCACGATGAAGAACGACAACACCGGGCCGTCCTCGCGGGCTTGCTCCAGCAGTTCGTCCCAAAGGAACGCTTCGCCGTCTCCGGCCGGGTCGTTCAGGGACGGCAATCCTGCGGGATCGTAGATCTCTTCGGGCTTCAATGAGGTCCAGAGGCGCTGCAATGCGGCGTGGTCCATGCTCCGGAAGGCTTCGCGGGCATAGGCCTGATCGTAGGATTTCAGGACCTCGATACGGCGGTCTCCGGCTGTCTGCTCGAAAAAGGTTTCCTGCTGCGGCATCGCGCTTCCTCCGGTGACTCATTATCCGCTGGCGGCCTGGCGGAGTCCAGCCAAGCGGCCTGCCACGTCTTAACGATAACTTGCTTTAAGTTTCCATATAAGCTTTTATAATATATTATAAGGAAGTACCAAATAAGGAGCGCTATATGCAATCGCTTGAATTTCTGAAGTCCGCCTTGACCATCTCCGCGTCAGGGGTCACCGCAGCCACTGTTATCAACCACTTCGCCACCCGGCGGCGTAACCGCAAGGTGGAACAGGTCACTCACCTCGTTAAAGTTTGCGGCTCTGGTACCAGCCGCCAAGCCGTCATTCGCGTATTACAGCAGCTGGAAGCCAGCGGGTTCGGCAAGTTCGTCACCGGACGCAAGGGGTATGACTCCCGCTTCGTCTGGAGTGAGGTCTAATGCCGACCGGGAGCAAGGAGCACGGAGAGACAAAGGCTCTCCGTGAGCTCTACAGCGAAAACGCCCATGCGAAAGCTATCCTGGATGATTTTGCGGGACGCACGAACCGCCAAAGCACGACCGGAGTCGATCAGATCATGTCGCGCCTTCGCGCGGCTGAACTGCCAAAAGGGGAGGTGGTAAAGCTCTTTCGGCGGCTTGAGGTACTGGATTACGGGCGGTTTGTCGTTGGTCGTAGGGGGAAGGAGTCACGCTTCGTCTGGTCCGCTAATCCGATCGAGGTAGGCAAAGCCGCCCAAGGTGAAGATCTCGCGATTACATCTTTGCCGGAGCCGCAAACGCCTGAAGCGGAAATGGTTACGCATCAGTTCAATCTTCGGCCTGGAATGCCGGTCAAGGTAGAGCTGCCGGCCGATTTCACAGAAAGGGAAGCGGAGCGGTTTTCGCAATTTGTGCGCTCCCTGCCGTTCTCGGGCGATTAACCGGCTTACGGGGCGGAAGCCGAAGGACATGTCGGCAATGCGCTGCATGGCGGGAGCCCCTGTGAGTTGATCCAGCCTGCGGCCGTCTGCTTGGCGGATGACGACAGGTATGAGCTTCACCTCCGCTCACTTAAAACAGCTCGACGCCCTCCAAATGACTATTGACGCCTTGTCAGCAATCCGTTACAATCCGCCCGCAACTGCAGACACAGGACTACTCGTTCTGTGTCACTAGGAAATATCAATGCTGTCCTGCCGCGCTAGCCAGGTCGAAACCTTAGAATCCTTTAGCTCCATGCTGTTCCACACTGAATGGCCTCTCTGCTGCGCTACCAATTAATCCTCAGAGGATGACTCATGTTCTGCAAAGATAACTCGCTCACCTACCTTGCCAGTTTGGGCTACAACGTCGTTCGTCATCCTGATGCCACCTTCGCGCCTTTGAAGCTGCTGGGCGAACAGAACGGCGAGTTCATGGTGCTCGGCTCGCTAAACCAGTTGATCACGGCTTCCCCGAGTCCGCTGCCCGCCATCACCGCCGACCAGCCTGCGTCCGATGTAAATGGGCAAAAGACCAGTTCGCTAAAGCTGGGAGTGGGCGCCAACATCCTGGGAACGCTGATCTCCGCGCTTGGCGGTAACCTGTCCGCGTCAGTGGACTACACGGATGCACAGGAGCTCACCTTTGTGTACCAGGATGTTTTATCTGATTCGGTCACGGCACTCGATGCGGGCACTTACCTAAGCAGCGGCCATGTGGATTCCGACAACCTAGTGCTGAAGCAATATGTGCTGGGCAACGGCAAGCTGTACCTGATAACCAAGATCGTTAAGTCGCATAAGTTCACGGTGAATTACTCAAAGAAGGATGGAGTGGATGCTTCGGTGAAGGTCCCGGTGATCCAGGCGGCGGTGGGTGGTAGCCTGACGGTCGGGACCACGAGCGATTCTTCCGCCGTGCTAACGTTTGCAGGCAAAACGCCGATGCCATTCGGGTTCCAGTGCTTCCAGGTGGGCGTGAAGAATGGCGTAATGAGCTTAGTAAGTACGAAGGCGGGAAGCGTGTTTAGTTTGTCGCTGGACGAGGGTACAGACGATTCGTTGGATCCGGTAATCCTTAGCGACGGCATGCTGACGATCGGCAAACACTAAGAGTAAAGAACGAAATAGAAAGGTTTACAGAGGAATCGTTTCCTCTGTGTTTGCCTATCTGGAGACTAAGATGGCGCGGCTTCTGGTAAGGATGAATGCAGCGGTAGGCAACAGCCTGGTTGGCGATCCGGCCGGGAGCAGCGCGGATTTCCGACTCGCGCCTTTGATGCCACACTCCCGCAAACCCGAGGGTGGCTTTGGCATTACCGGAGCGGACGACTGGTATGTTGCCACCACCGAAAGCGATGGACCGCCCGGCGCTCTGTGGGACGAGTGCCATGCCCGCATCGCCGGCGCGAACACCGTGGGTCTTGCCGCGGGTACGGTGACGTATGCCGAGCCGGACATGGTCCAGCCCTTTGTGACCGAGGACATGGGCCCACAGGGGCTCAGCCTAGTGGATCCAAATGCGGAGCAGCGCTGGATGGCGGAAGATTCGATTCCGCATGGCGCGCGTTTCGACTGGCACCTTGGCGATGGCTATTCCGGCCTGCGTAGTGCGGCCAACTTGCTGCCGCAGCAACCCTGGAGGGTACGTATCGGGCATCTTGATACCGGCTATACGGCTGGACACAAGCTGCTTCCGGAGCGGCTGGAACACGGACTCGAACGCTCGTTCGTCAACGGTGACAACGCGAACTTTGCGGTGGACCCGTTCATCACGGGCGCGCTGAAGGCGCCGGGCCATGGCACAGGGACGCTGGGCCTGCTCGCAGGAGGCAAGTTGACGGGTCTGTCCTTCCCGGATGAGAACGAGCCAGAGGAGTATCTCGGCGGTGCGCCGCATGCCAGCGTGGTTCCGGTCCGAATCGCGCCCTCGGTAGTGCTGCTCTATACCAGCGGCTTCGCCCTCGGGCTCGACTACCTGCTGGGCCTGAACAACGATCCGGCCACGCGCGTGGATGTTGTCAGCATGAGTATGGGCGGGCTTGCCTCAGCCGCTTGGACGGACATCGTTAACCGCGCGTACGACGCTGGCGTCGTGCTTTGTACAGCGGCGGGAAATCATTACGGGGTAACTCCGCCCACCAGCATCGTGTATCCGGCGCGATATCGGCGAGTAATCGCTGTTTGCGGCGTGATGCAAGATGGGCGGTCCTATGCGGACCTGCCAATAAATATCATGTGCGGTTGTTACGGTCCGGAGTCTAAAATGGCGACGGCGATAGCGGCGTACTCGCCCAATTTGCCGTGGGCACTATATAACAACTCGGCGGCGTTTCGTTGGAATGGGCAGGGGACTTCGGCGGCGACACCGCAGGTGGCGGCCGCAGCTGCGCTCTATGTCGAGAAAAACTTCGGCGCACTGAGTCAGCTACCGGGATGGGCGCGAGTCGAGGCCGTCCGACACGCGTTGTTTACCTCTGCACGCAAAGCTGCCGGTGTGGCCCTTGACGCGAAGCTGGGCAACGGGTGTCTGGATGCCTTAACAGCTCTCGGGGTTCCGGTTGCGGACACCACGCAGCTTACGCAGCAGCCGCCGGATTCAGCTTCGTTTCCGTTCCTGAAGGTGCTGCTGGGAATGGGCGTCGCGACTGACGAGTCGACACAGATGATGCACGTGGAGATCCTGCAGCTTACGCAGATGCACCCGGAACTCAACGCGATCGTGCCCGATCCGGACGCTGAAAACGGTTCGGTCTCCAACAAGGGCACCTACGCCTTCCTGAGCGCGGTGACGACAATGCCGGAAGCTTCCAGGCAACTGCGGGCGACGCTGAGTGAACGCCTGAAGGGCAGAAGCGCGGCGGTACCGGAAATGCCGAACCCTGACGCACCTATGGACGAGCCAG
Organism: Candidatus Babeliales bacterium; assembly: GCA_964658255.1. Lineage (GTDB taxonomy): Bacteria > Acidobacteriota > Terriglobia > Terriglobales > Acidobacteriaceae > EB88. The sequence continues at coordinate 17,631 of CAZZYO010000013.1, forward strand.
GCGCAACAACGATGCCGGTTGTCGAGAGGACGAGTTGGCAGCCGCCGCCGCCGCCTTACCGCAAGCTGCGCGGCTATATCTTTGACCCGAGTGTTAGTACGCAGTTGCAGTACGTCAACCTGACCGAGACAACGTACACAATCCCGTGGGAGGGTGCGGGGACTCTTTTCCCCGGGCCAAAGGGTGAGTATCTGGAGGTCGTCGATGCCGGCGAGACGCCGATCGATCTGAACTCGCCGCATCTGCTCGCGCAAGATGGGCTGGAGCCGTCGGAGTCGAGCCCACAATTTCGCCAGCAAATGGTGTATGCCGTGGGCATGCAGACGATCAGCGTCTTTGAGGGAGCACTGGGACGGCTGGCGCAGTGGGCGCCGGACCAGAACGGTGACTTCGCGAAGACACTGAAGCTGCTGCCGCATGGCATTCCGGCCGCGAATGCGTTCTACAGCCCGCCGGACCGCGCCATCTACTTTGGCTACTTTAAGGCAACGAATCTGACAGGCTCGGCGTACGGCATGGTGTACGCGGCGCTGTCACATGACATCATCGCGCATGAGATGACGCATGCCCTGCTCGACGGGCTGCACGAGGCGTTTCGTGAGCCCAGCAACCCCGATGTTCTCGCGTTCCATGAAGGCTTTGCGGATATCGTGGCTTTACTGCAGCAGTTTGGCAACAAGGAAATGGTACGGAACCAGTGCGCAGCGGTGGGCGGCAATTTGTCCATGGAAAATCTGCTTGGCAATCTAGCACGGCAGTTTGGCGATGCGACCACGGGGCATGCGGCTTTGCGTAGCGGCTATCTATCGTACGATCAGAGCGGCAACACTACCGTCATCAAGCCGGAGAAAATAGCTTGGAAAACGGTCACTGATCCGCATGCGCGTGGTTCGTTCTTAGTGGCAGCGGTGTATGGAGCCTTCTTGGCGATTTATAAAACGCGTACTGCGGATCTCTACCGCATTGCCTCAAACGGGTCGATGGATGCGCTGCTGCACCAGATCGAGCCGGATCTAGTAAACCGGCTGGCGGGGGAGGCGGCGCGCTCGGCGCGGCACGTGTTACGCATGTGCATACGCGCACTCGACTATTGCCCGCCGGTCGATATCAATTTCGGCGACTATCTGCGCGCCATCATCTCGGCCGACACGGACGTCGTTCCGGACGACCCTCTGCACTATCGCGTGGCGTTCATCGAGTCGTTTCGCAAGTGGGGGATCTATCCGGATGGGGTGAATGCCTTGTCGGTCGAGAGCCTGGTGTGGCCTCCGGTGGCTTTACCAACCAATGACGTTCTAAAGCCTACCCTGAATTTGCTTCGCACCTTCGCCATGGACCAGAGCGGCACAGCAAACCGCGAAAAGCAGTTCAACCACAATAAGGAATACAAGGAGAAGCTGGAGATAGCGCTTGGCGCGCTTTTGCGCGACGGCGTGAACCGGCAATCGCTTGTGGTCCCACTGGGGCTGGATCCGGATCCAACGATGCTCATGGAGATCACGCGGCTGCGCTTCTCGCACAAGGTCTCGCCCACAGGTGTCCTTCGTCCGCGAGTTCTGGTCTCTATCTGCCAGAGCAAAGGCAAAGACGCCGCGGGTGTGCCGATCCGCTGGGGCGTCACGATCATCATGGATCTTTCGAACGACAAGGTGCTTTACGGCGTGAAGAAACCGCAGGACGCTATTCGTAAAGCACGTGCCGCCCAACAACTCGACAAGGTGGGCGCATCCACAACAACGGCGCTTGCTTTAGCTGAACCTTTTATGTTGCTTCATCAACGCTAATGACATAAGGCCAAGAATCATCTGGCGCTGAAGAGATTACGCAAGCAACGATGTGTTGGGAACGATGCGCCAGACGCTTGATGCTTCGTCATCGTTGAGGCATCTCGAACAAGGATCATCCAGTGACGCTGAGGAATAATAATCAGTCAAGGGAGCATGACCCTAAAGCCGCACTCTCCATGCTTGTCGCAGCCATAGGAGACATTTTCACTCTGGCGAAGGATAGCGTAATGATAGCGGCAGTTCTTGTGTTTTTGATTCTGGCATGCACTCACTGGTCAATCATCAATGGCTTGATCACGCAAACCGCGGAACAACTAAAAAGTGCCAGGCTCGCGAAGGTAACGATCGCCGGCTTTGAAGTTACGTTCAACGACACCGCCCAAAAGGTTCGATCGGCTACGGAATCTCTTATCGAAACACAACACGAGTTGCAGAAGGTCGCATCCTCTGTGAAAGACCCTGCGCTCAGTAAACAACTGGGCGACATTCTCCATGAATTAAACTCCGCGACGACCACGACAGAATCTGCAGAAAAGGCTCTACAGGCGGGCGCAATGAAAACAACGGAGACTTCCAGTGCTCTCGGCAGGCAGCCAGTGTCGCTTGATGGTGGACAATGGGTTGTAGCTGTATCAGCGGACAAGCAAACCGAGCCTGCGCAGTATGAGGTTAATCAACTGAAAAGGCTTGGCTATGTGAATGCCGAAATTTTCGAACGTAAGGGATGGCTGAGAACTGTGGTGCCGTTCAAGACTGAAAGCGATGCCAACGACGCTCTGGTCAACATTCGCCAGAAAAGGCGAACTTCTGCATATATCGCAAACACGGCTCAGTGGTGTCAACGAATCGAAGCCCCAAAGCCGGGTGATGATCACCAGGTTTGCGTAGTGGGCGATGCCACTTCCGACTAGCGGCAGCTGGACGTGCCTCAGTGACCTAGCCAAGCAGTTTCTTGGCACCTACGAAAGGTGCCGCTAGGTCAGCTGAGCAACACCCCTCTAGGCAGTTCTGCATCGTACGCGGCGATCCCGAGATGATCTGGCACCATTCCCATGTCTTCGTGCAGCATGCGAAAGAAGCTTTTTGCGAACAATCCGGCGCTGACCATAATGACCATGGTCAAAGCCAGCGGTAGTGTCTACATTCTTTCGCACTTTAATTCTTGGCCGTTGCTTAGGAAGGTTGTAAGCGTGTGGTGTGGGCCGTCGCTATGAGGGAGTGTCACAACTATGTATCCACATAACTTTATGTGGATACATAAGCTATGAGGGTGTGGTTTGGGCTGCTACCGGGAGGTTCCAGGGGAGCAGATCACCGATCCTGCTGATGGGATGGTCGGCGATACGTGTAAGGACCTGCTGAAGGTAGATCTCCGGGTCGAGCCCGTTGAGCTTGCGGCCGCAGGAGTCCACAGCACTAGGCCGGACGAGTGCACAGGCGGCTTCGCATTGTCGTAGTTGTGGCCAAAGTCGTCGACAGCGGATCGCGGGACAAGGTAGAAGAGAACCAACTTTAGGGACCAGTGTGGCGCCCAGAAAAGCGAGTCATTGAACTCTAATGTTCGTTAGTTCGTCTGTTCCTTGTTTCCCGATTCAATTCCGCATCCTGCTGAGACCAATCTTTCGCCATGTGTTCAACGAAGCGAGGCCACTTCTGCGACGGGGTTATGACCCCTTCACGCAATTCGATGCGGTCCGCTCCAGTGAGGCTTGCGGCCTTCCCGGTGAAATGGACTCCATCGAAGGAATCACCGCTTACATAAGCGAGTTCAAGGCGCAGAGGAGGATATTGACCGCTTCTCCAATCGAGGTCCGCCAAGTATGTACGCGATAGATCGATAGGTCTGGCCTTGTCTAAAGTGTTGCTGACCAACTCAGCAATCAAAACTTGCGATTGGAGCATGAGTTCCGCTAGTAGTTCTTCTCTTTCAGCATTGGAAACCTCATCCTTCATTACACGGTCAACGCCTAACCGTTCTATGACCAGAGGCGCGCCCAGCTCCTTATGCTCTTGTGTCAACATATATTCGCAAAGTCCGACCTGATGGTCGCCCAATCTGAAGAGCGTTGCCCGTACGTATCGGGCGGGAATGTGAGCGCGGTCAGTTACTTCGGACGATGCCCTTAGGGCCAGGCCGGAAAGAAACTCTTCAGCCTCTTTACCCGTTAGATATTTATCCGATGGGCCCAATTGTTGCAATTTAGCAAATAAACTACTCCTGAATCTAGCGAATAAGACGTCGTTATAACTGCTTCGTGCATTTCGATTAATCTCGATTAAACTAATGAGTGCAGGAAGCCCAATATGGTCAAGCAGCCGAAGTCCAAGTCGGATTTCGCCGACGGAGCGCGGTTCGCTGAGCCGGACGACAACTGCGTTGACGATCAGGTCACGTAATGATGGATCTTCGCTTGAGAATCGGTACAAAACGGCGAGATTGCCTTCCGATCGTCGGTCGGAAGCAAACATTTGATCGATCGCGGTCGAGACGCTAGCATTCTGCTCCTTCTTCATGTTCTCATTGGCGTCTTCACGATGTTGTCTAAATTCCTCTTTGGCGATCCGTAATTTCACATCTTCAGATTTCAGAGCAATCTCAGCGGTCCTTCGATCAGCCTCTTCCTTCTCTTGGAGAGTCTGGAGATTGATTTCGGCCGTTTTCTGATCCGCCTCCGCTTTCATGCGAAGGTCCGAGATGCTGATCCAGACTCCAACCGCTGCGGCGATCACTCCAACAGCCGCTGAAAGATCCTTAATCCAGGATCTTGAAGAGGGAGCCTCATCCGAGCTCCCCTTCGCAACCGGACTTGACGCACTTGTTTCGGATTCGTTTTCGTCTGGCAAGGTGATCTCCTAAACGATTGCTTAGGTCTGAGGATGCGATCATAGACGGTTGCTCCTCGCTAGAGAAGCTACTTCGAGACGTCTCCTACATAGAAGCGTTGAAGAGGGCATCATTGATAGTCTTCAGCGATCTAGCTATCGGGTTTCATTGTGGGTGTTGTATTGGCTGCAGAGGCTTCGTGCGGTCAGAAGAGTGCCGAGTGCTTGCAGTGTGAGTAGCAGCGTGGCTGCTGTAAGACGTCTCTGGCTTGATATCGCGGTGCAGATGGCAGCAGTGGATACGAGCTGTGCAGGTGCGAGGGGCGGTGTGGGCATGCATGCGCGATCATGAGGCTCATCCGAGGCTGCAGGAAAAGGTTCATGCAAGAGACCTTTGTCGAGCGGGCGGGGAGCGAAGCAGCAGGCCGGCGAAGAGCGAAACGGATGTCATGCGCCAATCGTCAAAGATATGAGCGACGCTCTTCACGGCATTAGCAGACACTACAGGGATCCTTGTGGAAGCGCAAGGGAAAGGGCAAGAGCAGCGCTGACATAGGGAGTTCTGGCATAACATACGGCTGCCGTCCACCCCGGTGCGCCTGAAACGCATGCTTTGCTATGTCCAACTCTATAGCCGCTACCTGCTTCATCGGTCCGCCCCCGTCCTCGCAGATTACTACCGCATCTCACCCGAGCGAGTCCTTAACATTAGGTTAGAGGAGCACCTGGCCCGTACTTTTGGATAGCTGTTATATTCCCGGACATGAGTAAGGTCGAGAGCGACGGCGAATATAACGCAGGTTATGTTCGCGCGTCGCGCGTGAATGCTTCCGGCCATTGGGCATGGGCACAGTTGTAGGCGAACGGAATAAGCCACCCAAATTGTCGTTGCACTCCTAATCAAGATGTGTCAGGATGGCTGGCCATGGAACTAGGCTGCTACATCTGCAACTTGGGCGCGAGAATCAATGTCCAGCCCAGGGCGGTTTTTATTGACGGTAGGTTCGACTTGTGCCTCGGATTTTGTTTGAATTGCAACGGTGCAGCATGTACGAACCATGCTGCTTGGATTGAGAAACCTAGAGCTCAATACACTTGTTCAGTCTGTGTCGGCGAGTGGATTTCGCGTGGAGGGGATAGCGGGCCACTTCATCGAAGAGATCCCACCCCGATACTTGGCCCCGGTGGTGTTGGCCAGCCGTTAACAGCAAGGGAAAAGGTAGAAACCTTACGGGCAATAGGTGTTGTGGAGCCTGTTGTCGATGCGGTGAGAGAAGCTTTTGCCTTTTGGGCGCACAGACTCTATGAAAGCGATGATATCGATGTGTATATCTCAGAACCTGTTACTCTAAGGAATGTTTATAGCCGTTATATGGTCGCCTCCGAGATGGAAGCTCTCATTCATCGTCAGTTCGCACCCGCATGACGATGTTCAGCGGTAGTTCCGGCGTGAAGTGCATCGTGACTGTAAATCCTTCCAAGGCTGTGAAGGAGACCGCACTGTGCTGCCATAACAATCCTCTCGGTTTAGCGACAGGCGATTATTGTTGGCTGCAACTCTTTGAAGGTAAGCGCTATTTTCGTGTTAGTACACATACATGTGTTTCGGTACAAGGTTTGACCCCAATCGAGGTTCACGGAGCGTTAAATGCTGGCTTTGAGACTCATTACGGAAGCGCGGGGTCTTAGCGGCGGTAGGAGTACTTAACGGCGCAAAAGTCTTTGACAATGGGAGCCAAAAGTGTGAAACCAACCCGCCGAACAAGGTCGTTCATATGGAGCGGGTGACTCCCGTCACCGCATCTTCTATTCTAGGTTCCGCTCTATTTGCTTTCCTGGGCTGGCGAGCCGAGCAGCGCACGGAAAAGTGACGCTTGAGCTAAGCGGACAATAGCGACACACAGCAGCATCTTTGGTCTGAAGGGCCGAACACACCACCCTTACGGGGTGCGCTCGCCATGACCCACAACCCACAACCGTGGTGAAACGAACACAACTTTGGATTTGGTCCCACCGACCACTACAAACCCATCCCCATGCCCCTACTATGGGACGGGGTTTCTATCTTGTGCGCAATCTGCCGCTCGGATACGGCAGCCTGCTCCTGCTTAATCTGCGGCGCATGAGCACTCCGATGCGAGACATCGTGTCCGAGCGCCTTGCTCAATCCCTCCCGATCATTGGTGAAGAGCTGGGCATCGTAAGCGCCGCGTGAGACAGCGACATACGCCATGCGGTTGTTGAGTAGGTCTTTCGCTGCGAGTTCGGTATCAACGTGGATCAGGACGCGTTCGGCGGTCTGGCCCTGGCTGGAGTGGCTGGTCACGGCATAGCCGTGATCCAGGTGCGGGTGCCTGGCCGGATCGATATCCACCGTGCGGCCGTCATCGAGCTTCAGCGACATGCGCCCCTCGCCTATTTTCTCGACCGTCCCGAGCTCGCGATTAGCTAGCTTCATCTCGGAGGATGGTGCCGTGAGCTGCGCCCGGTCTCCTGCGGAGAAGGCGCGCTCCTGCTCGCGGTAGATGGAAACACCCTGCTGCCGGCGTGGATCGTAGGTCCTCTCGCTCCCATTTTTCAACGCGACGGTTAGACGGTTTCCTGCAGCATCGACGCTTGTCACCCGCGTGTACTCGCCTTTGGCGATGCCCGTCTCTTTGGAACTGCGGCTGTAGAGCAGCACATCGCCCGGGTTGTACCGTGCCGCCCACATGCGATCCGCTCCGGTAAGGTCCTGGCGGGGCACAAGCACCTGGGTGCGATGCTCTTCCTTGCTGACCCGGCCTATGGCCTGCAGCTCAGCATGGATGGCCTGGTTGATCTCCGTGCGGGAACGATTATCGGGCGAGACGACCAGTGTGCTCTCGGGTGACTTCGCATACTCTTTCGCGATGGCCGCGATGCGCTCGGTATGCCCTTGTACTTCATGTACCCGGCCCTGCCGCTCGAGGTTAGCAACGGCCTGGCCAACTTCCCCACGCGTGAGCTGCTCGACGGCTTGCTTCAGCTTCGGATCTTTCTGACGGACGATCGTATCGAGCTTCACTGTCTTCATGCCCGACTCCTGCATCTGCGCGAAGATGCGGCCGGCTTCGACGGACTCGTGCTGGCGCGTGTCGCCGACCAGGAGCACGCGGTCATTCGGATGGAGCCGCTCAACGAACGCGTGCATCTGCCGGGTGGAGGCAAGCGAGCTCTCATCCATGATGTACAGCCGGCGCTCGCCTGTATCCATGCGCCGGCCTTGCGCGAGATGAGCCTGCAACGTCCTGGTCTCCATCCCGGCCTCGCCCAGCTTTTGTGCCGCGCGGCTGGTCGGCGCAAATCCCTCCACCTTGTACCCGTCCTGCTCGGCACCTTCGCGAATCACGGCAAGGGTGGTCGTCTTCCCTGCCCCGGCTACGCCGTCGAGACCGACGATCTTTTCGCGGCTCAGAAAGATCTCGTTGACCGCTTTCTGCTGCGCCTGGTTCAGCTCAGGGTGACGATCTTTTGTCTCGATACGAGTCCCTGGATGAACAAGCATCGGATCGCTGTAGCCGCGCTGGTTCCCAGCCCGCATGTGGTCGAGGATTTCTCGCTCTATGCGCAACGTCTCGGCCGTCGTGTACTGCGGACCCTCGTGCCCAAGCTTGGCCGCAGGTCCATGCTGAACCTCAAGGAACTCGCCCGTTCGCACGCGGCGATCGAACTCCTGCCGGACTTGCGAGAGTGTCGCCTCTCCCATGCTCCGGTTGAGCGCTGCTGTCAGGATCGATCGTTCACTCTCGACCGCCGTTCGCTCGAAAAGATGATCGCGGGCATACGTAACAGCCGTCTGCGCAATCTTGTCCGGCGCCTGCCGGCGCTGATGCGCATGCTCCCGGGCCTTGCTCACCACACGGTCAGCCTGGTTGCCGTACTGGCCGGCGAGCTCGTGATGCTGACGCAACACCTCTGCCGCCGGCAACTGCTCCTTGGAGTCGCGGGTACGGTGCGCTGCAATCTGCGCTGCTGCCGGTCCTTCCAATCCTTCGGCGCGAAGATGGTCCTTCACCTGTTCCCGGCGTGGACTCGATGCCTCGAGGTACTCCTTCGTATAACCCTTGATCTCGGGCTGTCCATACTCCCCGCGCTCGATCGTGTAGCCCAACTCCTTGAGCCGCACCGCCAGCTCAGAGCGATAGACCTGGGTCGCATAGGTCTGCGAAGCGAAGAGCTGCTGCGGCTGGAGCGCACGGAACTGTTTTCCATTTCCGGGGCCATTCTCGCGCTCGGTGACGTTGAAGATGACAGCATGGGTGTGCAGCTGGGGAGCGGCGTAGCCCTCGACCGGCCGCGCCGTGTCGTGCTCGAAGGTCGCGGCGGCGAATTTGCCTGTGGGCTCCGGCTCGCGGATATTGCCGATCCGTGCCTCGGTGTACTGCTCCAGCTCGCTTAAGGCTACCCGAACACTCTCGCGATGCGCCTCCCTCACCCGCTCATCGCCACCGACCAACGCGGTCAGCGAGACTGACTTTGGCGCGGAGAACGTCGCATCCCATCCGGCCCTATGCTCGACAGTTGTGATCTCCTTTCCGTTCTTGCCTTCATAGGTCTTCGACACCTGATGCCGGACGAGCTGCTCTTCCGTGTGCGGGTGCCGGCCTTCGCTGAGTCGGGCGAAATGCTCGGCTCCGACTGCTCCAGAGAGGCTCCATTCGCCGGCAAGTCTGCCCTGCCACTCGCTGTGACCCTGCTGGTCCTGGCTCCAGTAGTTCTGCTTTTCGGACGCGAATTCCCGCTTGTGATACGTCTGTGCCTGGCCGGCGGAGAGAGGTTTCGAGATCGACAGCATGGCTACTCGATCCCCTTCGACTCATCCCAAACAAACGCCGCCTTCGGCTTTACGGCAGTCGAGGGAACGAGAGGCAAAACACTCTGCACAGGTTTCTTCGGAGCCTCTGCATCCGCAAGCAGCGCGGCCTGCCTGTTTTCCCTGGCCGGCTGCTTTTGCAGCACCGGCGGGACACCGGCGAGCTGTGGGGTGGCTTGCTTTGGCTCCGGCCTGGCGGTCAGCTCCGGCAGCTTTCGCTCGAGAAACTCCGGCTGCTTGCCACGCTTCTTGGCCAACCGAAAGCGCACCGGCACAACCCGGTTCTCCTGCTTGATGAAGGCTCGCAGCGGCGCTAAGCCAGCGATCTCGGAGGCCATGACGAGAGGTTTGGTGGCAATCTCCATCGCGTAGGAACGCTTCGAGCCGATCAGCTCCATACTGCGCGACTCCTTCAATCGCTCTACTTCGATCTCGCCGATTGCTTCAGAAACCCACTTGGCCGCGCGGGGCTCGGAGGTCTTGAAGAAGATCTTGGTCGCCGGTTGCGAAAGCATCGCTTCGGCGTCCTGGCCGTAGCGTTTTTCCAGCTGGCTGCGGCCCTGAAACCCGAGCACCACCGGGTTCCCGTACTTGCGGTTCTCCGTTACCGCCGTGTGCAGCTGCGGCAGCTTATTCAGGCTCGCCAGCTCATCGAGCACGAACCACACAGGCTTGGCCTCCCTGTCCTCGCAGTACCCCATCATGCGCAGGATGAACAGGTCCAGCCACACCGAATGCAGCGGAAGAATCTTCTCGCGGAACCCGGGACTGGAGGTCAGGAAGACCCAGCGTTTGCGACCGTAGTGCCACTCCGACGTCGAAAAAGTCTTTCGGGTATGGGACCACTCGGGCAACAACTCCAGGCTGTCCGCGACCAGATTCAGACTGGCAAGCACACCCGCCCGCTGTGCCGGCGCGGCAGGGTCGACCAGTGTGGCCAATGGCGTTCCCTTGACTCGCAGGGCGATCTCTTCCGGGTCGCTCATCCACCGCAAGAGATCACGAACCTGGGGCTCCTTGGCAAGCAAGTGGGCCAGCACCCGGCGGGGTGCATCGGTGAAGAATGCCTTCTCGTATTCCTTCTCTGCCAGGAACGCGGCGGCGATGGTTGTCGCCATCTCGGGCCGGAACACCTCTTCGGCCACGTTCCAGTAGGGGCACCGTTCGTCGAGTGGATTGAGGATCAGATCTCCTCGCTCCGGGTCATAGAACTCGCTCACAAAGTCCATGGCCGGGTCGTAGACGATCGCGCTCTCGCCACGCTTGCTCACCTCGCGGAGAATCTGCCGGATGGCCGAAGATTTGCCGCTGCCTGTGTCGCCCATCAGCAGGATGTGGCTCGACTCGAGCTTCCGCGGCACCTGGTAGGAGCCGCCGAGCGGCAGCACGTTCCCGAGCATTCCCTCGCCGGCCAGCTTGAGCCGGATGCCAGCATCCTTGCCCGGCCACTGCCGCACCGGAAGGTTGAGCTGCGGGCCACGGGTCCGTCGTCCATGCCGCGTCTCGTGCTCCCGATCCTCCCATCGCCCGCTCAACGCGGAACCCCAGGCTGGGCCGACTTTTCGAGGCAGGAAGATGAGCGCCATCAGCCCACTGAGTCCGACGATCGTAGGCAGAAAGATCAACCGCACCAGGCTCACGTCGTCATAGATTCCACTCTCCAGCAAGGGCGCAAGCCGGGCCGAGTTGATCCGTTCCGGAGCGCTCAATGCCACGCCGCGCCAGCCGGCCGCAAGTGCCTCGGCGGAAAGCGCGACCGGCAGCTTAGGGGTCCCACCCTTGGCTGCCTCAGTGGGGATCATGGGCAGCGACTTCCGTCCGGGAGCGGTCTTCATCACCCAGCGGATCTGGGTCGTGGCACGTGGCTGGGACTCCGTGATCGAGCTTGCCGTGTAGGCATTGAGGTAGAAGTTCTGGAGCGGCGTAAGGCTCCAGGCGAGCCAGCCGCCCACCCCAACCACGAACAGAATCGGCAGCAGCAGTGCTCCGAGCAGGAGCTTCAAAATGCGTCCGCCACCACGTGGAAACCTGAGCGGCCGGCTCACTTTCCTGCTCCGGTTTCACTCTCCGCGGCGAAGAAATCCTGGAGCATTTTTCTTGCCTGCGCGAGCTTGCGAGCGTCGGCTGTCTCGCGAATTTTGAGCACCGACTCAGGCAGCAGGTGCCGGCCTTCGGAGTGCGCGAGCGCGGTCGCGTGGAACAAGTTCAGGAGCATGTACCGGGTCGCGGCGAGCTCTGCCAGGAGCAACTCGTTGGGGTCGGCAGCCCGCTGCCGCGCCTCCCTGAGCGCGTGCTCACGCAGCCATTCGGCCAGCGTCTTGCCGGATCGCTTGGCTGCAGCCTCGACCTCTTCCAGCTCCGCAACAGAGAGCCGGGTGCCAACGGTTTTGGTGCGGAAGGCGTTCCGGGGATCGGCACTGGAGCCGGTCTCCGGGGAGGAGAGAGGTGCAACAGGGGAGCTACTCATCAAGGGAAACCCTGCCGACACCCTAGTCAGCTCCGTACCTGGGGTCAAGAGGCACAAAGCCAGGATCAGCAGCTAAGTTCCTTCAGATTCAACACGTTTACGAAATATGACGAGCGCGAACTTCATTTGCAACCATCGCGTTTACGTACGTAAACGCTAATTGACTATGTTGTTCATTTTGCGAGCGTTAACCTAGGTCAACGCAGGTTTACTATTGTTAGCCTTACAGATCCCAATTGGGGGTGATGTGTCCTCGCTTCTCCCGCTGCGAAGCAGCGGGCCTTGATCTTTGCCGTGCGTGCGAACGCGTGCGTTTCCATCGCGAGCTACGGCCTAAACTGATGGAGGGAAACGTCGTGAGAGTAGCGGTAACCAGCGATACGCATGGCCGGCAGAACTGGGTGATGCCGCCATGCGATGCGTTCGTGCACGCCGGAGATATAACCGGCCGAGGTTCTATCGAAGAGACCTCAAGGTTTGCGGCCAGGTTGCGCGATGAGATGAGTTTGCCGCAAGGTCCCAGGTACGCCATCATCGTCCCCGGCAATCATGATCAGTGCTTCGAATTGTTTCCGACACCTGCGCGCGAGTTGTTTGGAGAGAACGTGCACGTGCTCCTGGATCAAGCAGTTGTTCTCGATGGCTTTCGCTTCTACGGCTCTCCCTGGACACCGCCGTTCATGCGCTGGCACTTCATGGCGGATGAGAGCCGTCTAGCCTCCTTGTACTACGGCATGCCCGACGCTCTCGACATGCTGGTGACGCACGGGCCACCTCGGGGCATTCTCGACCCCGGATGGCAAGAACCGCACGTTGGCTCCACCGCTCTGGCGGATGCAGTTCGAACCCGGCAAATAGCCCATCACGTGTTTGGACACCTGCATGATGCGGGCGGACAGTCGGTGCAGAGAGGCACGATAAGCTTCCACAATGTTGCAGCCTGCAACGAACAGTATGTTCTCGTGAACCAGCCGAAGGTGATTGAACTGAGCAGCTGACCTGATCTTTAAGTCTTCAGGCAACGTCGTTTCCACCATATGCACGCCCATAACCACCCATGTACCGACGCAGAGAAGAGCACTTCCCTGCTGGCAATCAGGCAGCCACAACTTGGAATCCGACCTGTCGTGCGGCTTCCAAAAGCTGAACATCTCCCGAGATGAACAGTTGAGACTGAGGCGTGCCTGAACACCAGATCCACGCGGCGGCGAGTTGAAACGCATCGGCGGCGCGGAGTGGATGATTCATGAGAAAGATTTCTGCCTGCGATTTCAACGCTTCAGTGGGTTGCAGTTCTCTCCACCCGCGTCGCAGTTTCTCCAGCCGCACTCCGGCCGCTGCGTGTTCCGGAATCGTCAGCTGTTTCATTCTCAAAAGCCGCTCGAAGGCGCTGCGCATCTCGACCGGCGTCGCCCACCAGACTGCAATGTCATGGTGCTCCAGCAATTGCCGAACAAGGACGCTAGGCTGTTGCTGAACGCATAAGGGCACCAAGGCACTGGTATCCCAAAAGGCAGGGGTCACCGGTCTCCCCGGCTGTCGATCGCGGCTTCAACTGCGACCTCGCTCGAGACATTGCCGGCAGGAGCAAGGAAGAATTGATCCCAGTCCATCTCCTCCTCCGGCATCTTCAGTGCTCCGGAAGCGACGAGTTGCGATTCCTGATCCCATCCTTGGCCATGCCGGAACGGGAGAATCCTGGCCACGGGAACACTACGATCCCGGATCACGACTTCCTCTCCGTTTTTCACGTTTTGCAGATAGGCGCTCAACTGATTCTTCAATTCGCCAATGTTCACGATTCGCATACCCCGAGACTACACTACTTGGCCAAGTTAGCCAAGTAGTGGCAAGCGACGCGAATGGCTGATCATGACGGTTTTACTGAGCTTTCCACGCAATGCGTGGCAAGCGTCAATTCGCCTCACCATTCAAACCGGACTGGCGCGCAGATGAACTTTTCCGGAGATGGTCATGGCAACTATGGCGAGTTTGACCGCGCGCGGGACCTGCATTGCCCCGCGTTTCGACGCAGAGAGCACCCTGCACAAGCAGCAGAGGTGCATGCCTCTCGCATATCAGCTTCATAAATGGTTTTACATCCTGTGCATTTGCATGCTGACGGTAGCAGGCTCGGAAGCGGCTACCTGGGCACAGACCTTCCAGGCTGTCCCCGCGCTTAGCTTTACGAAGACGGTGAACAGCGCAAGTAACCCTTTGCCGCAGGTGTTGGCCGTGGCCAGTACCGGGGCCAGCTTCCAATTTTCGGTTGCCGTAGCAAATACCAGTGGCGGCAACTGGCTTTCTGCCAGTGCGAACGGATGCTGCTTGTCCACGCCCGGAGTCGTGACACTTACCGCGAATCCCGACGTGTCGCTGGCTGTCGGCACCTACACCGCGACGCTCACACTTACCTCGCGCGACGGCGCCCAAACAAAAAACGTCCCCGTGTCTTTGTTCGTGGAGCCGACTTCCTCAGCTTATTTTGATGAGCTTCCGGGCGGTCTCACCTTTTCGCGCGCGGCAGATGGGAAGGCGCCTCCGAGTCAGCCTCTATCCATTCGCAACGCGGGTTCCGGAGCACTGAACTGGACGGCCTCGACCAGCACCTCCGACGGAGGAAAGTGGATTACTTTGTCGTCTAGCAGCGGGACCGCTCCCTCGACGCCCAGCATCAGCATCAACCCGGCGAACCTGCCAAGCGGAGGGAAGGTTGAGGGAACCTTCACCGGGCAGGTGCTGCTCAAGGCGGGCAGCGATACGGTGAGTATTCCTGTCAGTGTTTCCATTTACGGAGACGCTTCCAACGCGGCGTTCGATCAGGTGAATGGGCTCGATTTCACCAAGATGCTGAACAGCACCAGCAATCCCCTGTCCCAGGTAATCACTGTGGATAGCAACGGCATAAGCTTTCAGTTTAGCGTCGCTGTCGTGAACGGGACCGGAGGTGCGTGGCTCTCTTCAAACGTGAATGGCTGCTGTGGGTCCACCCCCGACGCAGTTACACTTACAGCCAACCCGGCGACCAACCTCGCCGCCGGCACGTACACGTCCGAGGTCATCATCACCTCGAGAGATGGCACCAAGGCCATGGTGGTGCCAGTCAACCTTACTGTTGCCTCGCCCTCGGCCAGCTACTTTGACGAACTTGCTGGCGAGATTACCTTCTCCATGGCTGTTAGTGGCAAGGCTCCACCCTCCCAGGCTCTTCCCATTCGGAACGCAGGCTCCGGGTCACTGAGCTGGACAGCCTCCACAACCACGGCGGATGGGGGAAACTGGCTTTCGCTCACGGCGACAAGTGGTACCGCTCCCTCCACGCCAAACGTCAGCATTAATCCCGCCAACCTGCCCGACAGTGGCCAGGTTGCCGGGACCTTCACCGGACAGGTATGGCTGATCTCCGGGAACGATGCCGTGAGTATCCCGGTCACAGTGACGGTTGGCGACTCCGTCTTCGAGCAGATCAACCCGCTGAACTTTACCAAGACCCTCAACAGCACCAGCAACCCGCTCTCGCAGGTGATTAGCGTCTCCAGTAACGACTCCAGCTTCCAGTTCAGCATCGCGGTAGTGAACGGAACGGGCGGAGCCTGGCTCGCCGCGAGTGCCAACGGGTGCTGCGCCTCGACGCCTGATGCAATCACCCTCACCGCTAGCCCTGCGACCAACCTCGGCGCGGGCACCTACACGGCCGAGGTTATCCTTACATCGCGCGACGGCACACAGTCTATGGTGGTACCCGTCACGTTGACAGTGCAAGCGCCTTCAGCGACTTACTTCGACGAGCTCCCCGGCCAGCTTACGTTCTCGATGGCAGTGGCTGGGAAAGCGCCACCTACAGAGCTCGTCCAGGTTCGCAACGCCGGAGCAGGCACACTGAGCTTTACGGCGGCGAGCACCACCGCGGACGGCGGTACCTGGATCACACTTTCTGCCACCAGCGGCACCGCGCCCTATCTGCTCAGCGTCGGCATCAACCCGGCAAACCTGCCCAGCAACGGCCAGGTTGCCGGAACCTTCACCGGGCAGGTGCTGCTCAAAACTGGCAGCGACGTCACTACCATCCCTGTCTCCGTCACTGTAGGTAACTCAGTCTTTGCGCAACTCAGCCCTCTTAGCTTTACAAAGACCCTCAACAGCACCAGCAACCCGCTTCCGCAGGTCATCACTGTGGCCAGCAACGGCGCCAGTTTCCAGTTTGGCATCTCCGTTGTGGAGGGCACAGGCGGGTCATGGCTGTCTACCAATGTCAACGGCTGCTGCGGCTCCACCTCGGATACATTGGTCGTGACCGCGAACCCTGCGCAAACCCTCGCGGCGGCCATCTACACCGCGGAGATCATCATCACGTCCAGAGATGGCACCCAATCGATGGTCGTGCCTGTCTCACTTACGGTGGAGCCTACCTCAGCCACGTACTTGGATGAGCTGCCAGGCGGCCTCACCTTCTCTGCCCAGGCGGGCACGACGGCTATCTCCTCTCAGCCGCTGATGATCCGCAATGCCGGGGCGCGTACGCTCAACTGGATGGCTTCAACCAGCACCGCAGATGGAGGCAACTGGCTCAGTCTCTCCTCAACCGCAGGCGCTGCGCCTTCCAATCCTACGGTCAACATCAACCGCGCTAACCTTCCTAGCCAGGGCAAGGTCGCCGGAACATTCGTCGGCCAGATCCTGCTCCAAAGCGTTGGTGACATCGTAACCATACCGGTTACTGTGACCATTGGTGACTCGGTTTTCAAGCAGCTCAGCGCTGTGAGCTTCTCGAAGAACTACCAGGCCACTAACCCGCCCACGCAGACAATCACGGCAAGCAGCACCGATGCCAGCTTCCAGTTCTCGGTCGCCGTGGTGAACGGTACCGGCAGCAACTGGCTCTCGGCCAGCGTCAATGGCTGCTGCGCGTCTACACCGGACACCATCACGCTCACCGCAAACCCGGCATCCTCGCTGGCACCGGGCGTGTATGTGGCGGAAGTGACCCTGATCTCCCGGGATGGTACGGAGCCAATGGTTATCCCGGTAAGCCTGACCGTCAACAGCTCATCGGCGACCGCCGCGCCGGCCTTCAATCCCCCAGGCGGCACCTACACGGGAACCCAGCACGTCGTCATTACCAGTGCCACTCCAGACGCGGCGATCTATTACACCGTCAACGGCTCTACGCCTACTACCAGCTCCACCGTCTACACAGGACCAATCACAGTGTCGGTCAGCGAGACCCTGAAGGCCATCGCTATCGCACCTGGCTACCCGCTCTCTGCTGTGGGGAGCGCTACCTATAACCTAGGCGCAGCGGCGGCCACTCCCGCTGCTACTTCGACCATCACTATCACTGAGGCGACCAGCGGGGCGACCGTCTACTACACGACCAACGGCTCCACCCCGACCAGTTCCTCTGCCAAGTACTCTGGCCCCATCACTCTTTCAGCCAGCACGGTCCTCAAATTCATTGCCATTGGGCCGGGCTATAACCCTTCGCAGGTGAAAACAGTTTCAACCACTATTCAGTAGCCTGACTGATACGCACCTTGACCAAAAGCTCAACGCCCCACCCACATGGTGGGGCGTTGAGCTTTTGCCGCCTACCTAAACTTCAACTTCGCAGCGCCAGGTTTTCACCGCGCTGCACTAGCGAGATACTGCGCTCGCAGTTCCGGGTGCCCGAGCGCGAGCTCAGTCTCTGCAAGGTCCTTTCGAACACCAGTTAGATATGTACTATCCGGGGCGGCGGTGCGTAGAAAGTAGCGGTATCCAAGCATGCTTTCCTTCTCCGCATCCGCAAATCTTCGCTGGCGCAAGAGAGCTCGCCCCAATTTGACGTGCGCGACGGCAGCATTGTTGTTCTCGCCTGGCGTCGCGACTGCATATACCGCAAGTGCCTGGCGACACGCCTGCTCGGCCTTGCGGTAATCCTTTTGGTGCAGGTACACCCCGGACAGGTTCGCATAGGCGACCCCGACAAACGGGTGCGTATCTCCATACACCTGCTTCCATATTTCGAGCGCCGACTGGAAGTTCTTCTCCGCAGCATCGTAGAAGTCCCGAATGTAGGCCAACGTACCGAGTTCGTTATAAGTGAGCGCCACGCTGGCATGACGCCCGCCATAGGTGGCGATCTGGATGGCGAGTGCACGTTGCAGCGCTGCTTCTGCTCCATCCAGCTTTTTGGATGAAATCAAGCTGGTCGAGAGCGCAGCCAGTGTCTCGGCAACGACCGGATGATTCGGTCCATACCAGCTCTCCTGAAGCGCCAGGGCCTGTCGCTGAAGCTGCTCTGCTTCTCCATAGTGAGCCCAGTTCTGGGCGATGGACCCGAGGTTGGTCAGATTCTCGGCTACGGCCGGGTTTCCTTTACCCAGCAGAGCAATGTTGATCGCCATGGCCTGCCGGTTCAGGCGCTCTGCCTCGGGGTAAGCGCCCAGATAGTGGTCTACCTCGGCCAGCTGCGTCAGGTCGGCCGCGAACTGTTCCGTTGGCGCCTCGTTTGCCGGGCGTTGGCTCAGGACCATCTGAAGCTCGGTCTGCGCAGCCGGGTACTTCCCTTCAAGCGCCAGGACGGAACCAAGCACCGCGTGCGCGTGCTCGAGCGTGTCGTCTCTCTCATGCTTTCTGCGACCTTCAATTGCAATCGCCTTCCGGAGCAAATCTTCTGCCTCCGACATACGGCGTTCGTCCTTGCGGAGCGATCCCAGCATCACAAGACTCTTAGCGTAGTCGTGATCGTCTGCTTCGCTTGACCCTCGACGTTGGTTCACCGCCTGTTCTAGGAGCTGGTCGGCCGTCGCCATCTGGCCCAACCTTCCATACGCGGTGCCAAGCAGGGTCTGCAGGTCTGCCTGCAGGGCAGGGTCACTGCCCAGGCTCGCGGCCTCCTTTTTGCCTCGGTCCAGCACCTCGATCACCTTCAGGTTCACCGGGGGACCAGCGGCGCGATATCCTCCATCGAAGAGTGTTTCAGTGAAATCGAGAATGCGGTTGAGCCTTGCCGTTTCCGCTACGGCAGCGTTGCGCGCTTGCGCCAACCTGACTGTGAAGATGGTCGCCATCGCCACAAACAGAAGCAGCCCGCAGGCCACGGCAAGCAACGGTCTACTATGTCGCCGTACAAAGGTATGTGCGAGATAGACCCATCCATCTCGCCTTACCTGGAGTGGGCGCCCGTCGAGATATGCGTCGATATCACGCCCCAACATGTCGACCGAGCGATATCGCCGTCCCGGATCCTCCTGCAGAGCGGTCGCGCAAATTAGATCGAGTTCCGCCCACTGGTGACGACTCAACGGCTTCTTGAACCACGCTTCTGTGCGACCGGCGAGCGAAGGCTGCTGCGGCCGTTTGCCCGAGCTATCCAGAGTCGGCACATGCCCCGTCAGGATCTCGTAGAACATGACCCCGAGGGCGTAAACGTCGGTAAATACGCCCACCGCCGGTGACATCAGGCGGAGCCCGTCCAGGGTTCGCGTCGCCTCTTCGCCTTCGGGCTCCAGCTCCTTGGCGATCCCAAAGTCGAGAAGCTTCACCTCCCCGGCTGCGGTGATAAGAATGTTCGAAGGCTTCAAATCCCGATGAATAATGGCGAGCTCATGCGCATGCTGGACGGCTTCGCAAACTTTACGAAACAGCAGCAGAGCCCGTAGAAAGTTTACTTCGTGCACACGGAGCCACTCGGTAAGAGGCAGCCCATCCGCATACTCCATTACGAACCACGGCGTCCCGTCCACCATGGTCCCCACATCGTAGATATGCGCGATACCCGGATGGTGGAGACGTGCCAGCATGCGCTGCTCGGCCAGGAAGCGCTGTCGCCTCATTGGTGAGAACCATGCATCGCGCAGTAACTTGATCGCGACATGGCCCCCAATATCGGTGCGCTCGGCTAGATAGACCACGCCCATGCCGCCCTCGCCAAGCAGCCGGATGAGCCGATAGGGCCCAATCTGCTGCTGCACGAGCGAGCGCACGGCTTCGGCTTTTAAAACGTCGTCGGCAAACGATGCCAAGTCGGCGTCGAGGAGGGGATGCTCCTGCCTGTCTTCCTGGAGCAGTTCCAAAACTTCGTTCGCCAACTGCTCATCGCCGGCACACATGGTGTGCACGGCAGCAAGCTGTTGCTCGGGTGGCAAATCAACGACCTGCGCAAAGATGGCCTGCACATGAGCCCAGCCCGTCTGATCCTGCCGACCGAGTTCGTCGTAGCTTGGGTGGGACGAAGGAGCGCCGCCAGTTTCCATCGCTAGGCCTTTGTTTGTGCCGCGGACAAAGAGGTAATTCCCTTTTCGGTTACCAGCATGGGGTGGTCTACCGACCCGGATCGCTTGAGTTCGCGCGCCAGCCAGGCCCGGGCTAGGCGCCACTCACGAAGGAGCGTTGCCTCGGAACACTGGAGTACTTCTGCGCATTCGGCATGAGTCAGGCCGCCGAAGAACCGCGCTTCTACCAGGGAAAGCTGTCGCGGCGAGATACCTCCCAGCTTTGTAAGTGCAGCATCCAGAGCGAGGATTTCCCTGCCAGGCTCTGCCCGGCGTTCTAAACCCAGCGCTTCGTCGAAGGTGACATGGAGACATCCACCGCCATGCATCTGCGCGTGGCGCCGTCGTGCCAGATCAACTAACACCTGTCGCATCGCTCGACCGGCAATGCGTCGAAAGTGCAGCGGCGAGGTGTTGGCGACCAGCGGTGAAGGCGCAAGTTTCAGCCATGCCTCGTTCACCAGCACGGTCGGCGTGAGCCCAGCTCCGGGCTCCCGTCGCAAGATCGTGTTCGCCAACCGGCGCAACTCCTCGTAGGCGAGGCTGAACATCTCGTCAAACGCTTTGCGGTCTTCTGAATCAGTCACTGGCGAAAACCTCCTTGATTCTCGTGACGGATAAAACCCGAAAGAATATTTCAAAGGGGTGACGGTTTCGGAGACCAGTCTACGCAAAGCAAGAGTAAGAGGAAAGCTACAAAACCGTCACAGATAGAGGCCCTTATGCAGGCCGATGAAACGCAGAGGATCGGAGACTACGAGATACTCGGCACGCTTGGGGCCGGGGGCATGGGCCGGGTCTACCGTGTACGCCACGTCATCTCGGACCGGATCGAAGCCATGAAGATTTTGCTGCCGGACTTGGCTGGCCGCAAGGAACTGGCAGATCGCTTTCTCCGCGAGATCAAGCTGGTGGCAAGCCTCAGCCACCCGAACATCGCGTCCCTCTGCACCGCTTTGACTGTCGAGAACCAACTGATCATGGTCATGGAGTTCATCGATGGCATCACTCTGAGCGACCTCCTTGCTCGCGGCGCCATCCCGGTGCCAGAGGCACTCAACTACCTGGACCAGGCACTGGCTGCGCTGGGTTACGCCCACAGTAGAGGCATCATCCACCGCGACATAAAGCCCGCCAATATGATGCTGATGCCCAACGGCACCCTCAAGCTGATGGATTTTGGCATAGCACGTGCGAGCACCGAGCGCGCGCTCACCCAGACCGGCACCACGCTTGGTTCCATCGATTACATGTCGCCGGAACAGATCATGGGTCAGCCTGTAGATGCGCGCTCGGACATCTACTCCATCGGGGTGACGCTCTATGAGATGGTCACCGGCCAGCGCCCGTTCAACGGAAGCAGTGATTTCGAGTTGATGGCCGCCCATGTGAACCAGGCGCCGCGGCCGGTACTCGAACTCGAACCCTGGCTACCGGCTGAGCTCAACGCCACTATTATGTGCGCCATCGCCAAAAGACCAGCAGACCGCTACCCGACAGTTGAGTCCCTTCGGCACGCACTGAGCAACGTAGGGCAAGGTATGCCAATCACCGGCGTGGAGACAAGCCGTGCCGCAACGATGATCGAGATGCGCGCTGGGACGGTGGTCGAATCGCGCTCCGCCACGATCGTCCGCAATGCTGAGCCAGTTGGCCGGGGCATGACACAGGTCGCGGGAGCACCCTATACAGCCTCGGCTGCTATCGCCGTGCGGCAGCCCTTGTTTGCACGTCACCGCAAACTGCTGCTCGGCTGCAGCACAGCGCTGGTTCTCGTCACAGTGGCTACTCCTATCTACCTTGCAGAGAGGCCTAAGACGGATGACAAGCCCACACCGGTGATCAAGCCGACGCCACCCAATAACGGTAGTAGGGATGGTAGCCATGGAATTACTCCGCCGCCGCCAAAGCCCACGCCTCCAATCTCGCCGCCCCAACATCATGTTGCGGCGGCAGCGCGGCCGGTCGCGCAGGTCGGGCTAACAGCCAAGCAAACGGTGACGACGCCACCGCCGGGCGAAGCAAAAATGGACACACCGGCCCCGCCCGACCCTGCTGTCAAACAAAGGCTCGACAATGCCGAGATTCAGATCGACAACCTGGAAAGTCGCGCCACGGCTGTTAACAACAGCCTGAACAACATGCAGCGAAGCATGGCCAAGGATGGCATGTCCCTGCGTGGCGACATGGTTGCCACGCAGTCGAGCATGAACACCAGTCTTGCCAAAGCCAAGCATGCGTTTGCCGATCATGATGCAGATCGAGCGGAGCGGTTTGCCGCTCTTACCGAGCCTGACGTCAAGACGCTCGAAAGCTTCCTAGGCCGCTAACTTGCCCACCCCTATCATCACTAACTTACTCGTTGGAGGCATATAGATATG
This sequence comes from Candidatus Babeliales bacterium, assembly GCA_964658255.1. Lineage (GTDB taxonomy): Bacteria > Acidobacteriota > Terriglobia > Terriglobales > Acidobacteriaceae > EB88. The sequence continues at coordinate 40,178 of CAZZYO010000013.1, forward strand.
ACCAGCACAATCGTTTGCAGAGTCTCCCACTTCTCGCCAGGGGTTCGTCTATTCTCCATCTGCGCCCTCGCTGCTCTCGCCTGCTTGCCGCTGCAGGCGCAGCAGAGGCTGCGCGTTGCGGTAATGACCTTCGACGTAGGTCAGGAGGTGCAGCAAAAGGCTTCGCGACAGTTCGCCATCCAGGAGGACCTCGGACGCAAACTCTCTGACCTGCTCATCGACAGGTTAGTGAACGATGGCAGGTTCATCGTCATCGAGCGGAGCGCGCTGGACAAGATCATCAAGGAGCAAAACCTATCCAACAGCGATCGCAACGATCCGTCGTCTGCCGCAAAGATCGGAAAGGTCGCCGGTGTCGATGCAATCATCATCGGTGCGGTGACTGGGTTCAGCAACGAGGAGCAGGAAAGTAAAACGGGCGGCCTCGTGCGTGGCCTAGGCAGGTTTAACGGAACGACGCTTGACCAGAAAGCAACCCGGGTGAAGGTGGCCACTACGGCTCGCGCCGTGAACACAAGCACAGCCGAGATATTGGCCTCGGCCACTGGTTTAGGCGAGGCGGAAAAGAAGCAGAGCGGCCTCAGGATGGCGAGCTCGGGCACGGGCGGCGTCTCCTCGAGCAACACCTCGAAAAACTTTGCAGACCCGCTCGCTGAGCAGGCCACCATGCAGGCTATCGCCACCATGGCAATGCAGATAGAAGCTTCTCCAGCCATGGCGCCCAGAGTAGCGCCACCGGCAGCTCCGGCCATCTACAACGGTCTCGTTGCTGACGTAACCGGGAATGCCATCATCATCAACGTAGGTGCAAAGTCAGGTGTTCGCGTAGGAGATACCGTGGTAATCACCCGCCCATTACGCACGATCAAAGATCCCTCTACTGGCAAGGTCATCAAGGTAGTCAGCGAAAAGCTAGGCGAGGCAAAGGTCACTGAAACCGATGAGGGGTCCGCTACCGCTACTTACTCCGGCACGGCGGCGCTCAAGATGAATGATCACATCAGCAATGCGCCGACGCCTTGACGTTCTACAAGCGAGCGTATCCCAGGGCGGCGCCCGAAGCCTCCCGTAAATCACTGGAAGCAATGCTTGCCACTGGGGGAACCATGCCTACGCCCACGCTGCCGATACTCTCCCGCACCATCCGTATTGGCCGCTCGCCCGAATCCGAAGTGGTCATCGACCTGCCGATGATCTCTTGGAATCACGCGCAGATTGTCTTCGAGAATGGCGAGTACATTCTTGAAGACCTCCACTCGCGCAACGGCACCTCGCTCAACCACTTTGGCAACAAGATCACTCGTACGGCCTTGGGCCCTGCAGATGATGTTTACCTGGGCTCACTCAAGGTGCCAGCAGCCCGGTTGCTGAAACCGAACGGCACTGCCATGGGTGCAGCCTACCAACCGCTCGACCTCAAGGAGGAGACCATCACCCTCGGCCGTGACCCGGCATGTAGCGAGCCGCTTGAGGATCCCCTCGTGTCGTGGCATCACGCCAGGCTCGTGCGCAGCAGCGGCAAGGTCGTCCTTGAAGATCTCGGCTCACGCAATGGGACCTTTGTCGATGGCGTACGACTCAGCAGCCGCACCGAATTACAGACTGGCCAGGAGATCGGCATAGGCAGCTTCCAGTTCCGCCTGGTCGCGGATGGGCGGCTGGAGCGCCGCGAGTTTCATGGAAATGTCTCGATCGCCGCGGTAGACGTATCGGTTGCAGTTAATGGCAAACGTCTGCTCGAGCCGATTTCCCTTACCGTGTATCCGTCAGAGATGGTCGCTCTCATGGGGCCAGCTGGAGCAGGCAAGACGACATTCCTCAAAGCCCTCAACGGGTACACCCGCCCCGAAGGTGGCCAGGTGCTCTTCAACGGCATAGACCTCTACAAGTCTTATGACCAGTTTCGGCAGCAGATGGGCTACGTGCCGCAGGACGACATTGTGCACTCCCAACTTACCGTGCGCGAGGCACTTTATTTCTCAACTAAGTTACGTACCGACCTCACCGACGCCGAGATAGAAGCACGGATCAATAAAATACTCAATGAACTCGGGATCCTTGATAAGAAGGACACCCTTATTGGATCGCCAGAGAAAAAGGTTCTCAGCGGAGGCCAGCGCAAGCGGGTCAATATCGCGATGGAACTGATCACTGACACTCCTGTGCTCTTCCTGGACGAGCCAACCTCGGGTCTTTCATCCTACGACGCCGAAGGCGTCGTAGACCTGCTTAAGCGCCTCTCGAGTGAAGGCAAGACGATCATCACCACCATCCACCAGCCCAGCATCGATGTGTATCGCAAGTTCGACAACCTGATCATGATCTCGCGCGACCGCGGCGGCTGCGGCTCGCTCGCGTATTTTGGGCCTGCCTTCCCTGACTCGATCGAGTTTTTCCAACCCGCGGCGCGGCACAGGACAGAAGATCTGAATCCCGAGATGCTGCTCTCCGGACTGGCCACTAAAAGTACCGCTCTCTGGGCGAGCCATTATCAGCAGTCGCGCTATAAGCGGCTCTTTGTCGAAGACCGCTCCGGCAAAGTGAAGGGCTCTGGCACGCAAAATGGCACTACGACGCGGCGGCTGGGCATCGGCCAGTGGTGGACGCTACTGCGCCGTAACTTGCTCCTCCGTGCGCGCGATCGTGCGCAGCTCATCATCACCCTCTTGCAAGCGCCGCTCTTTGCTGTCCTGATCGCCTTGGTCTTCGGAGTAGTGCAGGGAGTGGAAAAGCTGGAGACTGCGCTGGCCGTTACGCCTCCTTCGCTGGGCGCGGCCATGGCTAGCGCCCAGCAGAAGTTTGGCGAACTTGGCGCCAACCTCACCGGCATTGAGTTCTTACTTGTCGTTGCGGCGATCTGGTTCGGCTGCAACAATGCGGCCCGCGATGTGGTTGGTGAGTGGTCGATCTTTCAGCGCGAGCGGATGGTCAACCTCAAGCTTCCATCCTATGTCTTTTCCAAGTTCGCTGTGCTTGCGGCACTCTGTCTCTTCCAGTGCGCGACTCTTCTTACGATCGTCTACTTTTGCTGTGGTCTCAAAGGCAGTTTCCTGCGTGAAGCTGGCATCCTGTTCGCCTCTTCGCTCGTAGGCGCTGCGCTCGGCCTTGCCATTTCGGCTCGCAGCGCCACAACGGAAACGGCGATCGCGTTACTACCCGTCGTACTTCTTCCGGTCATCACGCTCGGCGGCGGCATCCGCGCGATCTACAAGATGCCCGCCCCGGCACACGCGCTCAGCTTTATCATTCCCTCACGCTGGGCCTTTGAGCGCAACATGGTCGACGAGGCTCAAGGCCATCCTTGTGGCTACCTGCCCGGGCCACAAACCTGGGACGACTGTCCTGCAGGAGGCAAGGGCGTCGATGCAGCAACGCTCCAGGTGCCGAAGCATACAAGTACGGAAAAAGGAATTCGCCAGCCTGCTCCCCCCTTGAGCGCTAACACCCTGCGCAAGTCATACGGCACGACGATGCTGGCTCTGGGAACCATGCTGGCTGTTCTTCTTGGCGCTGTTCTTGGCTTTTTACGCATGCGCGACATCCTGTAGGTGCAAGAGGACTTCAAGATGCCAGTTATCCACGAGAGCGACACCGGCGCTCGGGGGCGATCCCCCATCACGCTCGCCTACAGCCTCAGGTGTCATCCCGGCGCGGTGAGGAGCGAGAACCAGGACCGCGTGCTTCACACCCAGACTCTTCTTGGCGAGCTCTTCCTGGTTGCCGACGGCGTAGGGGGGCACGCCTTCGGGGCCGAGGCTGCAGAGATTGCGGTCCGGGAGTACACACGTGTACTCGGCACAAAGCAGAAGGAGATGGATGTGCAGGTGGCTTTACAGGAGGCCACTACGTTCGTCTCTGAATCGATTGCCGCGGCGGCCGCAAAACATCGGATTGACGTGGCTCCAGGCACAGACGATGGAAAGCCTGCTGCCATGGCTTCTACCGTGGTTCTCGCTCTTCTTGATGGAGAAACAGCGACCCTGGGGCACCTGGGAGACTCCCGCGCCTACGTTTTTCGCGACCACGAATTATTGCCTCTTACTCAGGATCACTCGGTGGTTCAACGCATGGTCAAGGCAGGCATACTGGCCCCTGACCAGGCGCCGGGTCATCCCAGCGCCCACATCCTCACTCATTGCCTCGGTCAAGATAACGCCAGCCTTGAGTTACAGACTTTGCTCCTTCGTGAGAAGGACATACTACTCCTTTGCTCGGATGGCCTATGGGCCTACCTCCCACCCAACGAGATCAGATCCATACTTGAAGAATCTGCCACCGGGGTCGATGCTACGGCAGACGTTCTCCTAGCGTTGTCTCTCGCAGCGGGGGCGCCGGACAATGTCAGCATCATCCTTGTTCGCATCCAGGCTGCATCCCCTGAAGAAATCCTGCCTCCCTATCGTCCCCGTCGGGCTCGTGGATATTTCCTCATGATTGCCGTGCTGGTTGTCGCGGTTCTCGCTGCAGTTCTCGCCTTTCGCACCCGCTAAGCGTCTTATTTTGCCAGCTGGGCGAGGGTAAGCGCCTTGCCTCAACCTACTCTTGGCATCGCACTAGTATTCGGCACTCCCCTAAATCAGTCTGCTCGCGCCCTGACCGTTCCACTTTGATCAACGCATGTTAAAGAACACACCGGAAGCCTAAGCCATTATTCCCAGCTTTCAATGGGACGTTTTCTCTAACGAGCTAGAACAGAACGCCTTGCGGGTTCTTGATCTGCCATTCCTCGATCGATGGGATCGGCATCTCCTTCAGCACTTCTCGTGTCAGGTGGCGAAGGAGCTCCGAGCGGCGCTGTTGCTGCGTCATTCGACCCAGCATGTCAGCCATGGTCTGATTCTTCCGCAGTTGGCTGGAAATCTGCTTCAGGCGCTCGTGAGTAATTCAGTTCCATTGCCATGGTTGGGTCTGTGATGGGATCTTCAAGCAGCAGAGCGTCTTCCAACTGCCGCTCTTTATCTGCCTCGGTGAATTTGCTGAACTCCTTGGCCGCGTAGTAGCCCTGCCGATAGTCGAGCTTTACCACCTCAGGCCGATTAACTGTGCTCAGCCTAGGAGACCTCAGAGAGCCACTGAAGACCGGCCGGGAGGGCAACGGAGGCGAAGTCCAGGTGGACGACGCGGCGATGCCCTGGGACCTGCGCAGCGCTCGACGCATGGAGCAGAAGAGGCCGCATCAGCAACGCTCCCCCTAGCCCGACTGCACAGACCTTCTCCGGCAAGCTCTTGCGCAGAGCCGGAATCTCCTCTTCGGGGATCTTGCCGCGCGTGTGCGATCCAGGCAGAACACGCAGGGCGCCGTTCTCCTCACCGCAGGAATCGAGATGCAATCGCACTGTGAGCATGTGCTCCAGGATCGCCGCCGGAGGCTGAACATGGAGCACATCCGCTTTCATCGACCACGGTCCAAAGCCATCGGTTTCGACTCGCTCCCTTACCGCAATCGTTACGTCTTGATGCCATGGAACCTTCCAGTTTGCATCTGGAATCTTGTCGAACAGAATGCCTCGGACGGGAAAGAAATGCGCTCCGAGAATAGGCTCAACCAGCATGCGGACGGCATCGGACTCTGCTAGTTCCCTCACCTCGGCCGACACGTTCAGGAGATTGCGAACAGCGAAGATTCCGCCACGCTTTCTCACCGAACCGGTGTCGCCAATGCACTCAAGAGCGCTCAGGATATCGTCGACTTTCTGACGCGAGAGAATATCTTCCACGATCACAAACCCATCGATCTGGACGCCGTTCTCGGTGCTGGCTTGAGCGATCATGAGTCCCATTTTAGGTGACCCGGCGCAAAGAAATTGCTTGTCAGGATGTGTCGGACAAAATGGCAGTCATGTCCGAAGGAACGAATCTTCAACAGCCCGGCATTCCCAAAACCTTACCTTTGGTGATGCTGGCCGTTGGCTTTGTTCTGCTCTTCGCATCCTGCTTGATGTCGTAGGTCTGTTGCCTGGAATAAAACTCTGTATAGCATCCCGCCGTCGTGCCTGTGGGTTTGTGGGACCGTCTTGTGCGTTCCAAGCTCACGGATTGTGTGAGCGGCAAATCCATAGGCTCTTCGTTTGGCTTGGCTAGCACTATGCTAGTGGGTGAATGGATTGAAGATCGTCAAGTTCAGGCCGGCGAAGTCTTTCTCGTTGCGCCTGACCAGGGTGAGGTCATGCTCCAGCGCTGTGGCGGCGATCAGACCGTCCGCCATACCGAGAGGCGTTCCTTTGCGCTTGGCCTGGATGGTCAGCCTGCCCACTGATACGCGATGCGGCTTTTGGCTTTGGAAACAACAGCCACTAAAACTTTAGTTAAGGTTTCAAAGCTCTGAATATTTACTGCATTAGATCTCTTGGATCAACTGTATATCTTGCTTCCTTATAGGCATACGCGGAGCATCGAGAAATCCTACGCGGAACATCGTTGTTGCATACGCGGAGCATCGTGGAACAAATACGCGGAGCATCGTGG